>JBIOJX010000063.1:0-11764 GCA_044451265.1 Desulfobaccales bacterium
GTGGTATTGGGTGGGGCATCTCAAGTCCGGGGCAGGCGAGACCTTCGGCTACCAGCTCACCTTCTTCCGGGCGGCCTTGCGCCCACCGGACCCCCAGGCCCGTTCGGCCTGGCGCCTGAACACCGTCTATTTCGCCCATCTGGCCGTAGCCGATCCGGACCGAGGCCGCTTTCTATTCCGGGAAAAGGCCGGCCGGGGCGCCCTGGGGCTGGACTTGACCCTGACGCCCCTTAAACCCCCGGCCTTGCACGGCGAAGACGGCCTCAGCCGCAAGGCGGCCAAATCTGCGGCGGCCAGTTATTACTATTCCGTCACCCGTCTGGAGACCAAGGGTCATCTGACCATGAATGGCCGCACCTTGGGGGTTGAAGGCGCCAGCTGGATGGACCACGAGTTCTTCAGCCGCGCCATGGCCCCCGGCCTGGTGGGCTGGGACTGGTTCGCCCTGCAACTGGACGACGGCCGGGAGGTGATGCTCTATCTCCTGCGCCATCAGGACGGCAGCCTGGACCCGGCTTCCTCCGGCACCCTGGTGGATGCTGCCGGGAAGGCGCGGCATCTAAAGTTAAGCGATTTTCAGGTAAAGACCACCGGCGTCTGGAAGTCCCCCCACTCCAAGGCGGCGTATCCGGCGGGCTGGCAGATTAACCTGCCCGGGGCCGGGCTCAATCTCACCCTGGCCCCCACCCTGGCCGACCAGGAGGTTCGGGCCGGCGTCCCGGCCAAGGTGAGCTACTGGGAAGGGCAGGTAAAGATCCAGGGCCGGCAAGAGGGCGGCCCCATCACCGGCCGGGGCTACGTGGAACTCACCGGCTATGCGGGCGCCATGGGAGGACGGTTTTAAGGGTTTGGCTGAAAAAAAAGGGGGTCGGCATGGCCGGCCCCCCCCCGATATGCTATATATAAAATCCCTTTTGATCGGGCGTTAGCGCGTCAGCCAGTGGTCGTTGCGCACCGTCAGAAAGGCCCAGGGCTGGACCCAGTTGAGGAAGAAGAAGGCGAAGTAGGAGTAGAGGATGCCGTAGATGAACTCCAGGTCCCGCTCCTGGTGGATGTAGTAGTACATCCATACCAGGGTGAAGACCCCCAGGCCGGCAAAGAACTTCACCATGACGATGGGGTAGATGAAGAAGGAAACCAGCAGCATCCCCAGGAAGAGGTAGGTCAAGGGGAACTCGATCTGGGTCATGAAGTAGTCGAGGATGGGCAGCAGCCGCTGGCCTTTGCGGTAGTTGCCGAAGATGAACTTCAACTGGACCCAGTTTTCCCG
Source organism: Desulfobaccales bacterium (assembly GCA_044451265.1). Lineage (GTDB taxonomy): Bacteria > Desulfobacterota > Desulfobaccia > Desulfobaccales > 0-14-0-80-60-11 > JAPLJC01. The sequence continues at coordinate 1,271 of JBIOJX010000063.1, forward strand.
GAAGTTGCTGCGATCCCAGCGCAGGTACATCCGGACCAGGCCGCGGTAGGTTTCCGGCACTTTGGTGTAAACCAGGGCGCTGCGCTGATAGACAGTGTGGAAGCCCTGGCGCAACACCAGGTTGGTGAGGGCCCGGTCTTCGCCGATATTGGCGGGCAGGCCCAAGAAGGTCTGTTGGCGCCATTCTTCCAGGATGGGTTTCAGGGCTGTACCCCGGTAGGCGGACAGGGCGCCCGGAGTGCAGGTGACGAAGCCGTACATGCTTTGTGAGGCCCGCAAAAAGTCGAAGGCCAGGACGAAACGCACCGCCAGCATCCGGGCCATGAGGCAGCGGACCCGGTTGAAGACCTTGACGTTGCCGGCCACCGCGCCCACCCGGGGGTCCTGGAGCATGGGGGCGATGACTTGGCGCACCGTGTCCGGTTTGATGATGCTGTCCGAGTCGATGGTGACGAAGAACTCACCCGTTCCCCGGGTAAAGCCGGCATAGAGGCCCTCTTTCTTGCCCCGGTTTTTGGGGAAGCGGATGGCCTTGACGAGTTTGGAATAACGCTTCTGGGCCCGGTCGATATAAGTCCAGGTGTCGTCCTTGGAGCCGTCATCGATGCAGATAATCTCCAGCCGATCGGCCGGATAGTCGGAGGCGGCTGCGGCGGCAATGGACTTTTCCACCATGGCCCCTTCGTTGTAGGCCGGGATAATGACCGTCACCCGGGGCAGGCGCCCTTTGGGCAACGCATAAGGTTTATAGCGCCACCAGAGGACCGTGCGGACCAACTGGAAACCCAGGTAGGCCAGGGTGAAACCGGCCCCCAGGGCCATGACGGGCGAGCCGAAGCTCTTGCTGCTGAGTAGTTGGAGATAGCCGTTGAACGAGCCGACCTTAAAGGCCACGACGAAGCAGACCGACAGGATTAAGGGGACCAGGATCTTGAGGACCAGGTCCAGAACCTGGATCCGCTGCTCTTCTTTGGAACGCCATTTGCCCTGGGGCCAGGGAAAGGCGAAAGTGGTGGTGCGCATATGGGGAAAACCTCAGTTATGGACAATTAGATTCTATCGGATAGCTCTTATGCAAATGACTTGCCAAAAAAAAATTAAAAAACGATTGGTTAACTCACTGGAATAGCGATTGAATTATTTTAGACAAATTTGGTCCAAAGTTTTAATTTGTCGATCTTTCTCTACTTGAGAGAAGCGCTGGGAAGCCTGATAAAATTTTCTCAAATTGATAATAGAACCAGCCGCGCACCGAAAAATCTCCCGGCCAGCGACCAAAATCACCAGGGGCCGGGAGGGTATGGGGTAAAATTATTTTGCCGTGGCGAAAATCCTAGACAAAAAAACAAAAATGAGGATTTTCTGCAGACGATCAAAGGTGCGGTTCACTTCTCAACTATCTTATGGTAAAAAGGTTTGGGAAAATGGTTAGGTTATTGGATCAATTGCAGGGGCGGGGTCCCGGATCTTAAGAGATTAGGTAAACCTATGGGAAATAATCAGGCACCACCGACATCGGAAGAGGCAAGCGGGCTGAAGCTCTGCGAAATAGGGCAGGAGGTCGTCCTCCCTGCCGGCGCCCGCATCGTCAGCCAGGGAGAATCCCCGGAATTTTTCTATGTGATCCAGTCCGGTCGAGTGCGGGTCTTTCGAGAGACGGCAGACCACATCCGGACCCCGTTGACGGAATTGGGCTCCGGTGCTTATTTCGGCGAAGTGGCCCTGGTGACCGGCCAGCCCCGCAGCGCCTCAGTGGAGGCCATAGAAGAATCCGTCTTGATCAAGGTTTCCAAGGAAGAATTCGACCGGCTGTTGGACGATAACCCCAGACTGGCCCGCCATATTATCAATCAATTGGCCAATTGGTTGGTGACCGGGGATAGTCGTCTGGAAAAAGAGGTGGTGCACCAGGTGAAGCTGCGCCAGATCTCCTGGTTCGACTATGCCCTCATGATCGGTTTGAGTATCATCTTTGGCGTGATCTTCAACCTTTACAACGACAATGCGATTCCGCTTATTTACGGTTGGGGCGAAAAGAACGTTATTCCCGAGATTTCCCTGAGCCAGGCGCAGGAAGAGTACAAGAAGAACGAGGCCATTTTCATCGATGCCAGGAAAAGCGCCTTTTTTGATCAGGAGCACATCAAGGGCGCCATGAACTTGCCGCTGGTCCTGTATGATTTGATGTTTCCCATGTTTCAGTTCACCCTGGAGCAGACCCCGGGGGCCAAGGACAAGGCCCTTATTGTGTACGGCGGTTCGTTTAGCCGGCGGTTCGACGTCGAACTGGCCCGCCTGTTGAAAATCAAGGTTGCGAACAAGGTAGTGGTACTCCAAGACTACTCCGGCTGGGAGCGCACCTTTCCCCTGGAAGAGAAGCCGCCTAAAGAAGGCGCCGCTATCTCGCTGGGTCTGGCGGGTCTGCTCGAATCGCTACCGCTGGCCATTTTTCTAATCATCTTAATTCCTCCCGTTCGCCGCAGTCCTTACCTGTCCGCGGTTTGCCGGCTGCTTCTGGGGGCGATCTTTATTGCCTTTGCCCTGAGCAAAATCTTGCGGCCCGCGGTCTTTGCCTTGAACACGGTGGATTACGGCATGATGCCCGCCTGGGGGGTGAACCTCTGGGCCCTCGCCCTGCCCTGGGCCGAACTGGTGGTCGGGCTGTTCCTGGTCCTGGGCATCCGCACCAGGGCCGCGGCCACCCTGATCGGGGCCATGAATGTTGTCTTCATCGTTGGACTGGTCAATGCCATTTTGCATCATCTGCCGATTAACTGCGGCTGCGTCGGTGAAGTGGGCGAACCGGTGAACTGGTTGAAAGTCCTCAAAAATACCGGGATGTTGGTCATGTGCATCCAAATTTTCTTCTACGATCGGTTTTTCGTTTTGGATCGTGGAGGCTTCACCTTGCGGGATAGATCGATATGAAGAAAGAACTGCTGAAGCTAGCTGCGGTCCTGGTTCTGCTCCTGGTTGGCCTGGGTTTGGGAGGTTGCGGGGAGTCCCGCTCTCCCTTCGCCGGGACCTATCGCTCTGAGGAGACCTTTGCCGGGAACAAATACGTTGACCTTGACCTGAAAGAGGATGGCAAGGGGACCTGGACCCTGGCGGGGAAAACCGTGGAATTTACCTGGCGGGTGAACGACGGCAAGGTCTGGATGTACCTCAAGACCGGGGGCATCGTGATCGCCACCCCCAGCGCAGAGGGCCAGAAATTGTCGCTGGACATGACCGGCGACTGGCATCCCGGTTGTCCCCCCAATGCCTGTGTGAACTTTAAGCGGATCAAAGAAGGAGGATAAGGCAATTTTTAATCTGGCAACCCCGGGGGCGAAAATCAAGACGTTGAGCCTTCTGGGAATTTTTGTACTGGCCGTGGGTAGCCTTCTCAGCCCTCGGATGGGTTGGGGAGCCGCTACTGTGGAAGTTCGTCGCCTGGGTTTGAGCAGGGTGGGAGAAAACACCTTGTTGACCATCGTCCTGGACCGGATGGCGGAGCCGCGGATCACTGCCGCCAGGACCTCGGGAAAACCCCAACTGGTGGTGGAATTCCCCCAGGCCCGGGCCGCGCGTCTGCCGACCCGCCTGGAAGGGGATGATATCTTGGTGGAGCAGGTGGCAACCCAGTCCGCTGCCGGGGGGGTGAGGATCACCCTGGACCTGTTCCCGGAGCAACCCTATTCTTTCTGGCGTCAGAGTCGACCCGGCATCGGAGGACAGACCCTGTTCATCCTGGGCCTGAAGCCCGACACCTCGGGCCGCGGTCTGGCGCAGATGCGGCCGCCGGCGGAACCGGCGCCGACGCCTGTCGCGCCCGAGAGCCCTTCGCTTCCTATGAGGGAGCCGGAGTATGAAGCCCCGCCTCCGGCGGAGCCTCCCGTAGAGGAGTACAAGCAAGCGGCACCCACCGGGAACGTGGTTCCCGGCAGCTTTGCCGATTTGCGCCAGCTGATGCCCCGGGCCGGGGCGCTGCTGCAAAGCCTGGAAAACGACGGCTGGAGCGTCGGCGAATCCCATAACTATGACCGGCCGGGCCAACGCCAGTTCCGGGATTTTGTCCTGGCCAACCGAAAGTACCCGGAACTGGCGGTGAAGATTGTTTATATGCCGGCCAATGCGCCCGGGACTCCCAATATTGGTATTGTCAGCCTGACCACCGACAATTGGTCGAGTGAGGCCGCCACCAAATATCAGAGCCTGCGCCAGTGGAGTTTCGGCCGGATTAAGAAGGACTATGAGGATATCGGCGATTTCTTCGAGGATGCTTTGAAACCCCTGCGGGTGACCCTGCGGGAAGAGACCAAGTCCCTGGTGCTCAAAGATGCCGTGGTCTTTACGAATTTTGTGAAGGCCGCCTCCGGCAGCCCCCAGGTGGCCGACAAAGTCATGAGCCACGTGCGGGAGAAAGTGAACCCCCGATTCGAAGGGGTGCAATACACCGTCTCGGAAAACCCCCTGATCATTCTCAATCAGGTGGATTTTCTTTATGTGAAGGTCTATTTTCTGGATTCCAAGTAAGGAGGTGGACCGTGGCTAAGGAAATTATCATCTTCGGCAAGCAGTCCTGACCCTTCACCCTCAAGGCCCGGGAGGCCAAGAGCAAAGAGGGTTTTACCGTAATTTATAAGGATGTGATCCAAAATTCCCAGGCCATGGAGGAGATGCAAAGCCTCATCCCGGGCAATCGCCGGGTGCCCGTACTGTTGGAAGACGGCCAGGTGAGCATCGGCTTCGGCGGCGCCTGAAAGGCTTGAGCCACCCGCGGTCGCGGGTTTTGTGCCTAAATCTGAGCAAGCGGCTAGATCAAGGGCCGGGAGGCGGCAGCAACCGCCCCCGGCTTTTTTTAAAAAAATTTCCCGTCGAATTACTTCGCAAAATTGCCTAGTGTCTCTGTCCCGGCTGACGGTAACTGGAAGTAGGCGTAGATGCTGGCCGGGACCACAATCTTTACCCGGAAGACGGTGAGCACGGAGGGCAATGGCTAACTGATACAAATTAAAAATTATATATTGGATAACATAGCTTAATAATTATATAAATTGTCATAATTCGCACCATTAAGGATTCAACCTTTTGCTTCTAAAAAAAGTCCCACTTTGAACCAAAAAATGAGCTAAATACTGGAAAATAACCCCATTATCGGCAAAATGGGAGAGGATTTGGCTAAAGATATCGTGGTGGAAGCGGGGCTAAATTTGTTAATGGCGACATATATTAAATAAATTTAATTACTTATGAATATTTTAAAGTTTTTTCTTGACAGGCCGATTCATTACCCATAATATAGTGCCAACAATCACAAAGGTCCTTTGGGTCGTGCGCTAGTGCACTTAACCAATGGCTTTTGGGGATAGGAACCTGAGACCGGGCGGCCGTCAATACCGGGGATGTTCCCCGGCGAAGCGACCCTAGGCTGAAGGCGTCAAATCACTACCATGAAATCCGGGGCTTCGGCCCCAAATTTTTCCTGGCGGTTCCTTTTTCAAGTTGTTCCCCAGCCATCTGAAGCAAGCCTGAACTGTCTGCAAAGGGAGGGAGCCATGAAAACGATGGCTTTAGTTTGCCTGATAGGGGTTGGGGTAGTCTGCACCCCCCGACCTACCATGTGCGTCACCATGTCCATAGTTACGGTCACGGCTTATCACCATTGCCCAGGCTCCAAAGGCATTACGGCCTCAGGGGAACGGGTCAAGACCGGGATGATCGCGGTCAGCCGGGATTTGGAAAGAAATTTGAGTCTCGATTTTGGCGATCGGGTATTACTGCATGGGTATGGGGTATTTCAGGTTCAGGACCGCATGGCCCCCCGTTGGAGCAAAAGAGTAGATATCTATCTGGATAACCAGAGAAAAGCCTGCGATTTCGGATTGCGGCGCTACGTGGTTCTAGTCAAACTCGTCTGACGACGCCTGTCTTTATTTAACTCGCTCGATATAAGCGCCGGTGCGGGTGTCCACCTTGACCCGGTCCCCTTCATTGACAAACAGGGGCACCTGGACGGTGGCGCCGCTTTCCAGGACCGCGGGTTTGGTCCCCCCGGCGGCGGTGTCGCCCTTGACCCCGGGTTCGGTCTGGGCTATGGCCAGTTCCACGAAGTTGGGCAGCTCTACGGCCAGCGGCTCTTTATTAAAGAAGAGGACCTCGACGTTCAGGTTGTCGATCAGGTAGAGCCGTCCGTCCCCCATCTGCTCTTCGGTGAGCATGATCTGTTCGTAACTCTCATTGTCCATCATGCAGTAGCGGTCGCCTTCCCGATAGAGATACTGCATCTCCTTTTCCTCGAGGTCCGGCTTCTCCACCTTTTCCCCGGAGCGGAAGGTCTGGTCCACCACCCGGCCGTTGAGCAGGTTCTTCAGCTTGGTGCGGACGAAGGCGCCGCCTTTGCCGGGTTTGACGTGTTGAAAGTCCACGATGATATATGGAATCCCGTCTATTTCAATCTTTAAGCCTTTCTTGAATTCAGCGGTGGAATACATATCTAACTATCCTTACCTTAAGATGAAATCTCTCCCCAAGGCGCCTCGGTGCAGACCGAGTAAGCTTCGGCCAATCCCAGTCGCGGGGAAATTTAGATAACCGTCAGGGCTACTGAACGTTGTTGGAGCCGGGTTTGGGCGCCCCCTCCAGGAAATGCCAGGCCCACGACTGTTGGCGGGCCTCCGGCGGCTCTCCGGGTTTGGCCTGGGGTTCTCCTGCGGGGGCCACACTGGGCGCGGAGGATGGAGCGGTCTGCTTGCTTTCCCGGCCGGGAGGCAACTGAAAGATTATTTCGTTTTTCTTGACGAAATTCAACTCCCGCCGGATGAATTCCTGGATCATTTCCGGATCGTTCCGCAAGCGGTCAATGGTGCGGGTCAAGCGGGCGTTTTCTTCCGCCAGGCGGGCGTTGTCCTGATCCAGGCGGACCCGGTCGTGCCGGAAGCGATAGATCTGGTAGAGGCCGCGGTGGCTGAAAAGCACCAACGCCACCACCAGCAGCCCCAGGGCAATGGCCACCCCGGCGAGCAGTTTAGGTCTACCCTTGGCCTCGGGGCCCTCGACCTGAGTAGTCGGCGAAGTCATGTTCTCCCCCCAACCCAGACTTCTTGAATGAATAATGCCTGAAAAACCTGACAGATGCAAGTAAAAACGGCTGTTTAGATGACTTAGCCCGGCGAAAGCGTTTTTTTACCGATGGAGGCGATGGCTGATAGGGGGGAACATTGTAGGGGCGGTTCTCGAACCGCCCTTTACTCTGACCCCTGATCCCTGACCCCTGACCCCTGCCTTTCCTGGGCGGCCCGAATCTGGTCCAGGATACCGTTGACAAAGGCGCCGGAGTCGTCGCTGCCGTAACGCTTGGCCAGTTCCACGGCCTCGTTGATCACCACCTTGGGGGGAATTTTGGGGAGATAGAGGAGTTCAAAGGCAGCCAGGCGCAGCAGATTGCGGTCCACCACGGTCATGCGTTCCAGGCGCCAATGCTCGGAATAGCGGGCTATGAGGGCGTCCAGCTCGTCCTGGTGAGCCGCGGCGCCGGCCACCAATTCCCGCAGGTAGGCCGGGACGCCGGGGCCCTCCGGGTGAAAGTGGCTCCAGAAGCGCTCCAGGTCCTCCGGGCCACGACCCCCGACAAAATCGGCCTGATAAAGAAATTTCAGCGCCCATTCCCGGCACTGGCTGCGGGAATAAGCCCCCAAAAATCAGGCCCCCAGGCCCTTCAGGAGATTGACCATTTCAATGGCCGCCTCCGCCGCGGCAAAACCCTTGTTGCCCGCCTTACTGCCGGCCCGCTCGATGGCCTGCTCCAGGGTGTCGGTGGTGAGAATCCCGAAGGAGATGGGCAGGCCGGACTCCAGGCTCACCATCGCGATGCCTTTGCTCACTTCCGCGGCCACGTAATCGAAGTGGGGCGTAGAACCTCGAATCACCGCGCCCAGGCAGATCACGCCATCATAAGCCTTGGACTGCGCCAGGCGTTTGACCACCACCGGAATCTCCCAGGCCCCGGGCACCCGCGCCACCATGAGGTCATCTTCCGCCACTCCCTGGCGCCGCAGGCAATCCAGGGCGCCCTCCAGCAGGCGCTCGGTAATAAAGGAATTGAAGCGGCTGACCACCAGGGCGAATTTCAGACCTGCACCGCTGAGCTTGCCTTCGACTGTACGCATCCTTCCCCCTTTGGAGTTTCGAGTTTCAAGTTGTTAGTTTCGAGTGTTAAAGGAGGCTTAGCTTTCCACCAGTTTCAACATATGCCCCATCTTTTGGCATTTGGTTTTAAGGTAATTGCGATTCACCCGGTTGGGCGGGATCTCCAGGGCCACCCGCTCTACCATGTTGAGGCCGTAGCCTTCCAGGCCGATGATCTTCTTGGGGTTGTTGGTCATCAGGCGCATCTTGCGCACCCCCAGGTCCCGGAGGATCTGGGCTCCGATGCCGTAATCCCGCAGGTCGGCCTTGAAGCCCAGGGCCTCGTTGGCTTCCACCGTATCGGCTCCCTGGTCCTGCAATTCATAGGCCCGCAGTTTGTTGACCAGGCCGATGCCCCGGCCCTCCTGGTGCATATAGAGGATGATGCCTTTGCCTTCGCATTCCACCAGTTGCATGGCGGCTTCCAGCTGGTCGCCGCAGTCGCAGCGCAGGGAATGGAAGACGTCGCCGGTGACGCATTCCGAATGGACTCGCACCAGGATCGGCTCGGCGGGGTCGATCTCCCCCTTCACCAGGGCCATATGCTGGTTGTCGTCCACGTCATTGTCGTAAGCCACCGCAGTGAACTCACCATAGTAGGTAGGCAGCTTGACAACGGCCCGGCGGTGCACGAAGGACTCGTGGCGCAGCCGATACTCCACCAGGTCGGCGATGGTGGCGATCTTGATATTATGCTCGACCGCGAATTTTTCCAGGTCCGGCATCCGGGCCATGGTGCCGTCGTCCTTCATGACTTCGCAGATGACCGCGGCGCCCTTCAGTCCCGCCAGGCGGGTCAGGTCCGTGGAGCCTTCGGTCTGGCCGGTGCGCACCAGCACCCCGCCTTTGCGGGCCCGGATGGGGAAAACGTGGCCGGGACTGACCAAGTCCTCCGGCCGGGTGTGATCCGCCACCGCGGTGAGGATGGTGGTGGCCCGGTCTGCCGCGGAGATGCCGGTGGTCACCCCCCGGCGGGCCTCGACGGAGACGGTGAAGGCCGTCTTGAAGCCCGACTGGTTGTCCCGGACCATCTGGGGCAGTTGCAGGCGCTCCACCAGGGGCGGATCCAGGGCCAGGCAGACGAGGCCCCGGCCGAAACGAGCCATGAAATTGACGGCCTCCGGGGTCACCAACTCCGCGGCCATGGTCAGGTCACCTTCGTTTTCCCGGTCCTCGTCGTCCACCAGAATGATCATCTTCCCCTGGCGAATATCTTCGATGGCTGCTTCAATAGGTGCTATCGACATGATTAAAATTTCCGTTTTCTATTCTCTGTATTTTGGTAGCGCAGGCCTCTGGCCTGTGATTCTCTTCTTTACTGCTCACTGCTCACCGCTTACTCAAAACCTCTGGCCTGTGCAGTTTTTACTGGCCCCTAACCCCAAACCCCAAACCCCAGCCTGCCATATCGAAGGAGGCAATTTCCACGGCGAGCCGATAGCTTTCGCGCTCGATTATCTTGCTATCGCTTTATCCGAATTGGCGAATATTTCCGAGCGGCGGATGGAGCGGCTCGTAAACGGCTCTCTTTCGAATGGACTTCCGCGATTTCTCACAAGCGCCGGCGGACTAAACTCCGGGCTGATGCTCGCGCAATACACGGCAGCGGCACTTGTGAGCGAAAATAAAATTCTCGCTCATCCCGCGAGCGTAGATTCGATTCCGACGAGCGCAAATATGGAAGACCACAATTCGATGGGTTCCATATCTGCCCTTAAGCTGCAAAATGTTGTGAAGAATGTCGAGACTGTTCTCGCGATCGAACTCCTCTGCGCCGCGCAGGGAATTGATTTCCTGAAACCGCTAAAGCCCGGACGCGGCAGCGGCAAAGCGCACGAGCTTATCCGCGAGAAAGTGCCGTTCCTCGAACAGGATCGGAATATATCGGTCGATATTGCGGAAATCGCGGTTTTGACACAAGACGGCGAATTTATTTCTGAGGTGGAAAGAACATAGGTCAAAAATCAATCCCTACTGCATCTTTTCTGGGCGGAAGTGTTATCTTTGTCCGATGCGAGTTCGGATTTCTACATATTTGCTGAGTTTTCTTATCGCGGCAATTTTTGCCACGATGTTGAACTCATGCAAATCACCGAACGCGCCCGCGCCGCCTCCACCCACTCCTGTGTTGACCCTGATCCTCCTCGATTCAGCCCGCGTGTTCGATACCGTAACTTTTCGAGCGCATTACAGCGATTCTATTCATGCGAGTTGGAAGTTCGAGTGGCAATTTGGCGATTCTGCAAAAGCAACTTCAAAAGATACCAGCATTTCCCATGTTTACGATTCGGCGGGGACTTATACCGTTCTGGTAAGCTTAGTTGA
>JBIOJX010000064.1:0-11725 GCA_044451265.1 Desulfobaccales bacterium
GAAAAGCTTACCATGGATCCGGCGGCCCAGGAGCTGCTGAAGAAGGCTGCGGCTGAGGGCGTTGAGACTATTTTTGATCGCGCCAAAACCATGAAGCCCTGCCCCATCGGGGCGGAAGGCGCCTGCTGCCGCATCTGCGCACAGGGTCCCTGCCGGGTGCCGCCCCCCAAGAAGAAGGAAGGCGAGACCGGGGAAGAGAAGAAACAGCGCATGGGTCTGTGCGGCGCCACCGCCGAGACCATCGTGGCCCGGAACTTCGCCCGCATGGTGGCGGCCGGCACCGCGGCCCACAGCGACCACGCCCGGGGCGTAGCCAAGCTGTTCATCGAAGTGGCCAATGGCCGGACCCAGGGTTACAAGATCAAGGACGTGACCAAGCTGAAACGGGTGGCGAGGGATTGGGACGTGGCCATCACCGAAGGTGAAGGCGACGACGCCAAGCCCCGCTCGGCCGAAGCCATCGCCATAGAGCTGGGCCCCAAGGTCCTGGCGGAGTTCGGCCAGCAGGAAGGTGAGATCAATTATGTCCACCGGGCCCCCAAGAAGCGCCAGGAACTCTGGCGGAAATACGGCGTGGTGCCCAGGGGTGTGGACATCGAGGTCGTGGAACTGATGCACCGCACCCACATGGGTGTGGACCAGGACTACCACAACCTGATCAAGCAGTCCACCCGCTGCGCCCTGGCCGACGGCTGGGCCGGTTCCATGATCTCCACCGATCTGCAGGACATCCTGTTCGGCTGCCCCACCCCGGTGGCCGGCGAGATCAACCTGGGCGTGCTGAAAGAGGACCACGTCAACATCGTGATGCACGGCCATGAGCCGCTCTTGCCCGAGATGCTCTACGTCGCCTCCATGGAGCCAGAGCTCATCAAGGCGGCCCAGAGCAAAGGCGCCAAGGGCATCCAACTGGGCGGCATGTGCTGCTCGGCCAACGAAGTCCTGATGCGCCACGGCGTGCCGGTGGTAGGCAACTACCTGCACCAGGAACTGGCGGTGATCACCGGCGCAGTGGACGCCTTGGTGGTGGACGTGCAGTGCGAGATGCAGGCCCTGGAAAATGTGGTCAAGTGCTACCATACCAAGTTGATCACCACTGACGATCGGGCCAAGATGCCGCTGGCGGAGCATGTCGCCTTCGACGAGCACCATGCCCTGGACGTGGCCAGAAAAATCATTATGATGGCCATCGACAACTATCCCAACCGCAAGGCGCCGGTGATGATCCCGTCGCAAAGCTCCCCCACCGTGGTGGGCTTCAGCTACGAAACCATCCAGTACCTGCTGGGCGGGTCCATCCGGGGCTCCTACTACACCCTGAACGACAACATCATCAACGGCCGGGTGCGGGGCGTGGCCGGCGTGGTGGGCTGCAACAACTGCCGCACCGCCCAGGACACCTCCCACATGGTGTTGATCAAGGAACTGATTAAGAACGACGTCATCGTCCTCAGCACGGGCTGCGCCGCCATGGCGGCGGGCAAATACGGCCTCTTGTCGCCGGAATCGGCCGCCAAGTACTGCGGCGAGGGCCTGGCCGAGGTCTGCGAGACCGTGGGCATCCCGCCGGTCCTGCACATGGGGGCCTGCGTGGACAACTCCCGCATCCTGATGGCGGCCACCGCCTGTGTCAAGGCCGGCGGCCTGGGCAGCGACATCAGCGACCTGCCGGCCGCGGGCGCGGCGCCGGAATGGATGAGTGAGAAGGCCGTGGCCATCGGCCAGTACTTCGTGGCCTCCGGCGTCTACACCCTGTTCGGCGTCACCTGGCCCACCACCGGTTCCGAGATCCTGACCGACTACCTGTTCAAGGGGATCGAAGAAGAGCTGGGCGGCAAGTGGGACTTCGAGATGGATCCCATGATCATGGCCAAGAAGATGATCGCCCACATCGACCTGAAACGGAAAGCCTTGGGCATCGACAAGGCCCGGGAGCGGGTGCTCATGGATATGGAAATGCGCCGCACCATGGACGCCGCCGCGGCGGGCGAAGAGCACTAAGAATCAATGGGGCGCCCTGCTTCGTGGCAGGGCGCGCCCTTGTAGATAATTTCCTTTACGAAAAAGGAAGGAGGAAGTCACTGTGTCAAAGATCATCATTTCCGCCGCCATTCGCGGGGCTCATAAGATCGTCGATAAATGTGCGGCCAAGCTGGACGAGGCCATCAAGAAATATGGGGAAAAGCAGGCGATCGGTTTCCCCGATACTGCTTACTATCTCCCCATCATTTACGCCCTGATGGGCACCAAGATCGAAAATCTCAAGGATGCCGTACCGGTCATGCAGCGCTGCAAAGAGATGCTGCCGCCGGTCCCGGCCGAGCATAACTACCTGCCATACCTGGGACCCGGCCTGGACGCCGGTCTGGCCACCCTGTTCGCCGAAGAAATCTTCGAGGCCATCCGCTACGTGGAAACCCCCGATTTCTACGAACGGGGTGAGGAAGTCTACAGCAAGGGCGCCCAGAAGTTCTGGGTAGGCGCCGCCAACGACATCATCCTGCGTAAACGCGGCGTTGAGTTCGTAGACGGTTCCGCCCCCGGATTTGCCGCCATCGTCGGTTCCGCCCCCTCGGTCCAGGAAGCCGTGGACCTGGTGACGGAATACCAGAAGAAGAACCTTTACGTCTTCTGCGCCGCCCGGGACATCGAAGGCAAGACCTCGGTGATCGAGCAGCTCCTGGAAGGTGGCGTGCAGATCGGCTGGCCGACCCGTATCGTGCCCTTCAGCCCGGAGATCTCCGGCGCGGTCTTCGCCCTGGGGTTCGCGGTCCGGGCCGCCATGGCCTTCGGCGGGGTCAAACCCGGCGCGGCTCTGAAGAACCTGATCTACAATAAGGACCGTATCTTCGCCTTCGTCAATGCCGTGTCCACCATCCCCGATGAGTGGTACGCCAATGCCGCCGGCGCCATCAACTGGGGCTTCCCCACCATCACCAACCAGGACATCCCCCAGGTGCTGCCCACCGGTATCTGCACCTACGAGCACGTGGTTTCCAATGTGCCCATGAAGGACCTGGGCCAGAAGTCCATCGAAGTCCGCGGCCTCAAGGTCGCGATCACCGAGATCGACATCCCGGTGAATTTCGGCGCAGCCTTCGAGGGTGAGCGGGTCCGCAAGGACGACCTCTACGCTGAATGCGGCGGCGGCAAGACCCAGGCCGTGGAGCTGGTCACCAGCAAACGCATGGATGAAGTGGAAGACGGCAAGGTGGAAGTCTTCGGTCTCGACCTCCCCGACCTGCCCCAGGACAAAATCCCCATGCGCCTGCCCATGGCCATAGTCATCGAAGTGGCCGGCCGGAACTTCCAGGCCGACTTTGAGCCCATCCTGGAGCGGCAGATTCACCACCTGGTGAACTACGCCCAGGGCGTCATGCACATCGGGCAGCGGGACATCGCCTGGTACCGCATCGGCAAGGCCGCGGTGGAAAAGGGCTTCAGCCTGAAGCATATCGGCACCATCCTGCATGCCAAATACCATCAAGACTTTGGCGCCATCTTCGATAAATGCCAGATCAAGATCTACACCGATAAAGATAAGGTGGCTGAGATCACCGCCAGGGCCCGGAAAATCTACCACGAGCGGGACGCCCGGGTGGAAAACATGCGGGACGAAACCACCGAGACCTACTACTCCTGCACCCTGTGCCAGTCCTTTGCGCCTAACCACGTTTGCGTGGTCAGCCCGGAGCGGACCGGCCTGTGCGGCGCTTATAACTGGATGGACTGCAAGGCTTCTAATGAAATCAACCCCACCGGCCCCAACCAGCCCATCCTAAAGGGTGAGACCCTGGATGAGAAATACGGCCAGTGGCAGGGAGTCAACGACTTTGTCTTCAAGGCTTCCCGCCAGAAGGTGGAGAAATACAACTTCTACAGCCTGGTCTATGATCCCATGACCACCTGCGGCTGCTGCGAGGCCATTTCCGCGGTGCTGCCGATGTGTAACGGCATCATGACCGTCAACCGGGACTACACCGGTGAGACCCCCTGTGGTATGAAGTTCACCACCCTGGCTGGCGTCATCGGCGGCGGGCAGGTAACTCCGGGTTTTGTAGGCCACAGCAAGTACAACGTCTGCCAGCGGAAGTTTATCAAAGGCGACGGTGGCCTCAAGCGGGTGGTCTGGATGCCCAAGATCCTGAAGGAAGAACTCCGGGAACAGCTCCTGAAACGGGGCGAAGAAGAGGGGATGCCCGATCTCATCGATCGCATTGCCGATGAGACCGTGGGTGTCACCGAAGACGAAATCCTGACCTTCCTGACGGAGAAGAATCATCCGGCCTTGAGCATGGATCCCATTATCGGCTAACCCCGAAGGGGGCTTGGAGGTGCGCCCCTCCTGGCCCCCTTCTCACATGGAGACCCGGCGGGCGGGGGTAATCGACCCCGATAAACCCGCGTGGGCCGCCAAGCCATGGATAAGGAGAGAGACGATGGCTTTAACGGGAATTGAAATCTTCAAACTTCTCGCCAAAACTAACTGCAAAGAATGCGGCTTCCCCACCTGTTTGGCCTTTGCCATGGCGTTGGCCAGCGGGAAGGCGGAACTGGAAAAATGCCCGTATGTCTCGGAAGAGGTACGGGAGAAACTGGCCGCGGCCTCGGCGCCGCCCATCCGTCCGATCAAGATCGGCATGAAGGACGGGGTCAAGACCATCGGCGGCGAAACCGTCATGTTCCGGCACGAAAAGACCTTCTTCAATCCGACCCTGATTGCCGGGGAAGTAAACACCGGTTTGAGCGATGCCGAAGTCGACAAGAAGCTCGACCAGTTCATGAAGCTGCAATATGAGCGGGTTGGCCTGATGCTGCGGCCGGAACTGATTGCCGTGCACGACAAGAACGGCGATGCCGGCAAATTCGCGGCCCTGGTCAAAAAGGTGATGGATAAGACCGACGCCGGCTTGATCCTGGGCAGCGACAAACCCGAGGTCGTCAAGGCCGGGGCCGAGGTTGCCAAGGAGCGCAAGCCCCTGATCGGCGTAGCCACTGCGGCCAACGCCGACGGCATGGGCGCCCTGGCCAAAGAGCTGGGCCTGCCCCTGATCGCCAGCGGCAAGGGCTACGACGACCTGGCGGCCTTGACCACCAAGCTCACCGGCATGGGCCTCAAGGACCTGGTCATCGACTCCGGCTCCCGGGGCCTCAAGGAAGCCTTGCAGGATCAGATTGCTATCCGCCGGGCCGCCCTGGTGCCCAAGTTCCGGCCCTTCGGCTTTCCCACCATCACCATGCCGTACGCCATGACCACTGACCCGGTGATGGAGAAGCTCTATGCCGCGGTCTTCATCGCCAAATACGGCGGCATCGTGGTCCTCAGCGACCTGTCCGCCGACGGGATCTTCCCGCTGCTGCTGGAACGGCTGAATATCTATACCGACCCGCAGAAGCCCATGATCATCACCCCGGGCATCTACGAGGTCGGCACCCCGGACGAAAACTCACCCGTGGCGGTGACCACCAACTTCGCCCTCACCTACTTTATCGTGTCCGGCGAAATCGAAAGCAGCAAGGTGTCTGTCTGGCTGCTGATTCAGGACACTGAGGGCCTGTCGGTCATGACCGCCTGGGCCGCCGGCAAATTCTCCGGCGACTCGGTGGCGCACTTCGTCAAGAAAAGCGGCATTCAAGATAAGGTCAAGACGCGCACCCTCATCATCCCGGGCTATGCCGCCGGGATCAGCGGCGACCTGGAAGAGGAACTGCCGGATTGGAAGGTCCTCATCGGTCCCCGGGAAGCGTCGCATATCCCGGCCCTGTTGAAGTCCATTAAGTAGTCGTTTGGGAAGCTCCTTAATATAACCGGGGAGAAACGCCATAGCCGGCTTTCTCCCCTTCATGCCACTGTTAAGAAGGGGGTCACCTGATGAACCAATTTTATCGAATCGGCGAAAACCTGAACGTGGTGACCAAGGTTTATGGTCAGGCGATGAAGGAGCGCAACCCCAAGCCCCTCCAGGAAGTGGCCTTGAAAGAGGCCGAGGCTGGAGTGGATTTCATCGACGTCAATATCGGCCCGGCCCGCAAAGGCGGGGAAGAGTTGATGGAATGGATCGTCAAGACCATCCAGGAAGTAGTGCCCAACATCCCCCTGGCCCTGGACACCTCCAATATCGCTGCCATGGAAGCGGGCCTCAAGGTCCACAAAGGCAAGGCCATCATCAACTCCATCATGGCCCGGCCCGAGCGGATGGACGGTATGATGCCCCTGGTCAACAAATATAACGCCTACATGATCGGCCTGATGTGGGGGCCGGAAGGCATGCCCCGGGACGAACACGAGCGCGGCATGCTCACCGCCGAAATCCTCGCCAAGGCCGCGGAATACAGCATCAACGAAGAGGATATCTGGTTCGATCCCATCATCGCGCCTCTGAACATCCAGCAGAACCAGCTCATCGCCACGCTGGAATACATGCAGATGCTGTCCGCCATCGCGCCGCTGGCCAAGTCCACCTGCGGGCTGTCCAACTGCTCCAACGGGGTGCCCGATGAGCTCAGGCCCATCATCAACCGCACCTATGTCATCATGCTGCAACGCCACGGCATGGTCTCGGCCATCGTGGACGCCTTCGACCAGGAGCTGGCCGACGTGGTCAGCGGCAAGAAACCGGATGTCGTAAAAATCGTTCACGATATCATGGACGGCAAGTCCGTGGACATCCCTGCCATGACCAAGGAGCAACAGAACTACGCCAAAACGGCCCGGGTCATCATGGGCCAGGTGCTGTTCTCGGATTCGTGGTTGGAAATCTAAGCACACCCATTCAAATCGCCACAAAATCGCAGGGGCGGGTTTTGAACCCGCCCCGTTTTTATTTGGTGGCGCAGGCGTCTCGCCTGCGGCTGAATACTTGACTTGATACTAATAATTGGTATCATATCAACATGCAATGGACCGTGATGCTTTCCGGGCAAGCGACGAAACAGCTAGATCGCCTGCCACTGGGCGTCCGGAAGAACCTCATCGCCCTAATGCGAGAAATTGAAATATCGGGACCGTTGCGGGGCAACTGGCCAAACTACGGGCCCTTGGGGAAAGACCGCCATCACTGCCACCTTAAGAAAGGCCATCCCACGTATGTGGCCGTGTGGGAAGTGGTGAATAAAGCTATCAAAATAGTAGAGGTTACTTATGCCGGCACCCATGAAAGAGCCCCATATTGAGGCGGAAGCAGTGGAACTGAAGTTTGTGGGGCCATCGGCAAAAAAGGAGCAGGCAATTAAAGCATTGCAATCCCTGGGTTTTGTCAACTTGGGAGAGGCAATCCCCTGGCGCCAGGCATTTCCAGAATACGATGAAAAGGCGCTTCCCGGGATAGCATTGGCGGGCGCCAGGGGTAAGGAAGGGCTTACCCAACGGGAACTGGCCCGGCGTGTGGGCCTGCCCCAGCGCCACATTTCCGAAATGGAGCGGGGCAAGCGTCCCATCGGCAAGGAAATGGCTAAGAAATTGGCCAAGGCGTTGGACATCGACTACCGGGTTTTGCTCTAGGCGCTTTCCTTCTCGTTCCCAAGCTGCATTTGAGAACGCCCCTGTGCCCCAAGTTATTCTGGGGCAATTTTTGCAGTTTAGTAATCGGCGTGCACGGCATGCCCTATAATAATTGGCGCAGGCTGAAGCCTGCGGCTACATTTTCTCTCCCAATATCAGCAACACCTCCTCGATGGCCCTTTCCAACAGCTCCAGATAAAACCCCACGTCGTAGTCGTCCAGGGTGTCCAGGAAGGAGGCGGCCTGGATGCGGGTCTCCTTGGGGCCGCCCTTCTTTTCGGCGTGGACGTAGCGCACCTTTTCGCCCGGTTGCAGATGGAGGCCCGCGGCCTCCAATTGCCGGGCCACCAGGGACGTGGGCGTGTCCACCTTATAGTCCGCCACCGGTTGGGACAGCACCCGGGTGATCACCAGGTCCTGGGGCCGGACGCTCCCTTCCCGGAGGCGTTGGCGGAAGCCCGCGGCGATTTCTTCCAGTTCGGGTTTGAGGGCTATTAAATCCGTGGGCGTCACGGCTTCCGTCAGCTTCGCCAACAGCGCTTCCTGGGCCCGGCGCACGAAGGGCGGTGTGTCCCGGCGGCGCAGGGCCAGCCCCCGCACCTTGAGGGAGCCGTCCGCAAAGACCCCGAAATACCGCGTGGCCACCGGCCGCTTGGGGTCTTGTCTGGACGGCATGAAGCAGAGCCAGCGGTAGACGCCTTCCAGGGCCAGTTTGACGCCGGTGGCCGCGGAGATTTTTTGGCACAGGTCGGCCAATTCCGCCTTCTGCCGCCGCGCCTTCCAGAGGTCATTTGAGGTAGCCGCGGGCCTTGCCGCGGAAAAGGCAAATTCCCCTAAATCCCCCTTTGCCAAAGGGGGACTTTTTTGAACCCCCCTTTGAAAAAGGGGGGCAGGGGGGATTTGCATTAGGCGGGGATGAGCCCCAGGTGATGCATGAACATTTAGCCGGCGCCGCACCGGCGAGACGCCGGTGCCACCAAAAGAGGAGTCATTTTCTCGCCAACCGGTATCAGTCACGCCAACTTTTTGCAGCCAGAGGCAGTCGGTGAGGCCGTGGAGCACGGTATAGCCCGCGGCCTCGCTGATCTCCTTGGCGGTGAGCAGCTTGTCCCGGCCGTGGGCGGTCACTGCTTCGTGGGCCTCGATCCGGCCGAAGCGGGCGTTCTTGTAGCCCAGGTAGCCGAAGCAGGTGACCAGCATCCATTTCAAGGCAGTCTGCCGCTCTTTGTACGGCGCCGCCTTATCCGGCGGCAGCTCCTTAGCCCGGGCCTTCAGTTGCTCCCGTAACGCTAAGATGGGCTTTAGGGTGCGCGGTACCAGTCCCTCCCGCCGCCGGCAGAGGTGATAGCCGGCTTCGGGGACCGGTTCAGTGAAGGCGGGGGGGCGCTTGAGGGCGGTTCGAGAACCGCCCCTACAGGACAGCATCAGGGGTGTGGTGACGCAAGCGTCCCTGCCTGCGTCTTTTCGGCCCAGGGGCGCAGCAAGCTGTGCCCCTACAGGCCCGGCCTGAACATTTGAAGGTAGCGCCGGCGCGGGAACCGCCGGGGGCGGCGGTTCTACCTCACTGACCACTGACCACTGACCACTGGCCACTGCTTTTCCGCCCGTGGCTACCTCCCCCGCACAACAGCTGCAATTCACCGTCTCCGGCGAAATGTTGTGAATCGCCATGATGGTGGGGTACATGGAGGCGAAGTCCACTTCGGCGACGTTGAAGTGGAGGCCCACCGGAGGCATAAAGGTGAGGCCGCCCTTGTCGATGGTGAGCAGTGCGCCCGCGGTCTTGAAGCGCTCCGGCTCGCCCTTGCGCCAGGGGATGAGAATGCCGTCGGCCGTGGCCCGGGCCAGCTGCATGGAGGTGATCAGGGTGCCGGGAGAGGCCCGGGCCGCCCGTTGCAGCGGCATCTGGCCGATGCGGCTGATCTGCAGGAGCCCCGGCAGGCCGGCCTCCCGATAGTAAAAGGAATTGCAGCGGTCCAGGTGCCAGCGGCCGTAAAACGGGACGGCGGAGCCCTGGTAGACGATGCGGCCGTAGGAGAAGTAGCTGCGGGCCCCGGAAAATTTGCGGTCCACCGGCCCGGTCTCCCGGTGCAGGGGCAGGCGCACCCCGGTGGCGAGGCTCCAGCGCGTGAGCGTCGGGATAATCTCTTCGTCGCCCCAAGCGCTTAGCACCAGGTCCGGGTCAGCCCGCCGCAGCCGGTGGGCCAGGTCGCGGAGCAGCCCGGGGATGTCCGGGGCGTCCAGCTCCAGGGTTTCGCCCTCCCAACCCACGGCCAGGCCGTTGCCCGCGCCCAGGGGGATGAGGGGGTCCCGGGTGAGGCTCAGGGTCAGGGTGGTGAGGGGCGGCGGGGAGAACTCCAGGGCAAAGGCCTCCTCTAAAGGTTCGAGCCGCACCAAACGGTCGCCCTGGGCCTCCAGGTGATACCAGGCGCAGGGGAAGAGGCGGCGGACATAAAGGTAGTAGGTGGCCACATCCAGGTCGCAGTTATAGCACTCCACCCCCGCGGGCAGTGCTCCCAGCCAATTTTTAAGCCGGTAAAGCAGGCCGTAGGAGCGGACCTCCAGGGCCAGCACCGCCATCTCCTCCCCGGTCCACAGGTCCCGGCCCCGGGCCGGATAAGCACGGCGCACCCAGCCCCGACTTTCCAGGGTGCGAGTAATGGCGCTGAGCCGCGCCGGCGGCCCTCCGAGATAGACGCAATAAGGAAACTCATCCTCCAGGCGTAAGCGTTGGCCCGCGTCGGTGATAAACCACAGCACCAGGCGGTCGCCCAGGGGATAGAGATCGAACAGCCAGCCGTTGGTTTGCATGAGTCAGTAGCCAGTTCCCAGTTGTCAGTAGTCCTCTGCTGAGCACTATTCCCCCCTTAAGGGCATTAAGCCGGGGAAGGCGGAGCCTGCGGCTCCAACTTCCCCGGCTTATGAATAGCTCAGTGGCACAGGCCTCCGGCCTGTGGGTCTAGGCGTAGAGCCCAGCAGCTTAATAATGCAGACGTTGTAGGGCGGTTCGAGAACCGCCCCTACGATTCCAGCTTCTTCAGGCGCTCTTCCAAGGCGCTGATCACCTTCTGGTGCTCCAGGAGCATGGACAGGAACATGGACTCCAGGGGCCAGGGATTCGAGGCGTAGACCCCGGCCTGGAGGTGCAGCCGGGCCAGTTCAAAGAGCCGGTCGAACTGCGTCTGGTCCTCACGCCTAAGGGCTCGGCGGAACTTCTGCCAGCGCAATCGCTCCTCTTCCCAAACGTGGCTATAAGGTAAAACCGTGCGTCCCATGGTATTTTCTATAATGCAACCAGCTAAGGGCACTAAGGGCACAGCAAGCTGTGCCCCTACGGGTCAGCGCCAGCCGCACAGGCTGGAAAGCCGGTGCCACCAATTTACCCCAGCAGCAGCAGGAGCACGCCGGTGGCCAGGATCAGGGCGCCGGTGGCCAGGAATTTGGCGATCTCCAGGAGATAGGTCGGGGCGTCCTGCGGCAGGGCCAGGGCTTGCCGCCAGTGCTTCCTCCGAGCCGAGAATTTCAGCCCGGGTTGCAGGTATTGGCATTCAGATAGATAAACGTTCACTTTTGAGGTCTCCTCTTTGGAGGCGGCGGGAGCCAGGTGGCGGGGTTTGGTCGTGGCCTGCCATCCGGCTGCCCACCTCCACAAAATAGTCAATTATCGGCGCCAGCAGCTTCCCGAAGTGGCGGTTGGCTGCCCCCCTGGGCATCAGGGGTTGCAGCAGCAGCAGGGCGGCCTGGGACTTGATCCGGCCCAAGAGGTTGGTCAGGTCCCGAAAGAGGCGGCGCCGTTCCGCCAACGGCACCTGTTCGTCGTAGAACAGGATCACCGGTCCCAGAACGAGCACCAGGCAGCCGGGCTCCAGGACGGGGGGCAGAATCTCCTCCACCAGGCGCACCAGTTGGTGGCAGGTGAAGGCCCGGGCCACCCTTACCTGCGCCAGGACGACCTGGCGCGCCAGGCCCCGGCCCCGAGCCTCGCGCACCAGGCCGTAGGGGTCGAACCGGTTGGCCGCGTCCACCACCAAGATCGGGGTTCCCCGGGCCGCGCCCCAGGCGGCCGCGGCCGCGGCCAGGGGGCTCAGATGTTCGCCCCAGAGCAAGACGCTCCGGCCGGGTTTCAGGGGCGCCAGGTAACGGCTTAGGGCGGTCAGCCGGCTCTGCGGCCCCGCAGTCGGCGGGTTGGGCTCATAATTTGCTATTGGTCCTTGCATCACTGAC
>JBIOJX010000065.1:0-11717 GCA_044451265.1 Desulfobaccales bacterium
ACCCAGGAGACCTTCGGGCCGCAAAATGAGCAGGCCTACCAGCAGGGCGCCGTAGACCAGGTCCTGGTAGGATTGAAACTCCCGGAGTACCTCCGGCAAGGCCGTCAGGAGCACCGCGCCCACCACCGACCCCGGGATGGAGCCCATGCCCCCCAGCACCACCATGGCCAGGATCAGGATGGAGGTGTGCAGGCCGAACGTCTCGGGGTTGATGAAGGTGATGTAATGGGCATAGAGCGAACCGGCCAGGCCGGCCAGGGCCGCGGCCAGGGTGAAGATCATCACTTTATAGGCCGGGGTGTTGATCCCCATGACCTGGGCGGTGATCTCATGGTCCCGGATGGCCCGCAAGGCCCGGCCGTGATAGGAGCCGACCAGGCGCCAGGTCACCGTCAGGACCAGGGCCACGGCCACGGCCACGATCAGCAAATAGAGGCCGGCAGGACGGAAACTCTGGCCGAACAGGGTAGGGGAGGGGATGCCCGGCAGGCCGTCCGGCCCTCCGGTGATCTCCAGGTTGAGAAACACCAGGTCCATGATCACCCCGAAGCCCAGGGTGACGATGGCGAGGTAATCCTCCTTCAGCCGCAGGGTGGGGAGGCCCAGGGCCATGCCGCAGCCACCCGCCACCAGCATGGCGCTCAGGGCCGCCAGGGGGAAAGGGAAGTGCCAGTTCAGGGCCGCCAGGGCGGAGGCATAGGCGCCGATGCCATAGAAAGCGGCGTGCCCCAGGGAGACCTGGCCGGCGTAGCCGATGATCAGGTTGAGACTCAGCGTCAGGATGATGTAGATTCCCGCCAGGACAGCCAGATGCAAGAGGTACGCAGTCATCAGTCCCCCCGGCCCCTCAGGATGCCCTTAGGTCGAAACAGCAGCACCAGGATAAGAATGGCAAAGGCGATGGCGTCCTTGTAAGCCGAGGAGACATAGGCGGCGCCCAGACTCTCGGCCACCCCCAGGAGCAGCCCGCCCAGGATGGCTCCGGGGATGTTGCCCACGCCCCCCAGGACGGCGGCGCTGAAGGCCTTGAGGCCCGGCAGCAGGCCCATGCGGGGGTAGGTGGCGTTGTAATAGATGGCCATCATGATGCCGGCGGCGCCGCTCAAGGCGGAGCCGATCAGGAAGGTCAGGGCCACCATGCGATCCACCTTGATGCCCATGAGGCGGGCGGTGTCCCGGTCCAGGGCGCAGGCCACGATGGCCTTGCCGTAGCGGGTATAGCGCACGAAGGCCACCAACAGGCCCATGAATCCCAGGGCCGCGGCCAGGATGGCCACCTGGATGGTGGATACCGGCACGCCGGCGATCTGGATGGTGCTGAAGGTGAACTGGATGGGAAAGGGCCGGTCATTGGGGCCGAACAGCAGCAGGGCCAGGCTCTGCAGAAAGATCGAGGCGCCGATGGCGCTGATCAGGGGCACCAGGGGATGAGTTCCTCTTAGAGGCCGAAAGGCCACCCGCTCCAAGACCACGCCCAAAATGCCGGCGGCCGCCATGCCCGCGGCAAAGGCCAGAAAAAAATTGACCCGGCCGGTGGTCAGGAGCAGCACCGTGATAAAGGCCCCGAACATATAAATCTCACCCTGGGCGAAGTTGATCAGGCCCAGGATGCCGTAAATCATGGTGTAGCCCAGGGCGATGAGGGCGTAAACGCTGCCGGTGGTGAGGCCGTTAAGTAATTGCTGGAGAAACATTGAAAAGAAGAAAGTTCCCGAAGATTCAAAATGAGTTAGCAACTCGGCTCAGAAAACGCCCGTCTCACCATATCATCTTTGCCCCCCCGGAGACAATGGCGTTAGAACGGCCGCCAATAAAAAAGGCGGCCCGGAGGCCGCCCGTGAAATCAGCAGTGGTTTAGCTTAGAAGTGGTACGCCACGCCCATCTGGACACTGAACAGGCTGTAAATGGGGTTCAAGGTGAACCTGGCCACCTGATCTTGGTTAAGGAGGCCGAGGTCACTGTGGTTTTGCCCAGTGAAGGTGTAAGAAGGCTGCGCATAACGCCACTTGAAGGAGAGGTCGATGGAGACATTCTTCAAGCACATGTAACGCAGGCCGGCGTCCACCGCCAGAGCGAGATTCGTGGAGCTTTGGCTGCCCGGGTCCATATTAACACTTGGGAAACCGTTAGTACCCAGACCACCGCCCACGTTAGTAGTATACAACTTCGGCTTCAGGGAAGAGAACATAATGGCCGGGCCGACGCCCACATAGGGTTGCAGGCGGCCGAAGGGCACTTCCGAATCCTGGAAGAAGCCGTAGCGGCCGCTAAACATGAAGGCCCAGGTCGCCACCATGCCTTCCATCTTCATGAATCCCTGATCATTTAAGGCAGCGGCACTGTTCTGCGGAAAAGCACCAAAACCTCTGTTAAAGAACACATAATTCGTACCGCTGGTATTATCGTCATTTGTGAACAGGCGCTGATAGCTGAAGTCGGTGTAAAAACCGAGATATTTACACCAATCCGGATAGTTGGCCCCCAGGACGCCCTCTTTGACAAACCAGGTGCCCACCTTGAGGCCGCCTAGCACCGTGGGATCAATTCTTCCCGGCGTATTATAGTGCGCCGCGGTTGTGGTAGATGCACCTGATGTCTCATGGATCCACGGGGATTGCGACATGCTAGGAGCGAACGCTCCGCCGATGTAGCCTTCCACGTACATCTCGGCCTGGGCCACTCCCACGCATAGGAAGGCCATTGCCAGTACTGCCGCCAATACTCCAATCTTCTTCATTAGGTATCCCCCCTTAATCATTGGTTGAAAAGTTATTGGGCCTATCCCCAATTGCCCCCTTTTCTCCTCCTTTCTAACAGGGTGTACGAAATTCTCTCCCACATTAAAAAGTTCAGCCTATTTTAAGTCCCTCAGGAAATTATTGTCAAGCTAAATATTAAATAAATTTTCCCCAGGGGCACAATTTTCTTGATCCCGGTCAAAAAAATTCCTGGGAAGCAATCTGTCCGATATTTCACCACGATGAATACCATAGTTCGGAGAACTTCCTGCTGTCAAGCAATATTTACAAAAGTTAATATGCAGCCACACAGAAATTTAGATGGTCAGGGCCAACCAGGTGGCCAGGGCCAGACCAAGCCCCACCAGGCCGTTGAGGGTGAAAAAGGCGGGCGGCAGGCGCAGGGGTTCCCGGCGGGACATGAGGAGGTGCTGGGTGAGCAGGATCAGGGAACTGCACAGCACCGCCCCGGCATAGATGGCCCCCAGGTGCGCCAGGAGGCCGGTGAGGGCGAAGAGGGCGGCCGCAGCCAGATGAAAGAGCGTCGCCAGGCGGCGGGCATTGGTGGCGCCCAGTCGAGCCGGCAGGGAGAAGAGGCCCACTCTCCGGTCGAACTCCTCGTCCTGGAGGGAGTAAAGGACGTCGAAGCCCGCCACCCAAAAGACCACCGCCAGGCCGAGAACCAGGACCGCGGGACCCAGGTCGCCCCGCACCGCCAGCCAACCGGCCACCGGGGCGATGCCCAGGCTCAGGCCTAACACCAGGTGGGAGAGGGACGTAAAACGCTTCGTCAGGGAGTATCCCAGTATCACCATCAGGGCCAGGGGCGACAGGAGAAAACAGACCCGGTTGAGCTGCGCCGCGGCTCCCATAAAAATCGCCGCGCTGATGGCGGTCAGGAGAAAGGTGCCGCGGCGGCTGACCCGGCCGGCGGGCAAGGCCCGGTCCGCCGTGCGGGGATTGAGGGCGTCAAACGGGGCGTCCGCCAGGCGGTTGAAGGCCATGGCGGCCGAACGCGCCCCCACCATGGCCAGCAAAATAAAGCAGGTGGTCCGGCCGCTGGGCAGGCCCCGGGCCGCCAGCATGGCCCCCATAAAGGCAAAGGGCAGGGCCAGGACGCTGTGGCCGATCTTGATCATCTCCAGCAATTCCCAGATATTTTGCCAAACGCGTTGCATAAAGATCCTCAAAAGATTACCACGGAGACACAGAGGCCACAGAGGGACACAGAGAATTATCTATATTTTCCCTGCGCTCTCTGTGTCTCTGTGGTGAATCTTTGTTATTTCTCTCCCCACCGCGGACCCAGTTGATGCTCCAATCCCAGATGGTCCAGGATGCGCCCGGCAAACTGCCGGGCCAGTTCAGCCAGGCTGGCGGGCCGATGGTAAAATCCCGGACAGGCCGGCATGACCGTGGCCCCGGCCTCGGCCACCCGGACCAGGTTCTGCAAATGAATGAGGGAGAGCGGCGTCTCCCGCACCACCAGGATCAAGGGCCGCCGCTCCTTCAGAAAAACTTCTCCGGCCCGGTGGATCAGGTTGCGGCCGGCTCCCTGGGCGATGGCCCCCAGGCTCCCCATGGAGCAGGGCACCACCACCATGGCCCGGGCCCGAAACGAGCCGCTGGCCATGGGCGCGGTAAAGTCATCCACCCGGTGCCAGACGGCCCCTGGGGCTAATTGCGTCGGGGTCAGGCCCAACTCCAGGTGCAGCACTTGTTCACCCGCCGCGGAAATGACGGCATGCAGCTCCAGGTCCGGACGGTCGGCGAAATAGGCCAGCAGCTCCCGGGCATAGAGCATGCCGGACGCCCCGGTGACGGCGATGACGTAGCGCTTCACTTCAATCCCAGTTTGGGCCACAGTTCGTCCACCTTCCGTTTGACTTCCGGGTCCATGTCGATCACCTTGGGCCAGGGCCGGCTGAACCCCTCCTCCGGCCACTTGCGGGTGGCGTCGATGCCCATCTTGGAGCCGTAGTGCGCCAGGGGCGCAGCGTGGTCCAGGGCGTCCACCGGGCCTTCGGAGAAGACCACGTCCCGTTTGGGGTCGACGTTGTTCCCCAGGCGCCACAGGACGTGGCCGATATCCTGGACATCCACGTCCTTGTCGAAGACCACGATGATCTTGGTAAACATCATCTGGCCCAGGCCCCAGAGGGCGTACATCACCTTGCGGGCGTGGCCGGGGTAGCGCTTGTCGATGGAGATGAAGGCCAGGTTGTGGAACACCCCCTCCACCGGCAGGTTCATGTCCACCAGCTCCGGCAGGGTCTTTTGGATCAGGGGGAAAAAGATGCGTTCGGTGGCCTTGGCCATGAAGCAGTCTTCCATGGGCGGCCGGCCCACGATGGTGGCGGGGTAAATCGCCTGCCGCCGCCGGGTGAGGGCGGTGAGGTGGAACACCGGGTAATCATCGGCCAGGGAATAATAGCCGGTGTGGTCGCCGAAGGGGCCTTCCACCCGGCGCTCGCCCGGGGCCACGAAGCCTTCCAGAACGATCTGCGCTTCCGCCGGCACCTTCAGGGGCTGGGTGACGCAATTCACCAGCTCCACCGGCTCGTTCCTGAGGAACCCGGCGAACAGGATCTCGTCGATGTCCTCGGGCAGGGGTGCGGTGGCCGCATAAGTCACCGCCGGGTCGGCGCCGATGGCCACCGCCACGGGCAGATTCTCCTCCCGGGCCTCGCTCAAACGGTAGTGCTGGGCGCTGCCCTTGTGGGCGTGCCAATGCATGCCGGTGGTCCGGGCGTCATAAACCTGGAGACGGTACATGCCGACGTTGCGCCGGCCGGTCTCAGGATGGTGGGTGAAGACCGCGGGCAGGGTGATGAAGGGGCCGCCGTCTTCCGGCCAGCAGGTCAGGACCGGGATCTTCGCCAGATCGATGTCGTCGCCGGTGAGCACCACTTCCTGGCACGGCCCCCGGGAGACCTCCTTGGGGAACATGCGGCCCAGCCGGGCCAGCTGGGGCAGGAGCTTCAGCTTCTTCCACAGGGTGTTGGCTTCCGCCTCCATGAAGCCCAGGAGCTCCCCGGCGATATCGTCCAGGGAGTCCACCTCCAGGGCCATACACATGCGCCGCATGGAGCCGAAGGCGTTCATCAACACCGGCATGTCGTAGCCGGGGACATTTTCAAACAGCAACGCCGGGCCGTTCATCTTGCTGACCCGGTCGGTAATCTCGGTGATCTCCAGATACGGGCTCACCGGCTCTTTGATATGCACCAACTCCCCGGCCTTCTCCAGCCGGGCGATAAATTCCTGCAAATTACGATAACCCATATGATCCCCTTCGGGGATAGCTATCAGCTATCAGCAGTCAGCCAAAAAAACCAGATTTAGGATTCAATTCCGGTTTGCGAACAATCGACTATAATTTGGTGGCGCAGGCGTCTCGCCTGCGCTGGTTTTTCCTAAAGACTTGCGACTACAAAAATCATCCATGCATGGTAATGCCGAACCCCGCACTTCGCCTTTAGCCTTTAGCTGAAAGCTGACCGCTGATAGCTGACAGCTACCCATTAAAATATTCCAGCCGCGGCGTCTCCGGCAGTTCTCCCTGTTCACACAGGTATTGAAAAAAGGTGCTCAAACCCCGTTCGTGCTCCGGTCCCAGAGAATAATCCAATTGGTGGAAGTAAGCCAGCACCTGTGCCGGCGTCATGTTAAAGGAGGCCGCGGCCAGGCGGCTCAATTCCGGCAAGGCCCCCAGGCCCCAGGTCTTGGAGCGCACCAGCAGCCGGTGCAGGGCGAGGGTGGCCTCGGGCTGGGACTCGGCAAAGACCCGGCGCACCGCCCAGACCCCGAAGACGAAGGGCAGGCAGGTGAGTTCCTGCCAGGCCGCACCCAGGTCCAGTTCGAAGGGCATGGCCTGAGCCTGTTTCATGCATAAAGCCTCGTCGCCGATGGCCATAGCCGCATCCACTTCGGCCATCGGCCGCTTGGCCAAGGGACCCGCCTCATAGCAGGGCTTCACCTGGAAAAGCTTGGCCAGAAGCACCTTGACCAGAGCGGCCCCGCTGGCCGAGGCGGCGCTCACTCGAACCCTGCGGCCGGTCAATTCCTGAAACGGCACCCGGCTGAACAGCAAAACGCTGCCCACCGGGCCCCGGGAGCTGATGGAGAGGTCCGGCAACAGCAGATAATCCTGGCAGTTGCGGCCGTACTCCATGGCGGAGATGGAGCCCAGGTCCATTTCTCCCCGGCGCATGGCGGCGTTGAGTTCGGCCGGGGTGCCCCGCACCAGCTGGAAGCCGTTCACCCCGAACCGGGATTCCATGGCGTAGTAGATGGGCAGGACATTCAAGTAGGAAATCCGGCCTAGTCGGGCCTTAATAGGCATTAAAGCCTCCAATCCTTAGTCGGTTTCAATCTCAGGCTTGGGGGAAAAGGGGAAAGGGCGAAAAGGGTAAAAGGAAGAGCAAAAATTTTTTTGATCGTCTTTACCTTTTTCCCGTTTCCCCTTTTAACCTTTTCCCCCTGCTTTTAATTCTCTGTGACCCTCTGTGCTCTCTGTGTCTCTGTGGTGAATCTTTTTTATTTCCTTTCGGCTTTTCGCCCTGCCTTAAGCCAGCCAGCGAAATTTCCCTGTAGACCCGGCGACGAAAAGTTCCCGCCAAAAATCGTCGGCCGCGCCGGTCAGCGGCACGAAGCCCAGGGCCGCCTTCTTGCCGGGTTCCAGACTGCCCAAGTCCTGGTCCCGCCCCAGGGCCTGGGCGCCGTTCAGGGTCCCCAGGCGCAGCCACAGGTCGCCGGGGTAGGCGGGAAAGCTGCGATGCAGCCAACGCATCTCGCCGAACAGGTTCAGGTCCCAGTTGCCTGCCAGGGAGTCGGTGCCCAGGGCCAGGTTGACGCCGGCCTGCAGCAACCGGTCCACCGGCGGCACGCCGGCCCCGGTGTAGCGGTTGGCCCGGGGGCAGAGAACCAGCCAGGTCCCGCTCTGGGCCAGCAGGCGGCAATCCGGCTCCTCCAGCCAGACGCCGTGCACCGCCAGGGTGCGGGGTCCCAGAAAATCCAGATCATGCAAATAGGCCACCGGGCTCGGCCCCGGGGGGCAAAAGTCTTCCAGCCAACGTCCCCGGCTCTTGAGCAACTCCCGGAAAAAACCGTTGCCTTTCGCCAAAAAAGCCAGCTCCGCCTGGGACTCCGCCAGGTGCACCGTTTGCGGCCGGGAGTCGCCGTTCCAGCGGTTAATGGCCTGGAACAGGGCGGCCGAAACGGAATAGGGGGCGTGGGCCGCCGCGGAAATGCACGGGTTTTCGGCGATGCCGGCCTCGGCGAAAAAACTGAAGGACTCGGTCAGGTCCAGCCGCTCCTTCAGGTTGAAGCCCAGACATTCATAAAATAAGTGGTAATCCAGAGGGCTGCTCTCCAGGTGCTTTAGTGAAGCGCCGGTGTTGCTGACCTCACCCACCAGGGCGGTGCCGCCGCGGCGCAGGGCCGAGATCCCCTGGACGATACCCTGTTCAACTGCCACCGGGGCCAGGGCCTCCCGTTGGGCCAGGGCCGCCTCCAACCAGGCCTCCCAGCGCTCCTGCGGCGGGATGCAGCCGGCCAGGGCGGAGAACTCCAGATGGGCATGACAGTTGACCAGACCCGGCAGAATGGCCCCGGAGCCATGCTCGCAGATCAGCCCTTTGAAGCCCGGCAAGACCTCCCGGGCCGGGCCTACGGCCACGATTTTATTGCCCCACACTAACACTGCCCCATCCCGAATGGGGGGCTGAGCCACCGGCAATACCCATTTACTGACGTGTGCAATCATGTCTCATCCAGGTTTGGTGGGGCAGGCCTCCGTGCCTGCCGCTAGTCTCGTAGGGGCGAACCTTGTGTTCGCCCGGCGAGGGGCGAATACAAGATTCGCCCCTACATTTGTCATCGCACCCAACTCCGCCAGTCCGGGCCGAGATCGCCCCGGAGGCGGTAGCGCTCCAGCAGCCGGGGGCAGGGGCATTGCCGCGCCGTGGCGGCCAGGGCCGGCAGCACCCTCAGAATCAACTCCGGGAAAGCCGCCTCCACTGCCAAAACTCTTTCGACTTCTTCAGGGGTGGCCAGGCCCTCAAACAGCACCCCGGGTTGGTACGGCCGGTCCACCAACCCCTCGGCGAAATTCACCACATAAGTGAGGGCAGTGTAGCAGAGTTCCAACTCCCGGGCCAGAAAGACTTCCGGCGCCAGGGTCTGCCCCACCAGGTCGCCCCCCAACAGGCGGAACTTGCGGATCTCCGCGGCCGTCTCCAGCCGCGGTCCGGTGGTGGCCACGTAGACCCCGTGGCTGTGGACTGTAAAGGGCGCCCCGGCCACGGCTTGCAGCAGGGCTTCCCGGAGTTCCGGGCAGAACAAGGGATTATGCCGGATGAAGCCCCAACCCACCCCGCTGAAAAAGGTCTGCGGTCCGCCTTGGCCTTCATCCAGGACATCGCCCGGCACCACCAGATCGCCGGGGGCCATCTCCTGCCGCAGGGACCCCGGGGCCACCCAGGCCAGGATTTTCGCCACCCCCAGGCTTTTCAGGGCATAAAGGTTGGCCCGGGGGTTGAGAAAGGGCGCCGACAGGTCATAGCCGGCCTCGCCGTGGCGGGAGAGCACGGCAAACTCCAGGCCCTGATGCCGGAAGAAATGGACCGGCCGGCTGTCGCCATAGGGGGTCGGATAGACCTCGGTCTTCTCCGGTCTTAACCCCGCGGCCTCGAAGGCCTTATGCGCCCCGACCCGGGCGATGACGGCAATTTTTTTATTCATCATTGAATCTGGTGATTGATGCATCATTCAGTTAATAATTCCATGATTGCATCTACTGGCACTACAATTGAATAACCGGAATTTTGCCATTGCTTATTTTCAAGCCCAAACCTTTTGCTAATCCACATTTCCTCAAATGGGACAAATTCACTAATTAAACCAATAAGCCTATAATTCCATTTGCCTATTTCGATTTGCTCTTTCTCTATGACAGGCCCGCCGCTGTTTCCCGGATACGTTGGACAATCAATAATAACATTTTTATACTCGCTATTTTTCCCGGCCACACTCCCCTTTCTAAGTAAAGGTTTATCATGCTGAATTTGTTTAATTTCTTTAATGCCCAATGAAGTAGGATAACCAAAAATGAACACTTCGTTCCCAACCAAGACCTCGCTGAAAAGTTTAATAGTTTTGCTCGTATCAACCCCTATTATCCCAGATTTTGTATGGGAAATTAAAGATATTCCGTCAAAAAATATAATAGCATCTCCTTCTTTCTCTGTCTTACCTATAAAAATAGATACTACATCTTGCGAATTATGCATCTTTATCATACCTTTATCGTGGAGCTTTTCTACATCTAGTTTGAGTATATTTTTCCCAACTCCATTGATATCTTTAGGATATGAAAGCAAACCGACATTTTTGCTTTTCATAATCCATTGCGCTTTAAGGAAAAGTTCTCTTATAGCTTTTTCAAATAATGGATCAGAGGATATTTTTAGCAGTTCTTCCTTATCTTTGTTGGACATAACTCCTCTGAATATAAGTAACCCCCTGTTACCATCATAATAAATCCTGTTACTCAGAGACTCAGGAAATTTCAATCCTATTGGGACATTCGTTAATTTCTCATAGCTATCTACTGGTTCCCTAAAAAGAACATGTTTAGCGGTGACAAAATATAATCGTTTGAGGTGATTCACATAGAATCCGCTGGCCATTGTACCATCATCAGCGGTTACCAGAACTGGATAGGCTAGATTGTCATCCGGGATGTCCCTCATAGCCTTAACAGTTCCAGGAAGAAGCACAATACCCAAAAAAATATAGATTACAAAAATGTTGAGCTTTATAAATCTATACATCATTTCCTGTGTCAACCCTCCTCTCCTCATTTTTTATTCCAAATTATATCGATGATCCCGCACCCGCGGCTCATAGCCCGCTTGGCGGATGAGGCTCTCGATCTCTTCCCGGGGCAGGCGGAAGCCCACGCCGGTGGCGGCCACCACGTTTTCCTCCAGCATGGTGGAGCCGAAGTCGTCGGCCCCGAACTTCAGGGCGATCTGGGCCACCTTGCCGCCCTGGGTCACCCAGGATACCTGCAAATGGGGCACGTTATCCAGCACCAGCCGGGAGATGGCCAGGGTGCGCAGATACTCCACCGCCCCCAGGGTCTCGCCCCCCAGGTTGGTGCCGCCGGGCTGGAAGGTCCAGGGGATGAAGGCGGTGAAGCCGCCGGTCTCATCCTGCAACTCCCGGATCTTGAGCAGATGCTCGATTCTCTCCTCCCGCGTCTCCAGGTGCCCGAACATCATGGTGGCGCTGGTCTTCAAGCCCAGCCGATGGGCCGTGCCCATGACCTCCAGCCACCGGGCGCTGTCGCACTTATGGGGAGAAATTTTCTGCCGCACCCGGTCCACCAGGATTTCGGCGCCGCCGCCGGGGATGGAGGAGAGCCCCGCCTCAATTAAGAGGCGGAGGACCTCCCGGATGGTCAGGCTCCACTGGTCAGCCCAATAAACCACCTCCGGCGGTGAAAAGCCGTGCACCGCCAGGCCGCTGGCGCGGATGCAGCCGATGAGTTGCGCGTAATAGTCCGGCCCCAGCTCGGGATTGAGGCCGCCCTGGAGGAGGACGCCGCTGCCGCCGTGGTCCTTGAGTTCCTGGAGCTTGGCGGCCAGCTCAATCCAGGACAGGACGTAGCCCTCCGCCGCCCCGGGCGGCCGGTAGAAGGCGCAGAAACGGCAGCCGGAGACGCAAACGTTGGTGTAATTGATGTTGCGGTCGATAACGTAGGTGACCCGGGTCTCGGGGTTGAGGCGCCGGCGCACCCGGTCGGCCGCGGCCCCCAGGGCCAGCAGGTCCACGTCCCAGAGCCGGTTGGCTTCGTCCCGGTCGAGGCGCTTACCGGAAATCATTCTTCCACCTCTTTGGAGGGATCAGGGGCCAGGGGCCAGGGGCCGGTAAAGGGGTCAGGGACCAGGGGCCAGTGGTCAGTATTAGAA
>JBIOJX010000066.1:0-11614 GCA_044451265.1 Desulfobaccales bacterium
CTTGCAGGACTTCCCGATAAAACGGCTCCCAGGCCGGCAGCCCGGCCCGGTGGGCTAAAAGCTGGGCCAGGGTCAGGGACCGCTTGTCCGGCGGCAGCCAGGCGACGGGCAGAAATTCCCCCAGGCGGGCGTCGGGGGCCAGTTTCCCGGCATCCGTCAAAACCATCAGGGCCAGGGCGATGGCCAGAGGTTTGGTAAGCGAAGCCAGATCAAAGCTGGTCTCATGCGTCGTTTCCGGGGCCGCCGGGTCCCGAGAAACCCGGCCGGCGGCGGCCTGCCACTGCAGTTCCCCTCGCCGCCCTGCCAGGGCCACGGCCGCGGTGTAGACGCCTTGGGCCAGGCCATCTTTCAGGAGTCGCTTCAAGGGGAGCCAGCGGTCGGACATTGGTCAGCAGTTAGCAGTTAGCGGTTAGCAGTTAGTAGTTAGTAGTTGGCGATCAGCCATTATGTTGCCACTATAATTTGATTCTTGCGGAGGCATTGCTTTTGCTAACGGCCAACGGCTAACTGCTAACCTGCTTTTCTAATCCTTCTCCAGCGCCAGGCGGATGAGCTCGTCCAGTAAGGCCGGGAATTCCAGCCCCGCGGCCTGGGCCGCCTGGGGAAAGAGGCTAGTGGCGGTCATGCCGGGAATGGTATTGGTCTCCAGGACATAGATCTGCTCGTCCCGGATAATCATGTCGGTGCGGCTGTAACCCCGGCAGCCCAGGATGTCGTGGGCCTCGAGGGCGCAGCGCTGGGCCAGCGCGGTCAACTCCGGGCTGAGGCGGGCCGGGCAGATCTCCTGGCTGGCCCCGGGCTGGTACTTGGCCTCGTAATCAAAAAAGCTGTAGTTTTCGGCGGGGATGATCTCCACCAGGGGCAGGGCCTTGAGTTCCCGGTTCCCCAGGACCGCGCCGGTGACCTCGACGCCCTGGATGAATTCCTCCACCAGCAACTGGGAGTCATAGTGAAAGGCCGCGGCCAGCCCTTCTTTTAACTCTACCAGAGTGCGGGCCAGGCTGATACCGATGCTGGAACCTTCAGTGGCCGGTTTGATAACCACGGGCAGCCCCAAAGCCTCGCCGATCTCCTCCGGGGTGGGGGTCTTCTCGCGGTTAAAGGCCAAGGCCGTGGGCACCCTGAGCCCGGCCATCTGATAGAGGGCCTTACTCAGTTCTTTATCCATGGCCAGGGCCGAGGCCAGGACCCCGGAGCCCTGGTAAGGAATCTCCAGGAGGTCCAGAAAGCCTTGCATGGCGCCGTCTTCACCACCCCGGCCGTGCATGATGATCAGGGCCACCTGGAGTTCCGGGGCGTCCTGCACCAGCCTGGCCAGATCGCTGCGGGGATCGTAGCGCCGGATGTCGTACTTGCTCTTATCCAGGGCTTCATAAACCTGGGCCCCGCTCTTCAAGGAGACTTCCCGTTCCGAGGATTTACCCCCGGCGATCAGGGCCAGCCGCATTTTTGCCATGCTTCCCTCCGAAAAGAAGATATCTCACGCCAAGGCGCCAAGACGCAAAGTCGCAAAAAATACTAAAGGTTCGAAGATAGAGGTCAATAATTTCTGATGGGGTAGAGCTATTTGACTTTGAACTTTGAACCTTGAACTTCGAACTCGCCGTTGACCTGAAGCAGATCCGAGGGGCTGAGGCGCAAGGGTGCAAACAGCCTCTCCTCCAGGGCCTGGGTCTGGATCTCCATGGCCGCGATACGCCCCCGGGCCGAAGGCGTCCGGCCGTAGCGCACCTGAAGGTCGGCGAAGCGCTCCCCCAGGGTGACCACCCGGGTGTGGAGCACCCGCTTGTCGGCGTAATTGACCACCTCGGCCTCCCGCAGCGGCCGGGGGTCGTTAATTTCATCTTCCAGACGCACGTGCTCTCGCACCACCTGGGCCAGTTCCGGGTAGCCCAGGGAGGCCAGGATATCGGCGCCCAATTGGGCGTGATTCTCGGTCGTGCCCAGGCAGGCGGTCTTGGCGATATCATGGAGCAAGGCCCCGGTGCTGATCAGGGGCAGATGCAGCACCAGGCCCGCCGCGGCCAGGGCCTGGCCCAGCCGATCGGCCACCTGCATCACCCGGAAGGAGTGCTCCCGGATGTTGTCCAGCATGGCGTGGGCCCCCATCAAGGCCAGGCAGTCAGGATAAGTGGGTAGAAGTATCGGGCTTATTTCAGAAGCCCGGGTATTATGCATAGTTTTCATTTTTAAGGATTATAGCGGCACAGGCGTCTCGCCTGTGCAGGCGCTGCTTTCTGGATCCCAAGTTTAACTTGGGAAACAGGAAATTATTACTCTACTTTTTTCACCAGCACCACCGCGTACGCCGCCATGCCCTCCCCCCGGCCGGCAAAGCCCATGTGCTCGGTGGTGGTGGCCTTGAGGTTGATATCTTCCGGAAGCAGACCCAAAACCGGCGCCAGTTTGCCGATCATCTCCGGAAAATGCGGCCCCAGGCGGGGCGCCTCGCAGACCACGGTAGCGTCCACGTTCACCGGCTGGAAGCCTCGCTGCCGCACGATCTGCATGATTTTTTCCAGCAGGACCAGGCTGGAGATGCCTTCATAGGCCGGATACTTATCCGGGAAGTGGCGGCCCAGGTCGCCGGCCCCCACCGCTCCCAAAAAGGCGTCGCCGATGGCGTGGCTCAGGACGTCGGCGTCGGAATGACCCAACAGGCCCAGATGATAGGGGATGGTCACCCCCCCCAGAATCAGGAGGCGGCCCTCCACCAAGCGGTGGGCGTCATACCCCATCCCGACTCGCACGTCTCTTTTTCCTCATTAGGGGCAGGATGGCCTCTGCCAGGGCCAGGTCATCCGGCGTAGTGATCTTCAGGTTCAAGGGTGAGCCGGGCACCACCACCACCGGCTGGTTGAGCGCCTCCACCAGGGAGGCCTCGTCGGTGCCGTAAAAATTGCGGCTGTAGGCCGTAACAAAGGCCCGGCGTAAGAGCGCGGCCTGGAAGGCCTGAGGCGTCTGGATCTGCCAGATATCCTTGCGCTCCAGGGTTTGGCGAACCTGGCGGACCTCCCCCTCCACCGTGACGGTCTTCAGGGTATCCTGGACCGGCAGGCCCAGGACGGCCGCGCCGTGGGTCCGGGCCGCCTGAATGACCCGGCAGACCTGTTCCGGGGTGATGAAAGGCCGCACCCCGTCGTGCACCAGCACGATCTCCAGATCGTCTTCATTCTTCAGGGCCTTGAGGGCGTTGTAAACGCTGTCCTGGCGTTCCTTGCCGCCGGGCACCAGGCGCAACACCTTCTTGAAACCATAAGGGGAGATGACCTTTCCCTGGCAGTAGTCCAGTTCCTCGGGATGCACCACCAGGGTGACCTCCCGAACCTCCTGACACTTCTCGAAGACCCCCAGGGTGTGGACCAGGATCGGTTTGCCCCCCAGGACCAGGTAAGGCTTGGGGGTGTCGTTCCCCATACGGAGGCCGAGGCCGGCGGCGGCGACGATGGCGGCGATCATGATCGGGGGGCCTCCAAAGCGCCCTGGCAGGAAACCGTGCCGGCCCGTCCCGGCAGGCGCCGGGAAGCGACCGGCGCCACCTGGATCTTACCCGGCTCCTGCAACAGTTCCCGGGCCCAATCCTCCAGGCGGAAGAATTCCACGCCCTGCCGGCGGCCGTGCTGCAATAAACGGCCAAAGTCATCCAGGTACGGCCCGCCCTCCAGTTCGGCGTGGATGGTGAGCACCTGGGGCCGTTCCGGGTTCAGGCGAGCCAGGACCAGATTGCTGAAATCTCCGGGCCGGCAGCCGTCCAGGCCCAACACCTCGTCCAGGGTGGGCAGGGTGGTGGGGATCTCCAATACCTTCGAGACGGTCTTCCCGAACCGGGGAAAATAGGGGACGGAGCCCCGGGTGTCGCTGGCATAAAGAAAATGCTGCGCTGCCTGCACCTGGCGGCTTCTCTCGCTGCATTGCCAGCCCGGGGCCGCAAAGGAGTCGGCCCGGCGTCCCGTTAATGAGGCCAGCGTCTCCTGGGCCGCCCCGATCTCCCGGGAGATCTCCTGAAGGGGCAGCCGGAAAAGCTGGTCGTGCCAGCGCACGTGGTCGTAGCCGTGCAGCCCCACTTCGTGGCCGGCCGCGGCAATCCGGCCGGGGATTTCCGGGGCCGCGGCCCCGATCAGGGGCGCGGGCAGCAAAGTGCCGTAACACATGGTCTTGAAGCCGTAGATCGCCGGCGCCCGGGTGCGCCACATTTTTTGTAAGAAGCCCGGTTGGCGAAAGACGCGCCAGATAGCGCGGCCGGAGTTATCCGGCCCCAGGGCCAGGAAGAAGCTGGCCTGGACCGCCTGCTCGGCCAGTACTTTGAGCAGGGCCGGCACTCCCTTACAATAACCCTCCAAAGTATCGACGTCTACTTTGATAGCCAGCTTGCCGCTCATTTGCTCCCGAAAGCTGTAGGGGCGGTTCTCGAACCGCCCTCAAGGATGGTATTGAGGATTGACCAACTCTATTTCTGATTAACTTTCATTTTCATTTTAAGCCGACCTCTGATAGCTGACAGCTAGACCTTCGCCCCCCGGGCCTCTTCCAGGAAGGCGTCCAGGGTGATCTTCAAGGAAGCGGTCAGGTCCGTCTTCGGCTCCCAGCCCAGGAGCCGGCGCGCCTTCTCAATGGAAGGCTTGCGGCTGGTAATGTCCTGGTAGCCCTTGCCGTAATAGTCCTCGTGGCGGGTCTCGACGATCTCCGAGTAGGTCCCGTCGCGCTTATGGTCCGGGTGCTCCTTGAAGAGGTCCCGGAGCTCGTGGGCCAAGTCTTTGATCGAGGCCTCGCAATCCGGGTTGCCGATGTTGAAGATCTGGCTGTCGGCCACCCCGCCGGGGTTCTCGATGATCTTCATCAAGGCGTCGATGCCGTCTTCCACGTAGGTGAAGCAGCGCTTTTGATGGCCACCGTCCACCAGCAGGATGGGCTCCCGCTGGAT
Source organism: Desulfobaccales bacterium (assembly GCA_044451265.1). Lineage (GTDB taxonomy): Bacteria > Desulfobacterota > Desulfobaccia > Desulfobaccales > 0-14-0-80-60-11 > JAPLJC01. The sequence continues at coordinate 4,922 of JBIOJX010000066.1, forward strand.
CAGGTTGAGGACGAACTGGGTCACCACCCGGGAGCTCCCCTCCTTGGCGGCGTAGAGGTCGTCCAGCTTCGGGCCGATCCAGTTGAAGGGCCGGAACAGGGTGAACCGAAGCTGCCCGGACTCGCCATAGGCCCAGATGACCCGGTCCAGGAGCTGCTTGGAGCAGCTGTAGATCCAGCGCTGTTTGTGGATGGGTCCCAGCACCAGGGTGCTGTCGTCCTCGGAGAACTCGGCGTCCGGGCACATGCCGTAGACCTCGGAGGTGGACGGGAAGATGATGCGGCTGCCATATTTGACGCACTGGCGCACGATCCTGAGGTTTTCTTCGAAGTCCAGCTCGAAGACCCGGAGCGGCCGCTTCACGTAAGTCATGGGGGTGGCGATGGCCACCAGGGGCAGGACCACGTCGCATTTCCTGATGTGATATTCGATCCATTCCTTGTTGATGGCGATGTCGCCTTCCAGGAAATGGAAGCGGGGATGGTCCAGGGCCTCATCCAGCTTGTTGGAGTAGAGGTCCATGCCGTAGACTTCCCAATCCCGCTCCTTAAGGATGCGCCGGGTCAGGGCATTGCCGATGAAGCCGTTGACGCCTAGAATCAGTATTTTCATATGTTAACCTTGTTTACGTTTTCGAGGAAGCCCTTAATCGCGTTCCAATTATCTTTATAATTTGCCAAGCCAACCAAACGACTTTTGTTAATCTTACCCCAATTATTATTTGGGTCCCTTACCTGTAAAATATAATCAGTTGGCATAACATAAAACTCAGGAGCTTTTATTCCTATATCTCCATTTTTGTCTGGACCATTTGAATAACCCCTGTTCAATAAAGTTAATACAACAAAATCACAATTAAATTTATTTATAATAAAACCATCATAATTCGTTCTATAGCGGCTTTTTACCTGAATCCGAGCCGATGTGTTATTAGCAGCATCTGCGGCAATAAGGTCATAGCCTGGGAAATTTGTATAGGCCTTAAAGGCGGAAATTCCTTCAAGAAGCAAATGTCCTAATACCAGGAATTCAGCAGCCTCCGACTCTAATTTTGTATTCAGCCTTGGCATCAGACGTGTGGGGTGGGCACTGCCCACCTTCCTCAAATTGATTTTCATCTTATGGTGGGCGATGCCCACCCTACATTTGGCTCCGTTGCCACGCCATTGTTTTTGCTGAAAGCTAAAGGCTGAGGGCTATCTTTCCCCCTTTCCCCTTTTACCCTTTTTCCCCCAATTTTTCCCCCACCAGATAATCCCAGGTGGCGACGACCGGACCTAAAAACTCCGGCTGGCCCTCCCACTGGGCCTGGGTGATGAGGAAGTGGCCCCGGCCGGTGGTCACCAGCAGGCCTTGCCCCGGCAAATAGCCCGATACCAGCCCCGGCCTTCCGGGGACGGCCTGGTCCGAGGCCGGCGGGTCCGCCAGGGGGTTGCCGGCCCAGATGAACAGCTTCTTGCCCCGGAGGTGGGTGAAGGCCCCGGGATACGGGTGGGTGACGGCCCGCACCAGATTATATACCGCCAGGGCGTCTTTGTCCCAAGAAATGCGGCCGTCTTCCGGACGGCGGCCGCCGAAATAGGAGGCCCGGCTCTGATTCTGGGGGACCCGGGGGGCGGTGCCCGCCCGCAGCAGGGGGTAGGCCTCCCGCAGCACAGCTCCGGCGGCCAAGGTCATCCGGGCAAACAGGGTCAGCGCCGTATCCTCCGGCTGGATGACGACCCGCTCCTGGCCGACGATATCGCCTTTGTCCGGCTTCTCTTCCATATAATGCAGGGTGACGCCGGTCTCGGTCTCACCGTTGATTAGAACCCAGTTCACCGGACAGCGGCCCCGGTAGCGGGGCAGCAGGCTGCCGTGTAGATTGAGCGCCCCTCGGGTGGGCAGGGAAAGCCACGGTTTTTTCAGCATGTGGCGATAATAGACGGAAAAGAGAAAATCCGGCTCTAGGTTCCGCATGATCTCGACGAACTCCGGGGCGTTGGGGTCCCGGGGCTGGTAGACCGGCAGGTAATTTTCGAAGGCCAGGTCCCGCACCGAGGCGAACCAGCGGTTCTCCCGGGGGTCTTCCGCATGGGTGACCACTGCGGCGATCTCATCGCCGAAATGGCGGCAGAGATCAATCAGGACTTCCAGGCAGGCGTGGCCGATGTTGTGGTAACCCATGAAGATGAGGCGCATAATCAGTAGCCAGTAGTCAGTAGTCAGTTAAAAGAAGTTTTATGGCTGTTCCGGTTCCGGCCCCAAGGTCTGCCTGATGACATAGCGCGGCCGGCCGCGCACCTCCCGGTAGATGCGGCCGACGTATTCGCCGATCAGGGCCAGACCCAGGGTGTTCAGGCCCACGAAGACGAACAGGATGGCGAACAGGGTGAAGACCCCCTCCACTTCCGGCCCCATTAACAGGCGGCGCAGGAACAGGAGGAATCCGAAGAGCAGCCCCAAAAAGGCGATGGCCACCCCGGTGAAGCCCACGGCGTGGATGGGCAGGTTGGAGAAGCCGGTCACCAGGTCGAAGTTGAGGCGGAGCAGTTTGATCAGGCCGTACTTGGACTGGCCCCGCTCGCGCTCGGCGTGGCCCACGGGAATCTCCGCCACCCGGCGGGAAAAGAGATTGGCCAGGGCCGGGATGAAACTGGAGGATTCATGGCACTGGTTGATGCTGTCAATCACCTCCCGGCGGTAGGCCCGCAACATGCAGCCGTAGTCCCGCAGCTTGACCCCGGTGACCTTGGACATCACGACGTTCACCAGGTGGGAGGGGAGTTTCCGGAACACCGAGTCCCGGCGGTTCTCCCGCCAGCCGCCCACGGTGTCGTAGCCTTCCTCGATTTTAGCCACCAGGCGGGGAATCTCCTCCGGCGGGTTTTGCAAATCTGCGTCCAGGGTGATCATCACCTGGCCTCGGGCGGCCTGGAAGCCGGCAAAAATGGCCTGGTGCTGGCCGAAATTGCGGTTAAACTGCAAGGCTCGAATTTGAACGTGATCTGGATAACGCTGTCCTGAAGGATGACAAAGTTCTGTGAGTATTTCCCAGGAACGGTCGTTGGAGCCATCGTCCACGAAGATGATTTCGAAAGAGCGGTCCATTCCGGTCAGAGTGCGCATCAGCCGCTCCCCCAACTCCCGGAGGTTCTCTGCTTCGTTATAAACGGGAATAATGACGGAGATATAGGGTCCCGGCAATGTAGTGTTCAAGGGGGCGACCTGTTGGGTCATAGGTAGTTTACCTGGGTGAAACTGGTAAATGCAGCCGCAGGCTTTACCGTGAAAATCAAAATCCCCCTAAATCCCCCTTTGCTAAAGGGGGACTTTAAAACCCCCCTTTGCAAAAGGGGGCAAGGGGGATTTTCATCCCCGGCGGGCGGCGTTATCGGCCACGACCGTTCAGCCTGCGACGGCACAGGCGAGACGACTGTACCACTAACAAACGGAAAATCAATAAAAAAGCCCACCGCCACCTGAAGTGGCCGGTGGTCTCAAAGAAAACGCGGAGCAGGCCGTAAGCCGAGTTCTGTCCCGGGTTGCCCCGGTGATGATCATTCCTCTAGGACCCCGGTTGCCCGGGGCCTCCAGCAACCTACCCGGGAGCTTCAGGCGGGCCACCCTCAAACGCTCCCCTATTTGGTCTTGCTCCGGGTGGGGTTTTCCTAGCCGGCGGGGTCGCCCCCGCCGCTGGTGAGCTCTTACCTCACCTTTTCACCCTTACCGTGGACGTACCACGGCGGTCTGGTCTCTGTGGCACTTTCCCTGGGGTCGCCCCCGCTGGGGATTACCCAGCACCTGCCCTGTGGAGCTCGGACTTTCCTCCGGCGGCATGACGCCCATCCGGCGATCATCTGGCCTGCTCCGCGGCCCTTTGAGTTCTGTAAATCGTGGTTAGTATGCCGGGCGGTTCGAGAACCGCCCCTACAATCATTCTACCGCGCCGTTGCCCTCTGGTCAATGGCCTCATTGGCCAGACGGTCGGCCACCCGGTTCAATTCCCGGGGCACGTGGGTCACCTCATAGGCCCCGAACTGCTGCAATTCCCGCTGGGCTTCCTGCCAGAGGACCAGGAGGTGGGGTTGCTTCACGCGATAGGAGCCGTTGATCTGCCGGACCAGCAATTCGGAGTCGGAGTAGACCCGGATTTTTTTGACCCCCAGGTCCCGAGCCCTTTTCAGGCCCAGGAGCAGGCCCCGGTATTCCGCCACGTTGTTGGTGACCTGTCCCAGGAATTCTCTCTCTTCCTCCCGGACCTCGCCGCTCGGATCGACCAGGACCACGCCCGCCCCGGCGAGACCGGGGTTGCCCCGGGAGGCGCCGTCACAGTAAAGGGACCAAACCCCCTCCTCCAGATCGGCATAGTGGTCGGCCGCCGCCCGAAAGAGGTCCTGGAGGGCCTCGGCGCTGAGGCCGAACCGTTCCCGCACCTGGGCCGGGCTCAGCCCCTCCGCCAGGGCCCGGAAGACCGCGGCCCGGCTGCCTGCTCCCGCCAGGTCCCGGCTCAGGATTGGGCCGCTTCCCCTTCGGCCTCTTCCTCCTGCCAGTAGAGGATGCGCTGGCAATGCGGGCACTGGAGAATCTCTTCGCCCTTCTGCAGGTCGATGAACTGCTGGGGCAGGATGTTCATGTGGCAGCCGAAGCAGACGCCTTCATAGACCGGGGCGATGGCGGTGCCGTTGCGGCGCTGGCGAATGAACTCATAGCGCTTCAGGAGCTGGGCCGGCACCTTTTTGCGTAATTTTTTCCGTTGCTCATCCAGGCCCGTCTGGCGCTCCTCCAGCTTCTTCACTTCCACCGCCACTCTTGCCGACTCCTGAGCCAGGGCGTCCTGGCGCTCCTTAATTTCCGTCTCGATCTCGGCCAGGGTCCGCTTCTTGGCCTCCATCTGCTCCAGGAGTTCCAGCATGCGGGTCTCCCGCTGGTCCCGCTGATCTTCCTTGAAGGCGATTTCTTTAAGCATCGCCTTGTATTCAATGTTGCTCTTGATCTCCATCAGCCGGCCGCGGCTCTTTTTGATGCCGTCTTCCATCTCCGCGGTTTCCGTTTCCGTGTCCCGCCGTTGCTTTTGCAGGTCCTCCAGATCCTGTAAGCCGGCGGCCTGCTGGGCCTTCAGGTCCTCCAGGGCCGCCTCTGCGGTCTTGAGTCCGCCCGGAAGCCGCTCCAACTCCCCGACGACCTCCTGAATAACTTGATCCAACTCCTGGACTTCAATAAGTTTGCTTAACTCCGGTAACAATTTCGACCTCCGTGATACCGTTTTCGGTTTAAAAAAATGCGAATGGCGTCTGGGACGACTGCGCCACTTCGACTTGCACTTTCAGCCCCGCGGCCGCAAAAAAGCCCCTGAGTTGTTCGGCCCAGGGGCCCATGAAGACTGCTTCGCTGCTGTAATGGCCGACCTCGAGGACGGCAAAATCCTCCAGGTTCTCAGGTGCGACCTGGTGGTGCCGCACCTCCCCGGTGACATAAATCTGGGCTCCCCGGTCCCGGGCCGCTGGGATAAACTCGCCGCCGCTGCCTCCCAGCACCGCCAGGCGCTGCACCGCCTGCGGCGGCCGGCCCCAGACCTTCACGGCGCTCACCTGGAAAATTGTTTTGACCAGCGACATAACCTCGGGGAAAGGCTTGGCTGCCGGCCAGTTGCCGATGCGGCCGAAACCCCGGGCCGCGCCGGAATCTTTCAGAGGGTAGAGATCGTAGGCCACTTCTTCATAGGGGTGCGATTCTCTCAGCCGAACCAGGGCGGCCGGCAGGAGGGACTCGGGCGCCAACATCTCCAGGCGGACTTCCTCGGCCCGGGAGAGTTGCCCCACTTCACCCTGGAAGGGCCGGGCCCCCGCTGACGGCCGGTAGGTGCCCTGACCCCGGGCGGCAAAGCTGCAGTGGGAATAACGGCCGATGACCCCCAACCCGGCCTCGGCCAGATGCTGCCGCACCCGGTCCGCGTAATCGAGAGGTACAAAGACCGTCAGTTTATACAGGTGGTCGCGGCTGGTCTCCGCCAGAACCTCCAGATCGGTCAGTTCCAGCGCCCCGGCCAGATAATCGTTCAGCCCCCCGGGGGCCACGTCCAGGTTGGTGTGGCAGGAAACCGAGGCAATCCCGGCCCGGATCAAGGCGCTGAGCAGCTCCCCGCCGGGCTGGTCCTCGCGCACCTCGGCCAGGGACTGATAAATCAGGGGATGGTGGGTCAGGAGGAGCTGCGCCCCCAGACCTTGGGCCTCCCGGACCACCGCCGGGGAGGCCTCCAGGGCCACCAGCACCGTGGTCACCGGGCTGTCCGGGCGCCCCACCTGGAAGCCGGTGCGGTCGCCTGGCGCCGCCCAGTCCGCTGGATATTGGGCGTTCAGTAGCTTAACGATCTCTTGCAGCGTGGCGCTCATAGGACATAAAAAAGGGGTGCGCAGAAAGCACCCCCGGGGTCAGGCCCCTTTAAGACTGCCGCTCCTTGTGGATATCTGATTATACCCGTGCCCCCCGATCGATGGTGGGCCCACCCGGATTTGAACCAGGGACCGTCCGGTTATGAGCCGGTTGCTCTGACCGCTGAGCTATGGGCCCGTTAAATACGGCTCAGAAAATCGGTTAGGGGCGGGGTAGTCTCCCCGCCCCTCGATTCATTATAACTCTCCTCTCCAATTCTTCAATAGGGCCAAGCAAGTTTAAGACGGGGGAGACGGAAGACCGGGGTTTTCTCCCGTCTCC
>JBIOJX010000067.1:0-11518 GCA_044451265.1 Desulfobaccales bacterium
GGTTTAAAGACCGCCGGCAGGCGGTCCTGGAGATCAAGAGCAAGCGCACCGAGATCGACGAGTTATTGTCCCTGGGCCCCAATCCCCAGGTGGTCTTCGCCTGGTCCCTCAATCCGGAAGAGATTGTCCGGGCTGAAGATGTATTCGCCGCCCGGTGGGCGGCACGGCTCCGGGCGGCCAAAGCTGCAGTAGCTGCGGGTTTTCGGGTGGCCTTGCACTTCGATCCGCTGATCTATTTCCCCGGCTGGGAGGCGGCCTACCGCCGTACCGTAGACTCCCTGGGGGAGGCGGTGTCGGCCCGGAGCATTGCCTGGATCAGCCTGGGGGGGCTGAGGTTTATGCCGTCTCTGCGCCCCTTGATTTACCAGCGTTTTCCCGGGAGCCGGATCGCGGCCCAGGAAATGGTCCGGGCTCCGGACGGCAAGTTGCGCTATTATAAGGGCATACGAGTAGAGATGTACAGCCGGATGCGCCAGTATTTGTCCGAGGCCACCCCAGGGGCGCCACTCTACCTCTGTATGGAGAGTCCCCGGGTCTGGCGGGAGGTCTTCGGGCTCATCCCGACTGCGGCGGAATTGTCCCGGAGGCTGGACCGCCAGGTCTTTGCCACCGGTTAAGGGGAAGAGGTGGCTCTGGCTGCGCCGGGTTTGGCCTGGCGACTCGGGTCCCCTTCCGGCCGGGCGGAAAAGAGTTCCATCAGGCGCAGGCGCACCCCCCGGGAAGTGAGGTGTTCCTGTTCTATGAGAACCTTGATGGTCTTGATGCGCTCCAGGTCCTCCAGGGAATACTCCCGGCGATTGGAATGGGTCCGGGAAGGCTTCAGGCAAAGGTTGAAGGATTTTTCCCAGTAGCGCAGGGTGGATTTGCGCACCCCGGTGAGCTGGGAAATCTGGTCAATGGTGAGCATCAGCTCAGGGGAAAATTGTTTCAGACTCATGGGCTCTTCTCCAATTTATTAAAGGCACGGGGCCAAAACCAGGCCCTACCAGCTGCCGGCTGGTGAGGCTGCGCCGGCTACTGGCGGGGCAGCCCCAAGACACTCCGGCCTGGGGCACACCGGCCCACCAAGCCGACAACCCGGTCCAAGACTTCTCTGGTGGGGGAGGGTTAAAGCCTCCTCCTGGAAAACCGCCAGCGCCTCTCCAAAATGAGCGTTTAGGCCGTTCAGCCTGGCAGGTCGCGATCCTGGGCCAGGGACAACCTTTGATGAATCTATCGAGACATTCACAGAAAAACTTTAGAAAATATTTGATGTTTTTTCCCTCTTTTTTTAAGCCGTCCGGCCTGGAAACGGCCGGGTTGGTTTTCCCGGTTAGTCTAAGGGAGAGGCGGCAGGAGATCTCTCGGTTGGCAAGATCAATCTGACTTAGGAATTACGGTAATTTTTTTGGCTAACGGGCTCTGGCATTTCGGACATTGCGGATCTGGCTTCAGGAGCTTTTCCGTGAACTGGAGGCTGGTTCCATGAAAACATAAGAGGCGGCCCAGTAAGGCCGGACTCAAACCCCCCAGGATGCGCAGGGCTTCGAGGGCCAGGATGGCTCCCAGAATGCCGGACAAAGGGCTCAAAAGCGAGGGTCGTCCGGAATGTAAGGTTCCTTGACACGAGCAGGCCAGGCAGGGGCCGCGGCCGGGCCAAGAAGTGGTGACTCGGCCATCCAGGTCCCACACGGCGGCATGCACCAGGGGGATTTGCAGCTTGGCGGCGGCCTGGTGCAGAAGCGAGCCGGCGGCTGCATTATTGGTGGCATCTATGAGCACCTGGCAGCCGGAGGTGAGACAGGAGACATTGTGGGGAGAAACGACCTTCACCAGGGACTCCACTAAGGTGAAGGAATTGAGTTCCTTGAGACGGCGTTCGGCCACGGTGGCCTTGGCCTTGCCCAAATCCTGTTCCCGGTAGAGCACTTGGTAACTCAGGTCGGTCAGGCTAACCCGGGAGTTGTCCACCAAGCGGATGGTGCCCGCGCCGGCGGCCAGAAGATAAAGGGCGGCGGCGGCCCCCAAGCCGCCGGCGCCGGCGATGAGGACTCGGGACGCTTTGACCCGTTCCTGAGCCTCCCGGCCCCACCCCTCCTGATTCATCTGGCGGGCGTACCTGGTAATCTCTGCCGGGCTCAGATTGGAGATGGCCGTTTCCTCCTGGAATCGGTTGGGAAATTTAAGGATTTTAGGCAGCAGCTGAGGTTGGCTTGCTGGCCAACCCCCTTACCTGAATCGGTATCTCGGCTAAAAACCTTAAATATTAGCTGGCCAACTGCCTTGCCTTCATGATTATCAGCAGGCAGCAATTCCCGACGGCGGCAAGTTAGGGGTATGGACAGCCGAGGGCGGCTGTTCTACATTTAAGTTTTCGCCGCGGGTTAAAATTGCCGAGTTAGTCGGTTCCGGAGGCCGTAGGTGATCATACTGCGGGGGGTGAGCAAGGTGTTCCGGCGGGGTCCGGAAGAGATTCGAGCCCTGCAGGAGGTGTTTCTGGCGATCGCCTCCGGTGAATTTGTGGCTATCACCGGCAAGAGCGGCTGCGGTAAGAGCACCCTGCTGCACATCATCGGCGGCCTGGAGCCGGTGAGTCGCGGCCGGGTGATCATAGACGGACGGGACCTGGCGGCTTTAAGGGAGCCGGAGCTCACCCGCTTCCGCCGGGATAAGGTGGGGGTGGTGTTTCAGTCCTTCAATCTGCTGCCCTTGCTGACCCTGGTGGAAAACGTGGCCCTGCCCCGGGTGCTCCGGGGCGCCCCGTATCCCCAGGCCCGGGAAGAAGCGAGGCGCTGGCTGACGGAGGTGGGGCTGGCGCGGCGGCTGGATCACAAGCCGCACCAGGTCTCCGGGGGCGAGATGCAGCGGGCGGCCATTGCCCGGGCCCTGATCAACGACCCGGCCGTGGTCCTGGCGGACGAACCGACCGGCAACCTCGATTCCGTCACGGCGGCCCTCATCCTGGAACTTTTTTCCCACCTGCACCGGCAGTGGCACAAGACCGTGGTCCTGGTGAGCCACGCTCCGGAGGCCGGAAGCTTCGCCGACCGGGTGCTCAGGATGCAGGACGGCCGGCTATTGCCATGAAACTCTGGCTTTTCCGGATCTCGCTGGGCCATCTGCGGGAGTATCCCGGACGCACCTTCCTGGGGATTTTGGGCATCGCCCTGGGCACCGCGGTTTATCTCAGCATCTCCCTGGCCGCCGACAGCGCGGTCAGGAGCTTTCAGGCCGGGGTCACGGCAGTGGCCGGCAAGGCGCAGTGGCGGGTCCAGAGCCCCGGGGCGCCTCTCAGCGAATCCCTTTATCCCAGGCTGCGTCACCTCCCCGAGATCAGGGCCGCGGCTCCGGTGGTGGAAAGCATCCTGGAACTGAGCGGCCCGCATCCGGGGCCGGTGCTGCTGCTGGGGATCGATCCCTTCTCCGAAAAGGACTTCCGGGATTATGAGTTCGAGCCGGGCACCGGCCTGGGCGAACAGAACTGGATCGATTTTCTCACCCGGCCGGACGCCGTCCTGGTGAGCGACCGCCTGGCGGCCCGGCTGCAGTTGCAGGTGGGGGATTCCCTGCCGGTGTTGGTGGGTCCGGCCCGGAGGAATCTGGCGGTTACCGGGGTATTTCGCTCGTCCAGCGGCCTTTACCCCTTGGAAGGCGCCGTAGTCCTGATGGATATCGGTTCGGCCCAGGAACTCCTGGACCGGCTGGGACGTCTGGACTACATCGATCTCATGGTCCGGGATGAGGCCTCCGGAGCGGCGGCGCGGTTGCAAAAGGAACTGCCCCCCGGCGTTGAAGTGGTGCGGCCCGGAGCGTTGGTCCGCCGCACCGAAGGGCTGGTGGCCGCCTACCGCCTCAACCTGGCGGTGCTCAGCGCCATCGCCCTGTTCGTGGGGATGTTCCTCATCTACCAGTCCGTCACCCTGTCGGTGGTGCGGCGGCGCCGGGAGATCGGCCTCTTGCGCACCCTGGGGATGACCCCGGGGCAGGTGTTGCTGCTGTTTCTGGCCGAGGGCGCGGTCAGCGGCCTGGCGGGGGGCGCACTCGGTCTGATCCTGGGGGTCGGATTGGCTAAAGGGGTGCTGGGCGTGATGACCCGGAACCTCACCTCCCTGTACATGCCGGTGGTGGCCGGAGCGGTCTGGCTGCGCGGCGGCCTGCTGCTCCAGGCCTGGGGCCTGGCGGTGGCGGCCACGCTGCTAGCTGCGGCCTTACCGGCCTGGGAGGCGGCCCGCACCCAACTCCGGGCCGTCTGGTACCGGGAGGAACTGGAAGAGAAGCTGGAGAGCCGCGTGGGGCTCATTACCTGGGGAGGGCTGATGTGCCTGGCCGGGGCTACGGCCGCGGCTGCCTGGAAGGTGGGCGACGGCCCACCCTGGCCCGGATTCGTGGCGGCCTTGCTTATCCTTCTGGGTTTCGCCTTGCTGACGCCGGTGTCGGCCCGGTGCTTGGGGCAGAGGTTGGAGGAGTCCTTAGGAAAGTGGCCCGCGGCGGGTCTGGGCTGTCGGTATCTGGCGGGGTCCCTGAGCCGCAGCGCGGTGTCCATTGCCGCCCTGGCCTGCGCCCTGGGGATGCTCATCGCGGTGACCGTGATGATCGGCTCTTTCCGCCAGACGGTGGACGACTGGGTGAGCCGGGCCATCAGCGGCGATATCTTTTTCGGGCCCTCGGTCTTCTCCACCGCGGGTTATGACCAGTACCTGCCGCCGGAGATCCTGCCCGAACTGGAGCGGGACCCGGAGATCGCCGAGATCTATCATTACCGGGTGGCGCGGCTGCCGTTCCGGGGCCGGGATATCCTGGTGATCGGCGGCAGCTTCAACGTGCTGGCCAAACACGGCGGCCTGTGGTTCCGGAAGGGAGAGACTCAAAAGATTATGCAGGAAGTTGGGGGTAGCACAGGCGAGACGCCTATGCTACCGAGAGCAAATCCCCCCTTCCCCCCTTTTTCAAAGGGGGGTATAAGTCCCCCTTTAACAAAGGGGGATTCAGGGGGATTTGCTGAGTCGGTTAAGACCGTTGAGCCGAAAATTAAAGACGCCAAACCCGCCGTAGTAATTTCCGAACCCCTGGCCGAGGCCTTTCATTATCAAGAGGGGGACATACTCACTTTGCCTACTCCCTCCGGGCCGCAGGCGCTCAGGATCGCCGGGGTCTTCTACGACTACCGCACCGACGGCCCCAGCGTCTGGATGGACATCAGCAACTTTCGGCGATTCTGGCGGGATACTCACCTGAATGCGGTGCGGCTCTATCTCAAAGAGCCGAGCCAGGCGCCGCAGATGCAGGCCCGGCTCCAGGAAAGATATGGCAAGGACTACCGGTTGCTGGCCTTGTCCCATCGGGAGTTGCGCCAGGGGATTTTGCGCATCTTTGATGAGACCTTTGCCCTGACCTATGCCCTGGAGGGGGTGGCGGTGGTGGTGGCGATCTTCGGCATCATCACCACCTTCCTGGTGCTGATCATGGAGCGGGAGCGGGAACTGGCCCTGCTCCAGGCTATCGGGGCGTCGCGGCGGCAGATCCTGGGCCTGGTGCTGACGGAGTCGGGGCTGGCCAGCCTGTTAAGTTTTATGCTGGGAGCGGCGAGCGGTTCAGCCCTGTCGCTGCTGCTCATCAAGGTGATCAACAAACAGGCCTTTGGCTGGACCATTCAACTCCATTGGGTGCCGGGCATCTACTGGCAGAGCCTGTTATTGGTGATGACTTTGGGCCTGGGCGCCGCGGCCTACCCGGCCTGGCGGGCGATCCAGCCGCATTTGGCGGTGATTTTGAAGGAGGAATGATTTAACCGCAGAGACATGGATATGGTGATGTTTGGACCTGGACGGCCATTTGTGCGGATAGCAAACTTGTTCCTTCCTGGCTTGTGGGAAATAGGAACGCCGAAACCGGCTCAATTTTTATGGAAGACTCGGCTTCAAGGCTTAGTCATAGGGTTCAACTCACCACAGACGGCCACAAGGCTTATTTAGATGCGATTGACGGGGCTTTTGGAACGGATATTGATTACGCCATGTTAATTAAAATATATGGAACCGAAATGGAAGGTGAAGAAAGAAGGAGAAAATATAGTCCGCCGGAATGTATTGGCTGCAAGACTGAGGTTATCTCAGGAAATCCAGACAAAAAGCATATCTCCACCAGCTACGCAGAGCGCCAAAACCTCACCATGAGAATGAGCATGAGACGGTTTACCCGCCTCACCAATGCCTTTTCAAAGAAGGTGGAGAATCTGGCTCACGCGGTTTCCCTGCATTTCATGTTCTATAACTTCGGGAGAATCCACAAGAGCCTGAGAGTGACCCCGGCGATGGAAGCGGGAATTTCAGATCATGTTTGGAGTTTGGAGGAAATTGCTGGGTTGGCGGATTAAATCCTATATATAATTTTAAAGCTGAGAATTGCGAAAGGTATCAATACATTTTTGGATTTCAGTAAGCCATCTTCCAAACGAATGATATTCATTAACATAATTCATAAAAGCTATATTTAAATTATTTTTCATAGAATTGATTAGTTGTTGGTCATTGTATTTTTTAGCAAGGTCAATTGTAGATATTTCATCTCGGAACACCCTTATACTTTCCTGCAATATTGATATTGGATTAGTGGGACTATTTGGCGCTTTCTGCTGAATTTGTAGAATTGGCTCCAATTCATCGCTATATACTTTATATTTATTCATAAATCCTTCACCATAAAGAGATTGGTTAAGGACAACAATTAATTTATTTAAGTCATTTAGCTATATAATCAAAGCGGCCGTATCTGGTGATTGACTTTTCCTACTTTCCAGGGTCCACATTACTGATATTTGTTGTGCCTTTTGCGTGATGTTAGTTCCTTCTGTATTAAGTATCTTTGACAAATCTCTAAGAGCATTTGCCAAATCACTTTTTTCGCGTTCCGAGTAGAATTTTTTCGGTTTAGCTAACTCGGGCGTAGGTTGGGTAGGCCGTGAAGCTGGGCCAGATGCCTGAATAACCGGGGCAACTTTCCCCACCTCTGCCGTCTTCCAAAAGTAAGGAAGTCGAATTATGAAAATTATTGTAGCAATACTAAACAGTATGGCGGGCACATATCCCCATATGTAGCTTTTTAGGTAATCTGGTAGCAAATCAAGCATGGTTGGGTGCCTCTTGGTAAGTGTTTCGATTGCCATGCCAAACGCGGCAATGCCCAAACACCCATAAGCGATCCAACCCCAAAAATTCCAAAGTTCCATAAATTTCACGTTCCCACTGATGGACCCTTTTGTCAAGCCCGCTTCTCTCAAGGTTCATTTTCCGATCTCCGCGTCAAACTGATACACTACCAAAATGCGGCATGGGGTGACAGATCGCCCTCCCGGTGGTATGCTTAAAGAATGTTAAAGCGCACCTTCATCCACCTGCCCGGGGTGGGGCCGCGGCGGGAGGCCCATTTCTGGAGCCAGGGAGTCGAGACCTGGGAGGATTTTCTGGCCGCCCAGTGGATATCCGGTCTATCCCGGGAGCGGGTCCGGAGTCTCCAGCAAGATTTGCGGGAATCCGTCGAGCACGCGGCCGAGCCTGCCTACTTTGCCCCTCTTTTGGCCGCGCATGAACACTGGCGCCTGTTTCGCACCTGCCGGCCGCGGGTGGGGTACCTGGACATCGAAACCACCGGCTCCTTCTGGCCGGGGCTGCAGGTCACGGTGGCGGGCCTCTACGACGGGGTGACCATGCGCCAGTTCGTCCAGGGCTTTAATCTGAAGGAATTTCCTAAGGCGGTGCAAGACTTCGACCTCCTGGTGACCTTCAACGGCATGCAGTTCGACCTGCCGGTGCTGCGGGCCTATTTCATGGACCTGGAGTTGCCGCCCCTGCACGTGGACCTGCGCTTTCTGCTGGCCCGGCTGGGCTATAAGGGCGGCCTCAAGAAGATCGAGCCCCGGTTCGGCATCCACCGCCCGAACGAAGTGAGCGGCATGGACGGCTACATGGCGGTGATCCTCTGGCAGCGCTACCAGCGGGGGGACCGCACCTCCCTGGACCTGCTCCTTAAGTACAACCGGGAGGACGTCATCAACCTGGAAGTGCTGATGGAGCGCGCCTTTGAGATGCAGCAGGCGCGGCTGTTGCCGGGGAAGGTCTGCACCGCAGAGGCGCAGAGGACGCAGAGGGCCCAGATTTAGGGCGGTCTGTGGCTGCCAGCATTATCGCGTGACCGCACAGGCGAGACGCCTGTGCCACCAAGTTTTGTAGGGGCACAGCAAGCTGTGCCCCTACGTTTTTTCTGGGACTTCCAGGCCGCGGTGGTTCAAATGAGTTGTGATGGTGGCGGCTGGTATCGTAAGATGGATATGATAAAATAAAACGATCGGAGTGCCTATGCTGTTTTCACGAATGCTCATTCCCACGCTGAAAGAGACGCCGGCGGAGGCCGAGGCGATTTCCCATAAACTGCTGCTGCGGGCCGGGATGATCCGCAAGGTGACCTCGGGGATTTACAATTACCTGCCCCTGGGCCGCAAGGTGCTGGCCAAGGTGGAGCGCATCGTCAGAGAGGAGATGGACCGGACCGGGGCCCAGGAGGTCCTGATGCCCGCGGTGCAGCCAGCGGAACTCTGGCAGGAGTCCGGCCGCTGGGGGGTCTACGGCAAGGAACTGCTGCGCTTTATGGACCGGCACGAACGGGATTACTGCTTCGGCCCCACCCACGAAGAGGTGATCACCGACCTGGTGCGCCGGGACGTGCACTCCTACCGGCAATTGCCGCTGAATCTCTATCAGGTCCAGACGAAATTTCGGGACGAGATCCGGCCCCGTTTCGGGCTCATCCGCTCCCGGGAATTCATCATGAAGGACGGCTACAGCTTCCATAAGAGCGAGACCGGGGCCGAGGCCTGTTACCAGGACATGTACGATGCCTACAAGCGCATCTTCGAGCGCTGCGGCCTGAAATTCAAGGTGGTGGAGGCGGATTCCGGCCCCATCGGCGGCAGCTACTCCCACGAATTCATGGTCCTGGCCGACACCGGCGAGGACCTGGTGGTCTCCTGCAATAGTTGCGACTACGCCGCCAACCTGGAAAAGGCCGAGGTGCCCATGGATTTGCAGGCCCCTGGGGCCCCGGCGGGCGACCAGGAACTGGTGGCCACCCCCGGGGTGCGCACCGTGGAGGAAGTGGCGGCGTTTCTGAAGGTGAAGCCCAAAGATATCGTCAAGACCCTGATCTACGAGACCGAACGGGGTCCGGTGGCCATCCTCATCCGGGGTGACCACGAAGTCAATGAAGTGAAGGTGAAAAATCTCCTGGGGGTCACGGACTTAACGTTAGCCAGTCTGATCCGGGTGCAGGAACTCACCGGGGCCGAGGCGGGCTTTGCCGGGCCGGCGGGCCTGGAGATTCCCATTTACGCCGACCAGGCGGTGGTCCGGATGAACGCCATGATTACCGGAGCCAACCGGGATAATCACCACCTGCTCCGGGTCCATCCCCAGCGGGACTGCAAGATCACCCAGGCGGCGGACCTGCGCAATGTGACGGACCAGGACCCCTGTCCCCGTTGCCGGGGAAAACTCACCTTTTTGCGGGGCATCGAGGTGGGGCACATCTTCAAGCTGGGCACCAAATATTCCAAGGCCCTGAAGGCCGTCTACCTGGACCAGGAGGGGGCCGAGCAGTATATTTATATGGGCTGCTATGGCATCGGCGTGAGCCGCATCGTGGCCGCGGCCATCGAGCAGGGCAATGACGCCAATGGCATCATCTTCCCCATGGCCCTGGCGCCGATGCAGGTAGCCCTGATTCCCATCTCGCTGACCGACGCGGCGGTTAAAGATACCGTCTTTACATTGTACGAAGAATTGGTAGCCGCGGGCCTCGAAGTGCTGCTGGACGACCGGGACGAGCGCCCCGGGGTGAAGTTCAAGGACTGTGATCTGCTGGGCATTCCGCTCCGGGTGGTCATCGGCGCCAAGACCCTGGCGCAGGGCCAGGCGGAAGTAAAAGAGCGTCGCGCTGAAAAGCCGGAGTTCGTCGCTTTGGCAGGGCTGACGGATTACCTGAGACAGCGGATTAAGGAACAAATGTTGTAGGGGCGAATCTTGTATTCGCCCCAGTGGATTCACACGACGTTCGTCCAGATGGGCGAACACAAGGTTCGCCCCTACGGATATTAAATGACCAGCCGCATCATCCGCCTCCAGAACATCGTTGAGGAGGTGCTCAAGCACCATCCGGAAGAGGATACCTCCCTCATCGAAAAGGCCTACGTCTTTTCGGCCAAGGCCCACGAGGGGCAACTGCGCCTGAGCGGCGAGCCTTATCTTTCCCATCCCCTGGAAGTGGCCTATGCCCTGGCCCAGATGGGTCTGGGGCCGGTCACCGTCAGCGCCGGCCTGCTGCACGACACGGTGGAGGACTCCGCCGCCACCCTGGACGACCTGGAAGAATATTTCGGCGACGAAGTGACGGACGTGGTCAACGGCGTCACCAAAATCGGGCAGCTCACCTTCGGCGACCGCCAAACCCAGCAGGCGGAATACATCCGCAAGATGATCCTCTCCATGTCCCACGACATCCGGGTCCTGCTGGTGAAGCTGGCCGACCGGGTGCATAACATGCGCACCCTGGAGTACATGGAGCCGGCCAAGCGCAAGCGTATCGCCCGGGAAACCCTGGAGATCTACGCCCCACTGGCCGGCCGCCTGGGCATGTTCCGCCTCAAGGCGGAGTTGGAGGACCTTTCCTTCTATTACCTGGAGCCCGAGGCCTACCAGCAGCTCCAGGAAGGCCTGTCCCGGAAGCGCGGCGACCTGGAGAAATATATCCAGGACATCTGCCAGCTGTTGCGGGAAAAGCTTGAAGAGCATCATCTTAAGGGCGAGGTGAGCGGCCGCCTGAAGAATTACTACAGCATCTACCGCAAGCTCCAGGCCCAGCAGATCAGCCTGGATGAGCTCTACGACTTGCTGGCCTTTCGCATCGTCGTGGAGACGGTGGCCGAATGCTACGAGGCCCTGGGGGTGATCCACGCCATCTTCCGGCCGGTACCGGGCCGCCTCAAAGACTATATCGGCATGCCCAAGGCCAACATGTACCAGTCCATCCATACCACGGTGATCGGCCAGTTCGGCGAGCGCCTGGAGGTTCAGATCCGCACCCGGGAGATGCACCAGGTGGCCGAAGAAGGCATTGCCGCCCACTGGAGCTACAAGGAGCGCCGGGCTTATCATGAAAAAGACGCCGAGCGCTTCACCTGGCTCAAGCAGATGGTGGACCTCCAGAAGGAGTTAAAGAACCCCCAGGAGCTTCTGGAAGGGGTGCGGCTGGAACTTTATCCCGAGGAGGTCTACGTCTTCACGCCCATCGGCGACGTCAAGGAACTGCCCCGGGGCGCCACCCTGGTGGATTTTGCCTATGCCATCCATACCGAGGTGGGCAACCGCTGCAGCGGCGCCAAGGTGAACGGCCGCATGATGCCCCTGCGCACCGAATTGCAGAACGGCGACACGGTGGAGATCACCACTTCGCCGCATCACCAGCCCAGCCGCGACTGGCTACAGTTCGTCAA
>JBIOJX010000068.1:0-11467 GCA_044451265.1 Desulfobaccales bacterium
CCCATTGCCGCCTGAAACCGTATGGTCGGTGCTTACCAAGGATTGGGAACGTATCTCCCTGCACCCCAATAATATACGATTTGAGGCCATGGAACCGGCGCGTCTTAAACCCGATCAGA
The DNA here is from genome assembly GCA_044451265.1 of Desulfobaccales bacterium. Taxonomy (GTDB): domain Bacteria; phylum Desulfobacterota; class Desulfobaccia; order Desulfobaccales; family 0-14-0-80-60-11; genus JAPLJC01. The sequence goes on from JBIOJX010000068.1 coordinate 120, forward strand.
TCTATGATATTGCCTACCAGGAGTTGGTACAGGAGCTTCGCCATAACCTGAGTCAGAAGGCGGATGAACCCGTCCCGGTCTTTCCTTTCGCGTACGACTGGCGGCAACCGCTTTCCATGATTGAAGAGCAGTTATCGGCGTTTGTTTGGGAGGTAATTGAGCGCACCCAGCTACTCAAGCATTATTATGATCTCTCATACGGGATTGACCCCAAAGTCAATCTCGTGGGCCACTCGATGGGGGGTCTGATCATAACCGGATATCTGGAGAAATACGGCCGGAAGGCGCCGGTAACCAAGGTAGCCACTCTGGCCTCCCCTTTCCGGGGATCATATGAAGCAGTACTCAAGGTAACTACCGGTACAACCAATCTCGGCGGCAGTGCGCCGAGTTCGAGAGAGCGTGAAGCCGCGCGGGTCATGCCCGCGCTTTATCATCTGCTTCCTTCCTGTCCGGGACTCGAGGTAGACCCTGGACTTCCCGAAAGCCTGTTCGACCCGGCCATATGGCAGCCCAGCATCTTACAAACCCTGGAAGAATATGTCCGTTTATACGCGGTGAGCCAGGAAGAGCCTGAGAAACAGGCCAGAGACCTGTTCGCCGCCTTGCTTGACTCTGCCCGAAAACACCGCAATCGGCTGGAAAACTTCAGGCTGGAGCAAGCGGGGTTAACGGCGCAAGATTGGCTTTGTGTCATCGGGGTCGACTCGACCACGCGCGTCCGGTTGAAGGTTATCAAGACGCCAGAGGGGCCTGACTTCCAGTTCCGGTCCGAGGACCGAGACAACAGATGGGACTCCGAAAATGATCCGGCCGACCGCAGATTGACCGGTGATGGCACGGTGCCGTTTGCCGGCGCCCTACCCGCTTTCCTGGCATTGGAGAATGTCGTATGTGTCAGCCCGGACGACTACGGGTACTGGGAAATCCAGGATAAACTCGTGACCAAGGTGGCGGGGTTTCACGGGATTCTACCCAATATGGACATGCTGCATCGCCTGATTGTCCGCCATTTTACCGGCTGGCCGGATGACCACGGCAACACCTGGGGGCGACCAGCGCCTGGCGTTACCGCTTGGCAGCCCCCGTTAGCTCTAAAGCAAAAACCAGAACGGGAATAAGGACGAAGTTGAATGGTTAGCTCCATTATGCCCCTGGCTGCCTGGCTTAACCTTTATCTGTGGCCAAAAACCTGCGGACCTTCACGATGCGCTTTGAATGGTCCGGTCTTTTTCGGTTCACTGCGGCGCTGAGGTTGGCGCGGCGGCCGTGCAAACTCGGTATCGCGCGACGGTGCCGCTTTTTTATAATCAAAACCGGTCAGGGTGCAACGCTTCACCTTGGCGCGGAGGACACGCTCGATGCTGCGCACCATATCCTCATCTTCAGAGGTAATAAAAGTGAAGGCGTCACCAGTCTTGGCATTGCGGCCGGTACGCCCGATCCGGTGCGTATAGGCATCAGTCGAATCCGGCATGTCGTAATTGATCACGTGGGAAATCTGGTCCACGTCGATCCCGCGGGCGGCGACATCAGTCGCCACCAGGATCTGGAACGTGCCGTTGCGGAAGCCGGTCATCACGGCCTGGCGCCGCGCCTGCGAAAGATTGCCCTGCAAGGAGGCGGCCCGATAGCCGGCCTTCTCCAGTTGTTCCCCCAGACGCTTGGCCCGGTGTTTGGTGCGCGTAAAGACCAGCACCGACTCAGTATCGGTATGACGCAACAGTTCGAGGAGCAGCGGGGTTTTGAGGTGCTGATTGACCGGATAGAGCATATGGGAAACAGTGCTTGCCGGTCCAGTGGTATCAACCTGCACCGTAACCGGCGCTTTCAGTACCTCGCGGGCCAGATGGAGAATATCATCAGGCATGGTCGCCGAGAACAACAGCGTCTGGCGTTTTGCCGGTACGTGCTTGATGATCTTGCGGATATCGGGCATAAATCCCATGTCGCACATCCGGTCGGCCTCGTCCAGTACGAGCACTTCCAGATGCGACAGGTCGACCGTGCCCTGGTTGAGGTGGTCAAGCAGGCGGCCGGGACAGGCAACCACAATCTCGGCGCCGCGTTTCAGCTTATCCACCTGAGGATTGAAACCGACTCCGCCATAAATAGTCACGCTGTTGAGTCCGGTCCGGCGTCCCAGGGCGCCAATGGCCTCGTGGATTTGCTCGGCCAGTTCGCGAGTGGGGGCAACAACCAGAGCCCTGACGTGCCGGCGCCCGCCTTGCATCAGGCGATGGAGGATTGGCAGCACAAAGGCCGCGGTCTTCCCGGTGCCGGTCTGGGCCAGGCCCACGATGTCGCGCCCCTCCATGACCAGCGGGATTGCCTGTGCCTGGATCGGCGTTGGCGTGATATAGCGCGCCGCTTTAACGCCGGCCGCGACCTGGGGGTGAAAATCAAAGGTGTTAAATTCCATAAATTCCTTTTTCTCTATATTCGGGTAAAAAATACCCGGTGTATTCAGAGGAATTTTCGGGGTCGGCGCAGCAGCAGCCCTCTTGAGATGCCTGAGGACCAGGCGCGGCTTTAGCCCCAAAAAATTTCCTGCCTTATGACGGACTTGGGATGGCCAGCGACAAGGACTTGGGTAAGCTTTTTCTGTAGTACCGGTTGGGTAGGGTTTGAATCCCACCTTCTGGGAACTTAATCGCGATAGTTTACCACCGATAAGGGTAATGTCAAGGGGTATGCCTCCCAAAATCGGAGCTGAGCCCTTCCCCCTCGGTTGCAATCGTGTCCTTTATACAGTTGCAGGATTTGTTTTGCCTATTCCCCGCCCCCCAAAAAAAAGGGAACCACCTGAAAATAGTCGTGGTTCCGCCATCTTTACCCCCAGGAATATCACGAAGGCCTTAAGGGCTGGTTGAAAATGACTTAAATGCTTTTCTGCTTCTCTGCCGGAATACCGTTGGTTTCGGGCCCCCTGGCCAAGATTACCTCCCTGACGATGCCACGCAGTTCCAGAATGATTGAGAAATCTGTTTTTGGTAATCCATATCGGGATAGGCGGCAGCCTCAACCGGATCAGGCTGCCGTTTCCCCGTCAGGTGGTCTCAGGCTTCGGGCCTGGCGTAATGCTCGGCCTTGGCTTCGGCCACCAGGTCGCTCACTTGCTCCCCGGTTTCCTCCACGAAACCCACCGCCATGTCCTTAACGGTGAGGCCGGCCTTGACCACGCCTTTGACCAGAGGCCGCAACACGAAGCCTGCCGCCGGCAAGAGCACCGGCGCCAGTACCGCCACGCCCAGCACCACCAGAGCGTTGGGCCAGACAAATTTAACGACGTCATCATACAAGGCCATGGCGCTTCTCCTCCAAAAAATCCCCTTTTTGCTCTTGGTTCGGGGGCCCGGTGAAAAGCCTGAAACCGAAGAGCTGCTCAAGGTTGAGTGAGCTTTTGAGGACTTTATTTTTTTAACATAATCATCTCCAGGTAGTCTGTAAACGCCGGAGCCCCTACGCCGCGGCTGGGTTGGAACATTTCCGCTATCCTTCCAGGACGGTCCCGGCCCAGGTCTCTTCCGCCTCGACCCCAACCCTGCCGCCATTAATGCCTCACTCCCCGCTGAGCGAGAGTTTGGCCTGGCCCCTGAGGTATTTTGAAAATTAGCCTATTCTTAACCTATCTTTAACTACGCCTTAATTTATGGGGTGCAAATTAAAAAGAATTAAATTCCTCGCCAATTTGGCTGCCGAGTCGGGTTAGCTGGAAAACTGCGCATGGTAAATGAACTGCAGGAAAAGTTTTTTACTCTCCTCCACGGCAGCCGCCTGATTTATAACACCTGTTGGGAAGATCCGCGCCTGGACCGTCAACTCCTCCAGCTTGACCCGGAAAGTCGCGCCGTCGTCATCACCAGCGCCGGCTGTAATGTGCTGGATTATCTCCTAGATGGACCGGGAGAGATCCATGCGGTGGACGTGAACTTCCGCCAGAACGCCTTGCTGTGCCTTAAAATGGCCCTGATCGAGCACGGCAACCACGAATTCCTCTTCGGTCTGTTCGGTGCGGGCGGCTGGCCCGGCTACCGGGACATCTACGCCGCGGTGCGGCCGCGGCTGCCTGCTTGGGCCCAGACCTTTTGGGATGCCAAGATCGGTTATTTCAGGCCGCAGGGCTGGCGCCAATCCTTTTATTGGCGCGGCGCCTCCGGAGATTTCGCCTGGCTCTTCAATTATGTGCTGTTGAGGAAAAGCCGCCTGAAGCCCCTGCTTGACCAACTCTTGGCAGCCGAGACCCTGGAGGACCAGGAGCGCCTTTACGACCAGGCGGAGCCCTACATCTTCCCGCGAGGCCTCACCTGGCTGCTTTGCCAGCCTGCGGCCATGGCCTTTATCGGGGTGCCCACCGCGCAGCTCCGTCTCGTTGAAAACCAATACCCCGGAGGATTGGCTGCTTATATCCGGGACAGCCTCAGGCGGGTCTTTACCTCCGTGCCCATTCGGGACAACTACTTCTGGCGGGTTTATCTCACCGGTTCCTACTCTGCAGACTGCTGCCCCGGTTATCTGCACCCTGACAATTTCCAAACCCTGCGGGACCGTATTCACCGGGTCCAGGTGCATAGCACCACGGTCACCCGTTTCCTGCAGAAAAATCCGGGGGTTTACAGCCACTTCGTCCTGCTTGACCACCAGGACTGGCTCGCCTGGCATGATACTCACGCCCTCTCGGAAGAATGGGCGGAGATCTTCCGGAACGGCCGACCCGGAACCCGGATTCTGCTGCGCTCGGCCGGGCCGGATCTCAGTTTCCTCCCCACGGCCGTCACCTCCCGGCTGCGGTTCTTTCCCCATCTGAGCCAACATTTTCATCAACAAGACCGGGTCGGGACTTACGGGAGCCTGCACCTGGCTGAGGTGTTATGAACCCGCCCTCTGCCTGTGAACCTGACCGGAGAAACCTGGCCGCCATCGAGCGCTATTACCGGATGCACGCCCGGATTTACGATCTCACCCGTTGGACCTTTCTGCGGGGCAGGGAAACCTTGATCAAGCAGGTGACGGCGAGTTTGACCCCCAACCGCATCCTGGAAGTAGGCTGCGGCACCGGCACCAATCTCCTGCACCTGGGGCAGGTCTTCCCCCAGGCTCACCTCTGGGGCCTGGACCTATCGACGGACATGCTCGCGCTGGCCAGGAAAAAACTCCGGAACTTGCCCCGGCGCCCCACCCTGGTGCAGGCCGCCTATGACCAGCCCGTGGCTGCGGCCACGAAGTTTGATCTGGTGGTTTTCTCCTATGCCCTATCCATGTTCGGCCCGGGCTGCGAACCGGCCATCAAGTCTGCCAGCTTAGACCTCACTCCCCATGGAGCCATCGCCGTGGTGGATTTTCACGACTCGGTCTTCCCGGCCTTTAAAAAATGGATGGGGCTCAACCACGTGCGCCTGGACGGCCACCTGTTGCCTTGCCTCAGGAGCCTCTTCCCTTCCCATAAATGGGCCGTCCGCCCGGCTTACGGCGGTATCTGGTCTTATCTTTTCTTCCTCGGCCAAAATCCATAAAACTTGAAGGATTATCAAGGCATTGCGGCAAAGGGGCCTCTCATCAGGAAGGAACCGCGAGGACAAACCTGATTTTAAAGGATTTTTTTATGGTGACCGAATAGTTGGGTGACCGGCAGAATATCTTTGAGAAGATTATGGTTCAAGCTAAGCTCTCCCATTCGCCGCAACCACTTTAATTTGATCTTCCTGCCGGAAATACCCACGGTGAGGTTATTGCCTGAGTGTGAGGATGTCTTATAATATTTTAGAGGGCGTCGTGCCGGAGGTCCATGGGGAAAACGGGGCCGGCTGGCGGGACCGCTTCAATCAAAGGTTCAAATGGAGAGAGGCGACTGATATGGGATTGCTGGCCAGACGTTTAACCAGAGAGCGCCCGGGAGCCTGGATGGTTCTTTGGGGCGCCGGGATGATTATCTCCCTGTGGTTTCCCTCTTACGCCGGGGCGCAGGACGAGGTTAACCATAAATTGGCGGCCGGTGAGATCATGGTCTCCACTCAAGACGTTCCTGGAAAATCCCTCAAAAGCGCCGAGATGGTGGGGGTTATTGATGCCCCCCCAGAGCTCGTCTGGCAGGTGATCAATGATGTGAATAATTTTAAGAACTTCATGCCGCGGACTCGTATCAGCATGGCGGTCGCACCGGAGAAGATCCCCTTGATCCTGCAAAAGAGACCGACCCGGGCTACAGAGGTTGAGAAATTACTTGGCCCTATCCCGGCAGATCCAGCCAGCTATGCCGTTCCCGGGGGGGCGTATACCGTCTATTTTTATAGCGATCTGGATTTCCCGTGGCCTTGTAACAACAGATGGTACATCATCAAGGGGTTAAAGGATGAGACCGCGGCAGCCCAACATCGCTATCATAGCTCCTGGTCGCTGGTCATCGGCAACCTCAAGGAAAATTCCGGCGAATGGCTTCTGGAACCCTTCGGTCCTGCTAAGACCAAGGCCACTTATCGGCTTTGTACCGATCCGGGAGGCGGTATTCCTAAGTTTCTGGTCAAGCAGGGTACTTGCAGCACCATGCCCCAAATAATCGAGGCGGTCCGGAAGCGGGCTGCCGCCCTCGGGGGACCCAAGCAGCCGTAATCGCGTCATCAGCGGCGGCCATATATTTTTGCTTCTTTCTATCCAAGCAGTAACTGCAACTTTTTTGACCCCGAGAGTTTGGGTAGGCGGGCTGCGAATTTTAGACCTGCCTTGTCATAGTGAATTCCTTTAAATGAATTAATCCTATCTGTTAGAATTGCCGATGGTACAAGTCACCTGCGGGATACTTCAGGAGGCGGTGATTCAGTTGATCGTGCCAAGAATCGTCGCAGTCCATGAGGCCAACCTTCCTCAATTTTCGTCAACCGGGAGGAGAACACCAATGACTTACAGCCGAATTGCGAGGAAGGTTCTTTCTGCCTTCATCAGCTGCGCGCTTTTGTTGAGCCTTGGACTCCAATCCGCGCAGGCCTGTACCGGCATCCGCCTGATTGCGGCCGACGGCGCCGTCGTCCACGCCCGGACGTTGGAGTTTGGCCTCGATCTCCAATCCGACGTGATCATGGTCCCGCGCGGCTATGCGCGGACCGGAAGCACGCCCGATGCTAAGGAAGGGCTCAAATGGAAGGCCAAGTACGCCAGTCTCGGGGCCAACGGCGCTGGCTTGCCGTTCATTTTTGATGGGCTGAATGAGAGTGGTCTGGCGGTGGGGACGTTCTACTTCCCCACCACCGCTGGATTCATGCCCTACAGCGCCGCCGACGCGGGGAAGACCATCGCCCCGTGGGAAGTGGGTTCGTGGATTCTGGAGAACTTCGCCACCGTCGAGGAGGTAAAGGCCAATATTGTCAAAATCACCGTGCCGGCAGTCGTCTTCAAGAAGTGGGGTTTCGTTCCTCCGATCCATTACGTCGTGCACGATATCTCCGGCAAGAGCATCGTGATCGAGTATGTCGGCGGCAAGCTCAACGTCCACGAAAACCCGCTGGGCGTGATGACCAACTCGCCGACGTTCGATTGGCACATGACTAATCTGCGGAACTATGTGAATTTCTCGCTCACCAACGTTCCTCCGGTGCAACTGGGGCCCGTCAAGCTGGCCCCATTCGGCCAAGGCTCGGGGATGCTCGGACTTCCGGGGGACTTCACACCCGCCCTCGCGCTTCGTGCGCGCGGTCGCGTTCAGTCAGTCGGTACTGCCGTCAAAGAACGGAACCGACGCGGTTTTGCAGGCCTTCCACGTCCTGAACAACTTCGACATTCCCAAGGGCGCCCTCCGCGAACCCCAGAAGGACGAGCACGGTAATATCGTGGCCGACTGCACGCTCTGGACGAGCGCCAACGACCTAAAGGCGAAGCGGTTCTACTTCCGGACCTACGAGAACAGCCAGATTCGGATGGTCGATCTGACGAAGATGAACCTCGACGCGCCGGACATCACCAAAGTCTCGATGCAGGGCGACGAGGTCATCAAGTCACTGACCCCGTGATTGGCTAACAACTCATTCCAGTGGACCCGGTAAGGCGGGCCGCTGGATTCAAACGTTAGGCCGAGATCATGCGACCTCTGCTTGGCTGCGGCCCAAAAGCAAACTGATTGAGTCGTGGTTTCAGGGGAATCTCACCCCCACGCCCTGCCTGGGCGCGTGGTCTGGCGAGAACGCCCCTTCCCTTTACGTAATCGTCGCCGCCTTGATCAGGTTGGTGGTGCCCCGGGTGCCGATGGGGGTGCCGGCGGTGATGATCACCCGGTCCCCGGCCTGCAGCAGCCCGGCCTTGACCGCCTCCGCCACCACCACCTTGAGCATCTCGTCGATGTCTTCACTGGCGGGGGCCAGGAGGGGCAAAACACCCCACGAGAGGCAGAGGCGCCGCCAGGTCTCCGGCCGGGAGGTCACCGTAATGATGCGGTTTTGCGGCCGGAAGCGGCTGATCAGGCGGGCGGTGCCGCCGCCGTCGGTATTGGTGAGGATGGCGGCGGCCTCCAGGTCCAGGGCCATTTCGCAGGCCGCGAAGCTCACGGATTCGGGAATTTCCCCGCGGCCTTCCGCGGCCCGCGACCGGAGCCAGGCGGTATAGGGGAAGCTTTCCTCCGTGGCCCGGCTCACCTGGTCCAGGAACTTCACCGCCTCCACCGGGTAGTGGCCCGCCGCGGTCTCCTCGGAGAGCATCACCGCGTCGGTGCCGTCCAGGATGGCGTTGGCCACGTCCGTGGCCTCGGCCCGGCTGGGGCGGGAATGGTCCACCATGGACAGGAGCATCTGGGTGGCGGTGATCACCGGCTTGCCCGCCCGGTTGGCCGCGGCGATGATCTGTTTCTGGAGCAGGGGCACCCGCTCCAGGGGCACCTCCACCCCCAGGTCCCCCCGGGCCACCATCAGGCCGTCGGCGGCCGCCAGGATCTCTGCCAGCTGCCCCAGGGCCTCGTGTTTTTCGATCTTGGCGATGATGGAGGTCTCGGCCCCCTGGCCGCGGATGAACTCCCGGGCCGCGAGGACATCCTGGGCCGAGCGCACATAGGATAGGGCCACAAAGTCCACCCCCTGGGCCAGACCGAAGCGCAGGTCTTCGTAGTCCTTGGGCGTCAGGGCCGGCACCGACGGGGAGTGGCCGGGGAAATTGATCCCCACCTGGGAGCGCAACACCCCGCCCGCCACCACCCGGCAGCGCAGGACCTGGGCCGCCTTCGCCTCCACCCTGAGTTCCAGGTTCCCATCCGCCAGCAGGATACGCGCCCCCACCGGCGTCTCGGCGATGATTTGGGGATAATTGACGCTGGCGCCTGCCGGCCCGGCCGCTCCCCCGACGCTTAAGGCAAATTCTTCTCCATCCTTCAGGGTGACCTCGCCCTCCGGCACCTCGCCGATGCGCACCTTGGGACCGGCCAAGTCCTGGAGGATGGCCACCGGCCGGCGCAACTGCTCCGACAACTCCCGAATCCGCTTGATCCAGCCGGCATGTTCCTCCCGGCTGCCGTGGGAGAAGTTGAGGCGGGCCACGTTCATCCCGGCTGCCAGCAATTGCGCCAGGACCTCACCGGCACAGGCCGGCCCCATGGTACAGACGATCTTAGTGCGCCGCGGTACGGGTATTTTGGTCATACCTATTTTCCTCCAGAAATGGGTAAAAATTAACCAGGTATCGGTTCATTTTACCCATCCCTCCCGTCCAAAGATCGGGACAACTTTTTTTTAACGCCAGGGGTTGACAAATTGTTATTAAAAATTAACTGATTAGGTATAAGTAAAATTTCACAGGTTGTCGGGTATAATTATTGCATATATAATATGCGAAGGGGGAGAGTAATTATGCCGATCTACGAGTACCAATGTGTCGATTGTGGGGGCCGGGACCAGCGGGTGGCTGGACTGGACGATCACACGGCCCTGTGCGCCCAGTGTGGCGGCTTAATGCTGCGCCTGGACGAGGATGTTTTCCAACCGTACTTCGATGAGGTGGCCGAATCGGCCTGGACCGAAACCAAAACTAAGGTATCCCTGTAACTTTAGGGAAGAAAAGTGCGGCTGCGAAAAAGCCCCTGTCATAGGGGCTTTTTTTGCTTTTTCACCGGCATTGATCTTTCCCGGTAATTTTTCACTCCGGACGATATCAGCCTCGTTCTGGTAATGTTGATTCCTTAGAATAAGTTATTTTATCCAGACAATTTCACAATAGAGAATCGCCTCAACATTGATTTTTTCATCTATGTTATTGTGACCCTGCTGGGGTTTTTCGTATTTCTCCTCGACCCCTGATCACTGTCGGCTTAACCGGAGGCCCAAATTGGCAAATTGGTAAATCCGCCGGGCTCGGAGAGCAGCAGCTTTCTCAGAATGAGACCCATCCTAGCCATCCCGGAAAGAAATTATCAATAATAAAAACCCTCCCACGACGCGCTAGGGAGGCCGCTCCCTGGAATCCATTTCCTAGTTTTCTGGACTTGCCGCTAACGTAATTCTTTAGGCACCGCGGGGAATTCTTTCCCCCGCCAGCCCCGAAAGCCGCCTTCCAGGAGATATAGTTTGGTAAAGCCCATCTTCTCCAGCTTTTGGGCTATGCCAGGACAGATGGTCTTGCCGTCCTCACAGTACAGGACCAATTTTTTGTTCTTGGGGATGTCCTGGGCCATTTTGCCAAATTTCTCCGGCTCAAAGCGGTGGGAGTGCTCGATCTTGGCAATACTGCGGTTCCGAGCCGAGGTGCTGCGCACATCCATCAGGAACAGGTCCGCATCCCCCAGCCAGTTTCTCAAGGTTTCCTGATCCACGGTTTTCATACCTTAACCCTCCCTGGCGGTCATAAAATATGCTGTTTGGGGCGCCACCCGGGCGACCGGGGCCGGACTATCAAGACGATAGTAAGATGGGACCCAGCAGCGCCGCCAACCCTATCCACCAAAAGATCAATCTGTTCATGACTCTCTCCTTTTGGCCAAGCCTCGGGGCCTTCGCCCCCTAATTTGCCTGGGCGCGCTCCTCGGGGACCGTGGGGTGTCACCCCCAGGCAGGTTGCTAAACTGAGGCTCCGGGGTCACGCCCCAACGCTGCCGGACAGACGAAGAAATATTACCGATAGCGGTTACGGCCGGAAGATAGGTCAACAGTCTCGGGCACTAGGAGGAGCTGGCCGGCTCTCTTTTAATAAGCACTATTGTCATAGGAGTCCAGGGCTGGCCTCCAATTTAGAGTAAATCTGGAAGGTTGTCTCAACTCCCCCGCGGCCGCCTCGCTTTCCCCTGGAGTTTTAACCCGGGCCGGCTGGTGGTATCGAGCCTGGATTTGTGGTAAGGTGAAAAACTCATGGAAACCGTCGCCGACCTGCATATCCATTCCCGCTATTCC
>JBIOJX010000069.1:0-11344 GCA_044451265.1 Desulfobaccales bacterium
AATCCCTTATGTTTGAATAACAAAAAGCCGGGGCCGAAAAGGCCCCGGCTTTTTTAATGGATTAAACCACTTGTCGGGGCGGACCTAAGTGTCCGCCTCAGCCTTTTCATAGTTGCAATTAGCCAACCACCGGAGTAAAAGAGAAGGGAGATGGCTGGACAACCGGAAAAACCCCACTATCACGGCCACCGGGCCCGCCTGCGGCAGCGCTTCCTCCTGGGCGGGGCCGGGGCCTTGCAAGACTACGAACTGCTGGAGCTGCTGCTCACCTTTGCCATCCCCTACTCCGACGTCAAACCCCTGGCCAAAAGCCTGATTGCCCATTTCGGCTCCTTCACCCGGGTCTTTGACGCCACCTCGGAAGCCCTGGCGGAGGTTCCCGGCATCCGGGAATACTCCGCGGTGCTCATCCGCCTGGTGAAGGCCTGCGCCGAATACTATTTGAAGGAAGGAGTGCTGGACCGGCAAAAGATTTCCTCCCTGAGCACCCTGGTGGACTACTGCCGCACCAGTATGGGGGGCCTGGCCGATGAGCAGTTCAGGGTGCTTTTCCTCAACAGCCAGAACGAAATCATCGCCGAGGAGCTCGTCCAGGAGGGCACCGTCAACCAGACGGTGGTCTACCCCCGCAAGGTCCTGGAGCTGGCCCTGAAACACAAGGCCACCGGCCTCATCCTGGTGCACAACCACCCCAGCGGCAACCTCACCCCCTCGGCCGCCGACCTGGAACTGACCCGCTCCCTGGTCAAGGCCTCCCGAGCCCTCAACCTGACGGTCCACGACCACCTGATCATCGGCCGGCACGGCTACTTCAGCCTGGCGGAGAAGAATTTGTTATAATAACGCCTCCCCAAAACTGCGGCATTTTCTGCCGCAGCCAGGTGAATAACGAAACTTCACCTCTTTTTTTGCTTGCATTTTATTAATGGGATTTTTAGAATATGCCAATAAATCCAATATTACTTTATATTAGCACTCCAGGGCTACAATTTTCACCAATCGGGTATTAATATGCTTCGGGCGCATGAATGGATTACCTGGTGGTGTTTGATAGTAGTCTCGTTTATTTTCACGATCATAACTCTGTCCTTTTCATACATGAATAAAGATGTTGCCTGGCTCTTATATGCGGCGCAACGGTTACTAGAGGGAGCCAAGTTAAATATAGATATTTATGAGATCAATCCTCCAATCTCAGTATATTTCAATCTTCCACCCGCCTTGTTATCAAAATATTTGAGTTTGCCCGCAATCCCAGTTTTTTATGCCTACATGATGCTGGTTATCTGTATTTCTCTTTTATTATGCTGGCATTTAACCAAATTACTATACAAAGATTACTTGACAAGTCGCTATTATATTTTGGTTTCAATGGCATTTATTACCACAATTTGGGTAAATGCCCATCTTCAGTTTGGGCAGCGGGAACATATTACGGTAGTTCTCCTCATGCCCTATTTATTGGCCGCCATAGTTAGACTACAGAGGGAAAACTTAACCCTGCCAATAGCGCTGGCCGTGGGCCTACTGGCTGGAGCAGGATTGTCTTTTAAGCCTTTTTTCCTAGGAGTATGGATATTAGTCGAAATTTACCTAGTGTTTTCATTAAAAAATCTGTCGCCACTTTGGAGAAATGAAAACCTCATAATTACCATTTTTCTCGTTTTATTTATGCTCGCCCTATTTATATTTCAATCAAATTATTTAAAAATAGGTTTATTATTAGGGAAATATTATCTACCATACAATAATGGTTATTCGTCAGTCATATTTTCAAAAGAAGTAATCCTCTGGCTTTTAACTGGTGTCGTGATCTGCCTATTTATAAAACTGAACCATAATGATAAGAAGGCTATCATTCTCTTATATATTGCTTCTACCGGTTTTCTATTGTCAGCATTAGTGCAACAAAAGGGCTGGCCTAACCACTTGTATCCTTTATCAGCATCCTGTTTATTTATATTGCTGTTGATTACTTATCAATTAAGTGTGAAATATCGTATCTCTAAAAAGTATATTTTAGTGGGGCTTTATGTTATATTTTCTGGGTTGTTTGCAGCAGGAATGTTGAAGATGCGCCCCGATACTCTGTGGTACGCAAATATTACTCCACTACCACAGTTAATACCTCTTGTAAAAGACTATGCCCGAACAGAGCCTGTATATGCTTTAACAACTGAATTAACACCGCCTTTCCCCATGATCAATTATACTGGTGCCTCCTGGCCATACCATTTTGCCTCGCTATGGCCTTTGCCGGGCTTTTATTGCAATACTTCGGATGGCGACAGGAAAATTTCCTATCATCATCCGGACTCAATGAGCGCGGCGGAGCGATTTTTTTTAGATACCGTCATCACCGATCTGCAAACTTACCCGCCCAAGTTATTGTTGGTAGATCAATCCGAGTACAAAATGGGATTTGGAAGATTGAATTTTAATTTTTTGGACTATTTTTCCAACGACCCCCGGTTCTTGACATTTCTCAAAGGATATGAATATTTAAAGAAGGTGGGGACTTATGAAATTTACCAAAAACGATGAATTACCTTTAGAACAGGAACGAGTAGAGGTAGACCTTTCAATTGTAGCTCCCATGTACAATGAGGAGAACAACATCGATTATTTTTTTAAAAAGCTCCTGTCGATATTAAATAATTTGAATATGAGTTATGAGATAATCTGTGTTAATGATGGCAGCAGTGATAATACTTTAGAAAAACTCTTGAAATTCCGCCAAGATAATCCTTTTATCAAGATTATCAATTTTTCCCGCAATTTTGGTAAGGAGATTGCTTTGACTGCGGGGCTGCGCTATTCCTGCGGAAAAGCAGTGATCCCCATCGACGCCGACTTGCAAGACCCGCCGGAATTGATCGAAAGGCTTATCGCGAAATGGCGGGAAAATTATGATGTCGTTTATGCGGTGCGAGAGAAACGCTATGGCGAGACGTTGATAAAGCGCCTCACGGCAAACCTGTTTTACCGCTTTATCAACTGCTTCAGTGAAACTCCCATCCCCAAGAATACCGGCGATTTTCGGCTCCTGGACCGTCGGGTGGTGGAGGTGCTGAATCGCATCCCCGAGCGCACTCGTTTTATGAAGGGTCTCTTTGCTTGGGTCGGTTTTAGGCAAACGGGCTTATCTTATGAGAGGCAACCGCGGCATCTCGGCAAGACCAAGTGGAATTTTTGGAAACTCTGGAATTTCGCCCTAGACGGCATCACGCTGTTCAGTACGGCAGGCTTAAAGTTCTGGAGTTACGTGGGGATGGTCATTTCAATTCTGTCCTTTATCTATGCCCTGTTTTTGGTAAGTCTGGTACTCATCTTTGGGCGGGACGTTCCGGGCTATGCCTCCATTATGGTGGCCATACTGTTCCTGGGGGGCCTGCAATTGATCAGTCTTGGCATCATCGGGGAATATCTGGGCCGCGTTTATGCCGAAGTCAAACACCGGCCGCTCTATATAATCAGCGACTGCTATGGTTTTGAAGATTCGAGCCGAAATAAGACATGGAATTAGAAATCTACCATAAGACCGCGGCCCTCGAAAGCGTTCATTGGTGGTTTATCGGCAGAAGGGGCATCGTTAAAACGGTCTTAGACCGATTGCAGCTCTCCAGCGACGCTCAAATCCTGGAAGTGGGTTGCGGCACCGGCGGGAATTTGCCGCTCCTGGCGCAATATGGCGTCGTGCATGGTATGGAAATCGACGCCACTGCCAGGGCTTATGCCTCCGCCCGGGGTATCGCTCCTGTTTCTCCAGGAAGTTTGCCGCATGAGATACCTTTTGCCAACAATTATTATGATCTTATCGTGATGACTGACGTGCTGGAGCATGTGGACGAAGATGAGTTGTCCTTGAAAAACCTTAACCTCCGGTTGAAGCCTGGGGGTTATTTATTGGTTACGGTTCCGGCTTACGCGGGGCTGTGGAGCAGACACGATGAACTGCATCACCACAAGCGCAGGTATACCAAGGGAAAATTGAGCGGCATGATCAAACGGGCGAATTTTGATATAATTATCAACAGTTATTTCAATACGCTTCTTTTCCCGGCCATCGCGGGCTCACGATTATGTCAGAATCTCTTGAAGATGGAAGCCACCTACGACCTGAAGATGCCGTCAAAGGGTCTTAACTGGTTTTTGGCTAGGCTATTTGCCAGTGAAAGGCATTTCTTGCCATACTTGTCTTTACCTTTTGGAGTTTCCCTCCTGGTCCTGGGACGAAAACTTGCCTGACGGCCAAAGGAGAGGCTGAATCCATGCTAGTGGTGGCCCAGGGACAGGCCAAAGCCAATGATGCCCTAGCAGAGTCGATGACCCCGATCCTCGTACAGTACCAGGGTATCGAGAAATGGAACGGGATTTTACCTCAAGTCTCTGGCGGCGCCGTCCCCTGCATCGAATTGGGAAAGATGGGTGGCTTGCCGGGTGGCACGGAAGCAAACAAAAAAAATGACCTGAGAGTTCAGAGTTGGGAGTTCGTAAGCTCTCACTCAATTTGTCTTCATGATTCCCGAAAACGTCATTCGTCAAATTGAGGCTGCAGTCGGCCCCGAGCACCTCCTCACCAGCCCCGAGGATTGCTGGACCTATGGCTATGACGCCACGGACCAGGCCCGGGCGCCGGAGGCGGTGGTCTTTCCCGGTTCGGCGGCGGAAATCTCGCAAATTCTAAAGCTGGCCAATGAGTATCGCTTTGCCGTCACCCCCCGGGGGGCGGGCACCGGCCGCAGCGGCGGAGCCGTGCCCATTACGGGCGGGGTGGTGCTGGTCCTGACCCGGCTGAACCGCATCCTGGAAATCAATCGGGGCGACTTGGTGGCGGTGGTGGAGCCCGGCGTCATCCTGGGCCGGTTGAAAAGGGAGGTGGAAGCCCAGGGCCTCTATTACCCGCCGGACCCGGCCAGCGCCGAGTTTTGCACCATCGGCGGCAACGTCGCTGAGTGCGCCGGCGGGGCGGTGGCGGTGCAGTGGGGCGTCACCCGGGACTACGTCCTGGGGCTCGAAGTGGTGCTCCCCACGGGAGAGCTCATCGAAGCCGGCAGCCGCACCATGAAAGGCGTGGTGGGCTACGACCTGACCCGGCTGTTTCTGGGGTCGGAGGGCACCTTGGGGGTGATCACCCGCATCATCCTGCGGCTGGTGGCCAAACCCGCGGCCCGGCAGACCCTGGCCGCGGGCTTCGAGACCCTGAGGGCCGCAGCCCAGGCCGTGAGCCAGATTCTCACCGCGGGGCTCGCCCCCACCGCCCTGGAGTTCATGGACCGGACCACCCTGGACTGCGTCCGGGAGCTGCTGCCCTTCGAGGTGCCGGCCGCGGCCGCGGCCCTGCTGCTGGTGGCGGTGGAGGGCCATCCCCATGACGTGGAGGAGCGGGCCGCGGCCATCGCCCGGTTCTGCCAGGCGCAGGGTGCGGCCCCCGTGCTCCGGGCCCAAACCGCGGCCGAGGCGGACGACCTCTGGAAGGCCCGCAAGGTGGTCTCGCCGGCCCTGCTCCGGGTGAAGCCCAACAAGGTAAGCGAGGACGTGGTGGTGCCGCTGGGCGCGATCCCGGCGCTGATTGACGGCTTACAAAAAATCTCCCGGCGCCGGGGCTTGATCATCCCATGCTACGGCCACGCCGGGGACGGCAACATCCACGTCAACGTGCTGTATGACCGCAAGATTGAGGCGGAACGGCAGACCGTGAGCCCCACGGTGGTGGAGATCTTCGCCCTGACCCGCCAACTGAGCGGCACCCTGTCGGGCGAGCACGGCATCGGTCTCACCAAGGCCCCGTACCTGGGGATGGAACTTTCCGCGGGGGCCATTGCCTTGCAGCGGCGGCTGAAGCTGGCCTTCGATCCCAACCACATCATGAATCCCGGCAAGATCTTCCCGGAGACCACCGATGCAGAGCATTGATTTGCGCTGGGTGATCCGCCGCTTTCTGACCGGCTTGCCGCGGCTCCTGATGGCCCTGGTCAGCCTGATCTGGGCTTACTACTTCGTTGACTATTTCGTCAGATGGGGCTATCGGGTGGGCTCGGGCCTGAAGCTCATCGAACAGAAACCGTTCGGTGGAGACTTTTCCTATTATTGGCTAGCCTCACAAATGGCCCTGGCCGGCAATCCGGCTGCCGCCTATGATCCGGCTCGCCTGCATGCGGCGCTGGCGGCCTTCTTCGGGCTAGACCTCCACTTCCACTTTTTCTATCCGCCCAGTTTCTTATTGGTGGTGCTGCCCTTCGCCCTACTGCCCTATCACGCCTCCCTGGCCGTCTGGCTGCTGACCACCTTTGCGGCGTATCTTTGGGTCATCAGGCGGATTGCCCCGCATTGGCTGGCCCTGGTGGCGGCAGTCATGTTTGCCGGAGCCATCGACAACTTCGGTTACGGTCAAAATGGCTTTCTATCCACCGTGCTCCTGGGTGGCGGCCTGCTGCTGGTTGACGACGCGCCTCTGGCCGGAGGGCTTCTCCTGGGCCTCCTGACCTATAAGCCGCACCTGGCTGTTCTGGTCCCGGTGGCACTGCTCGCCGGGCGACGCTGGCAGGCCTTGGCGGCCATGGTGGCCACCGCCGCGGGGCTGATTTTGGCCAGTGGTTTGATCTTGGGCTTTGCAGTATGGCAAGTTTTTCTGGCCCAAACTGTCCCGGGATTCCTGCAATCTTTGGGGTCCGGCCAGGTAATGACGATCGGCGCCTTCCCCTGGGCCAAGATGCCGACCATGTTCTCATCCATCTATGCCTCCGGGCTGGGATTTTGGCCGGCCATCCTTATGCAGGGGCTGGTCTCGCTCACTGTCACTCTCCTGGTCTGGCGGGTTTGGAGCCAGGGAGCTTCCCTGGCGGTGCGCGGGGCGCTCCTGGTTTTGGGGACTCTCCTCTTCAGCCCCTACCTGGTGGCTTACGACCTCTGCATGCTGGCCCTACCTTTGGCCTGGATCGCCTGGGACGGCTATCTCCGTGGCTGGTCACCCGGAGAACAGTATCTCCTCTTTTTCTGCTGGATGATGCCCATGTTCTCCGAGAAGATCGCCCTGGCCACCAGGTTGCCCCTGGCCCCATTATGCCTCGTGGCGCTCAGCTATCTGGCGCTGCGGCGGCTGGCCCCTCCGGAAGTTTCCCCAGGGTAATGATTTCGGCCGGGAGGCTGAAAGAGAAATGGTCCCCGGAGGGTTAAAGAAATTTTTATTGCTTGACAAAATTTTCACAATCGCATACCTTTGAACATGCTTTAAACCAAAAAACCCGGCGATCAAATATCGAAGGAGGATATTTCGGCATGGCCACGGTAGAATTCAAAGGCAAGACTTTTACGGTAGACGAAGACGGCTTCCTGGAAAACCTGGACCAGTGGAACACGGAATGGGTCGATTATGTAAAAGAGTCCGAGGGCATCTCGGAACTGAACGAGGAGCATTGGAAAGTGATCAACATGCTCCAGGACTACTACAAAAAGAATGGTATCGCCCCCATGGTCCGGATTCTTTCCAAGGTGACGGGCTTCAAACTGAAACATATCTACGAACTGTTTCCCTCGGGACCTGGGAAAGGCGCCTGCAAAATGGCGGGGTTGGCGAAACCCACCGGTTGCGTCTAAAGCCCTTCCTCCTTATTAGATAAGAGGCAAAATCACCGAAGCAGATTCCCCTGAGGGAATCTGCTTCGCGTGTTAAGATACGACTAGGGATGAAGATTCAATTGACTTTTGCCTCGCTTCCCGTTAAATTTCCACAATAGACTACCTCTCTCCAGCAGCAAAACTAGTCACCCCGGCCAATCGACGGCAAGCGGACGGCGTGACTTGAACCCTTGAAGTTCCGCCCGTTTTGAATAAACCCTCACGAGGAGCAGGCGCATGGCTCGCCCTATTAATAAGATTCTTTTCATCGAACCCCGGGCCCCCCGGGAACATATCTTCAGCCGGGTGGCAATTCCGCGCCTGGGGTCGCTGCTGTTGGGCACCATCTTGAGAAGCAAGGGCTTGGAAGTCAAGGTGGTAGTCGAAGAGTTGTCCGCCCCGGACTACGCTTCTCTGGACTTCCAGCCGGACCTGGTCTGCATTTCCAGTATTTCCTCGACCGCCCCCCGGGCCTATGAACTGGCGGACTTTTACCACCGGCAAGGCAAGACGGTGGTGCTGGGCGGGGCCCATTCCAGCTTTCTGCCCCGGGAAGGCCTGGAGCATGCCGATTACATCATTTGCGGCGAAGGCGAGGGGGCCTTGCCTGAGCTGGTGGAGGCCCTGGCTAATGACGGTGACGTCAGCGGCATCCAGAACCTCTGTTTTCGCCAGGGCGAGACTATTATCCAGAATCCCTGGCGCCCCCTGGTGGAGGACCTGGACTCCCTGCCCATCCCGGACTACGGCCTGATCCACGGCTGGAAGGCCAAAAAGGGCAAGGGCGTCGTCTCCATCGCCACCTCCCGGGGCTGCCCCTTCAATTGCAGCTTCTGTTCGGTGATCATCCTGTTCGGGCGCAAACACCGGGTCAACTCGGTGGACCGCGTCATGGCGGAGATTCGCCAAAACGGCCTCCAGGCCAACCACATCTTCTTCTGCGACGACAACTTTACGGCCAACCGGGCCCGCACTAAGGAATTGTGCGAACGGATCATTCGGGAAAATTTGAAGATTGAATGGAGCGCCCAGGTGCGGACGGAAGCGGCCAAGGACCCGGAACTCCTGGACCTCATGGCCAAAAGCGGCTGCTTTGCTGTTTTCGTGGGCCTGGAATCCATCAACCCGGCCACCCTGAAGGCCTACAACAAGTCCCAGACGGTGGAAGGCATCAAGGAGGCGGTGGTCAATTTCCACCGTCACGGCATCAACGTCCACGGCATGTTCGTCTTCGGCGCCGAAGAAGACCACTTCCAGGTGATCCGGGACACCGTCAAGGTCTCCCGGCAGTTGGACCTGGACTCCTTGCAATACCTGATCTTGACGCCGGTGCCGGGTACGCCGTTCTATCAGGAAATGGAGGCGCAAAACCGCATCATCTGCCGGGACTGGAGTCAGTACGACGGGCACCATACCGTGTTCCAGCCGCGCCAGTTTACGCCTTATGAACTCCAGATGGAGACCACCAGGGCCATGAAGAAATTCTATTCCTGGCCCTCGGTGCTCAAACGCCTCGTGGCCCGGGACCTGTTTTACGCTTATTTGAAGGCCTACGCCCGCATCCTCATCTGGAAGTCCGACTCCAGGAAAAACCAATACTTCCACCAGCTCAAAGAACGGCTCTTCGTCCAGGCCCGGCAACTGCGCCAGTTCTTGCCCGGCGGCGATAACGTCCCCCGAGTGGGGATTCCGGCGGACATCTGGAACCTGGGCCCCTGGGAGAGCGGCCCCCGGGAATTCCTGCTGCGCTTCTTGCGGCACCTCGGGGTGGAGGTAGTGCAGGAAGGCGGCGGCGACGCGGCCGAGGCCGGCCCGCTGGCCGCGGTAAAAATCGAAATCGCCAAACTCCAGGAAAAGGCCGACCTGGTGCTGCTGCCCCTGTGGCAGGGCCTGGGAGACGCGGCCCAGAAGGTGAAGGACCTGCCCCAGGAACTGGCCCAGGAGACCATGGCCCGCCTCATGGCCCTGGAATTCAGCCCCGCCTCGTTTTATACCGCCTGCATGGAACTGGGCCTTTGCTTCCGGAAACGGCTGAAGCGGATCAGGCGCATCTACTTCCAGACCCTGGCCGAGGTGGGCGGGCAGATTTAGGCAAAAATTAGCCTGGAAACGGCAAAAGGCGAGGCTGGTCCTCGCCTTTTTCTTTTAAATCGATAAAAAATAGGGTTCATAACGAGTTGCGTTCAAACAGCTATTGTTGGAGCTGTCATTCTGAACGGAGCGAAGCGCAGTGAAGAATCTCTTCTTTTTAAATACTTGAGACCCTTCGCTGCGCTCAGGGTGACAGAAAAAAACGGTTTTGAAGCAGCTTCTCTGGTCCGCAATTTTGCGCACCCTCCCGCTTCCCCTGCCTCCCCAAATTTTCTCTTTCCTTCCGGCCGCTAAAACGCTAATCTGCATCCAGGCCCATGGACAACTGGAAGAACCAGCTTTACTTCGGCGACAACCTGGAGATCCTCCGGGGCCAGCATATCCCCGCCGGCTCGGTTGACCTGATCTACCTCGACCCGCCCTTCAACTCCAACGCCACCTACAACGTCCTGTTTGCCGAAAAGAGCGGCGAGAAGTCCGCCGCCCAGATCACCGCCTTCGAAGACACCTGGCAGTGGGGCGAGGAGGCCGAAGGCGCCTATCGGGACGCGGTCACCCTGGGACCCCGCAAGCTCGCCGACCTGCTCCAGGCCCTGCGCGCCTTCCTGGGCCAGAACAATATGATGGCCTACCTCACCATGATGGCGGTGCGCCTGGTGGAACTCCACCGGGTCCTCAAACCCACCGGCTCTCTCTACCTGCACTGCGATCCTACCGCGAGTCATTATCTGAAAATGATCATGGATGCAATTTTTGGTTTTGCAAGTTTCAGAACTGAAATAATTTGGAAGCGCAGCACCGCTCATAGCGATACGAAACAAGGGCGTAAACAACATGGACGCATCCATGATGTAATTTTTTTCTATACTAAAGGAAATGACTGGATTTGGAATCCTATTTATACACCTTATGATGCTGAATATATTGATACTTTCTACCGACACATAGAAGAAGGAACCAGGCGAAGATATAGAATGGGTGATTTAACAGCGGCGAAACCAGGCGGGGATACTTCATATGAATGGAAAGGTGCCAAGCCTTACAAGGGACGTTATTGGGCCTATTCAAAGGCTAATATGGAACAATTCGAGAGTGAAGGCCGTTTAGTTTATACAAAAACAGGAATGCCTTGTTATAAAAGGTATTTAGATGAAATGCCAGGCATACCACTACAAGATATTTGGACAGATACAGGTCCTATCGGTGCATCAGCCGCAGAACGCCTGGGCTACCCCACCCAAAAACCCGAAGCCCTGCTGGAGCGCATCATCCGGGCCAGCAGCAACGCCGGCGACCTGGTGCTGGACCCCTTCTGCGGCTGCGGCACCGCCTTGAACGTGGCCGAACACCTGAAACGCCGCTGGATCGGCATCGACATTACGCATCTCGCCATCACCCTCATCAAGGAGCGCCTGAAGGACTCCTTCGGGGAGGATTTGGCCCCTTACGAAGTGGTCGGCGAGCCCGCCGACCTGCTCAGCGCCGAGGCCCTGGCCCTGGCCAACCGCCACCAGTTCGAGTGGTGGGTCCTGGGTAGGGTGGCGGCCCGCCCGGCCCAGGACAAAAAGAAGGGCGCCGACTCCGGCATCGACGGCGTCATCCATTTCAACGACGACAACTCCGGCAAATACAAGAG
>JBIOJX010000070.1:0-11337 GCA_044451265.1 Desulfobaccales bacterium
GTTCTGGATTGCGCGAATGGAGCTGCGTACCAGTTGGGGCCTGAACTTTTTCGGGCTTTGAAAGCCGATGTGGTGGCCATGGGCGTAAATCCTGACGGCCGCAATATCAATGCGGGCTGCGGTTCGCTCTATCTGGAGGAAAACCTTTTGGATTTTTTGCGAGTCAGGGGTGGGATTTTTTTGCGATAATTTTTAGTCAGTTACACCTGTTCGCGTTCAGGCCGGCAGCATTAAGGTCCCGCCCGGGCGTCGCTCACCAAAAATAACTATTGCCGGAAACCCGGGGTTGGCAGGTCATTTTTCAGGTAGCACAGGCTTTCCAGCCTGTGCGGCTTTTCGGCACAGCCCGGAAAAGCTGCACCACTATCGCTCGCAATAATGGGCGCGCCTTTTTCCGCCTTCCCGCTGCGGCAAGCCGAGCAGGTTTGTCTAAAAAGGAAAAGGCGCCTGACTCTACCAGGGAGCCAGGCGCCCAGTTTTTTTAGCCTGAAACTTCTCTTACTCTTCTTCTTCCTTGGGTTTCAGATGCTCGGGGATGATGGCCATCTTGATGAGCAGGGGCTTCAGGAAGCTCCACTTGATCCCCAACTCGTAAACCTCCTCCAGGTCTCGGATGGCATCCCAGCAGTTATGGCAAGGGGCGATGACCAGCTTGGCGCCGGTGGCCAGGATCTGGTCCCGCTTGACCTTCAGGCCCACGTTGCGCTGCTGCCGATACATGCCGATGCCGTTGAAGCCGCCGCCGCCGCCGCAGCAGTAATTGTGTTCCCGGTTGGGGTGCATCTCCACGAAGTAGCCCGGCTCCACCAAGTAGCTGATGATCTCCCGGGTGACGTCCGCCAGCCCATAGTTGCGGATATAGTTGCAGGAATCCTGCAAGGTCACCAGTTCCTTGATCCTCTTGTCCGGGTCGATCTTGATCTTGCCGGTGCGCAGAGCCTCGGCCACCCACTCGGTGTAGTGGATGTACTCCACCGGCGGCCGGCCGTCCTTGCGCCCGGCCCAATAAGGACCCTCAATCACCGTGGCCCGGTGGGCGTGGCCGCATTCGGTGCCTAAGACCCGCTTGGGCTTCAGTCGCTCCATGGCCCCGTAAACGCTCTCCACCATCATCTTGCAGGCGCCCCAGTCCCCGGCAAACATCGCCAGGCTGGTCTGTTCCCAGCCTTCGCTGGGTACCGTCCAATTCTCTCCGGCGATGTGGAAGAGGATGGCGGCGTCGGCAATATCCTCCGGATAGTGCTTGGGTTCCCGGGCGTTCAGGGTGTACATCAGGTCGGCGCCCACCTTGTCCACCGGGATTTCCAGGCCAGGCCATTCGTCCTGCTGCTCGTCGGCCATCCACTCGCAGGTCTCCACCCAGTCCTCGGAAGGTCACATCCATCTGGGCCCGATAGATGCGGTGCATGCCCGAGCCGATCTTCAGCTCCCAGGGCACAAAGCCCTGCGAGAAGCACAGGCCCCGCAGGTACCCGAACATGACGCCCATGTCGATGCCGTAAGGGCAGAAGGTGCCGCAACGGTTGCAGCAGGTGCATTTGGACCAGGCCACGTCCATGCAGTAGCGCATGTGGGCGTTGTCCACGTCGCCATTCTGTTTGACGATCTTGCCCAGGGTGGACTGAATCTTGTACGACGGCACCTGGGTCGGATCGCGGCGGTTGGCCAGGTACAGAAAGCAGGTGTCGCTGCACAGGGCGCAATGGGAGCAGAGCTCCAGCCAGGCGCGCATCCTCGACTTCATGGAGGCCGCCAAGGTGTTCTTCAGCTTCTCCTTATCGATGTCGAGATGCTGCATCTCCTCATAATATTTCTTGCCGCTCTTGTCGGCCAGGAGCGCATCCAGATACTCCTTGGTGTCGACGGTCTTCTTGTTGCAGAGGGTTCCTTCCGGCATGGATCTTCACTCCTTACGGCATTGCCGGCCGCGCCCGGCGGCGGGCAACCCGAAAAACAATAATTCTTATATTATATACCATATTTTATCCTGGACAATATTTCTACCAGGCAAAACCCTTGCCCTTGTAACCCCGCTTGATCCCGAAGTCCGCGCCGATCTGGCCTCGGGAGAGGAAGAAGCCCACCACGTGCCAGAGCTTGGTGGCCGGGATCAGGACTAACAGGAGTTCACCGCTCAGGACGTGGGCGATGAGCCACAGGTTGTAGTCCGGGGGCGCCTGGTGCACGGCCAAAAAGCCGGTGACGAACGGGGTGACGCTCACCACGATCAGGAAATAGTCATAGAGCGTAGTGACGATCCGGACCTCGGGCAGGCCGATGCGCCTGATGGCGATCATCACCGCGGTGACCATCACCGCGATGGTCAGGATATCGGCCATTCCCATGGACATGGTCGGCCAGTTCACCCCCCAGCGCTCCTTGAAGATGACCGCGTGGCCTACCAGGAACAGCGGCACGCCCACCAGCCCGATATGGAAGAGGAAAAAGACAAAGGTATACAGGGGCTTGGCCCGCCAGCCCACGGAATAATAGGGCACCAGCCAGTGGACGATGGAGCGCAAGGCGCCCTTGATCCCCAGGAACGGCCAGGCCTGGTAAGCCACCCGGTCGGCCTGCCAGTCCAGGCCGCGGATGTATTGCACCACCCGATAGGCCAGCCCGCCGAAGAAGATCCCGAAGGACAGCCACAGCATGGGACCGGTGAGAAACATATATATTTGTTGCATATTCCACTCCTCCGCCAGGCCGCCGGACGGCCCTCGCCGCTACTTGATGAAGGTGTCTTCGTCCCTGCCGGTGATGTATAGCCAGAAGCCGAGTATGCCAAGGACCGACACGCCCATCAGGTAATAGGCCGCGCCCTTGGTATAGACCAGGAAGTCATGCAGCGTATAGAATTGGTTTTCCATGGTTCCCTTCCTTAATGCCCAAAGGTTTGGGGGTGGCGGTGCAACTTGTGCTCCGTGAACTCAGGTCCCTCTTCTTCCTCACCCTCATGCGGGGCATGCTCCCTATACTCCGAATGCTCGTAGAAAATCGGCATCTTGTTGGAGATGAAACGGAAGATCAAGACCCCGATCGTGACGATATAGATGGAAATGACGATCTCCATCCAGCTGGGAAAATAACGGTCAGCCGCGGCCAGTTGCCAGTTGAAGGCGAACCAGGAGACGTTGAAGCGGTTGAGCACGATGCCGAGCACGGTCAGCACCGAGGCCCATTTGGCCAGTTTCAGGTTCTGCTCCCGCACCGCCATGGCGTACAGGAAGCACGGCAGGGCCACGAAGCCCAGGAGTTCCACCAGGAACCAGGCCCCGTAACCGGTCAGCAGGTAGTGCCATTTGTTATCCAGGCCAATGCCGACGGCCTTGAGCAGCAAGTAGCAGGCCAGCACCATGGAAGCGCCCTTGGCGAAGCCCAGGATCACGTCATTGTGCTCGCTCAGGTAAGTCTTGTCCATCTTGTGGTGCAGGAAATGGTGCGACAGCGTCCCCTCGAAGATCACCATAGACAGCCCGGCGGCGATGCTCGAAATGAAGAAGAAGACCGGGATGTAGGTCGAATACCACAGCGGGTGCAGCTTGGAGGGCGCGATCAGGTACAGGGCCCCCAGCGAGCTCTGGTGCATGGTGGAGAGGACGACACCGAAGATGGTCAGGGCCATGGTTCCCCGGACGATGATATTCCGATATTTTCTGAAACCGAGCCATTCCAGAGCGGCCGGCGTCCACTCGACGAAGAGGGTGACCAGATAGAGGAAGACGCACAGGCCCACTTCGAAGAGCACCGAGGTGGTGCCGGACTGCACGAAGATGGGATAGGGCAGCCGCCAGGGCCGGCCCACGTCGTAATGCAAAGCGAAGACCACCAGGGCGTAGCCCAGGAAGGCGGTGAGGATCGCCGGCCGGACCGCGGAGTGATAACGCTTCAGGCCGAAGACGTAGCAGGCCGCCGAAGTGGTATAGCCGCCGGCCGCCAGGGCCACGCCGCACAGGAGGTCGAAGGAGATCCACACCCCCCAGGGGTTATTGTCCGACAGGTTGGTGACACCCCCGAGACCCTTGGTGAAGCGCAGGAAGGTGATTACCGCCCCGAGCAGGATGATGATGCCGACCACGACGTTGAACGGCGTGACCAACGATGGCTTAGCGGTGGGATTTTCGGTGGTCATGCTATTCACCCTCCTGGCCCTTGGCCGCCTCTTCCAGGGCCTTCTTGACCTCCCGCTCGATGGCGGCCTTCTTCTCGGCCTCGGCCTTGGTCATGGCCTTGCTCAGCTTGGCCTCGGCCTCCGCCTGGGCCTGGGACACGGCCCGGCCCACGGCCTGGGCCTCCTCCTGCCGAGAGATTTTATCTTTGCGCTTGTTGATGGCGTAGATGCCGGTCAGCAGTACGGGCCAGACCGCGGCCACGATGGGCACCGTGGCCAGGGCCCCGGAGGTTAGCTCAGGAGCCGGGGTGGTGCCCAGGTCTTCCCGCATGCCCAGCGCCGCAAACGGCACCCCCGAGAGATAGAGCCAGTTGGTGCCGCCCATCTCGTGCTCGCCGTAAATCTGCTCCAGATAGCGCCCCGGGAAATCGTGCATGCGCTTCCGGGCCATGTGAATCAGATCGTCCCGCTTGCCGTAGACCAGGGCCTCCACGGGGCAGGCCCCCACGCAGCCCGGCACGGTCAGCTTGCCCGAAGTGATCTGGGGATTGCACAGGGTGCACTTCCTGATCCGGGGGGTCAACGGCTCGTTGTATTCGAAGGTCGGAATCTCGAAGGGGCAGGCGATCATGCAATAGCGGCAGCCCACGCACACCGTGCCGTCCCAGGTCACCGCGCCCTGCGGGGTTTTGGTGAAGGCCCGGACGAAGCAGGACGAGGCGCAAGCCGCCTCCAGACAATGGTTGCACTGCCACTTCTTATAGACCGGTCCCGCCGCCCCTGGGATATTGTCATAGCGGTTGACTACGGTATAAGTCCAGGCGTGGGTCCGGCGCTTTTGGTTCAGAACGCTCAGGTCTTCGAAAGGCTCGGGCGGCGGCGGCAGCTCGTTCACCTTGTTGCAACCGGCTTCGCATCTGCGGCAGCCGATGCAGCGGGTGGCGTCGAACAGCACGCCGAAGCTTCCGGGATACCCCTTGAACTCCTGGTGTCCGGCGGCATGAGCCGGCTTGCCCAGCGCCGCGCCCAACCCGGCGGCTCCAAGCAGCCCAAGAAACGTTCTTCGTAGCATAGATCTACTCCTCTATCAGCCCAAGGCCGAATTACTTCTTCTTTTCCTGGTGACACTCGGTGCAGGCCGTAGCCGCCGGCTTCTCCAGTTTCATGTCCGTGTGGCAGCTCATGCACTGCTGATGTTGCGCCGCCAACAGGGCCGGACGATTTCCCTCCCGCACCTGCTTGCTCTGGTCACTGTGGCAACTGAGGCAGGCGGGCGGGTTCTTGGACGGCGGGCTGTTATGGTGGCAGGCCTGGCAGATGGTGCCCGGATCCCGATGGAAGTACTCCGCCAGCTGACTGCCTTTCATACCCTTCATCAGGGCCTGGACGTGTTTGCGGTGCGTAAACTCCGACGGCTTATACTGGTCCGCCAGATCCTTGATCACCACGGTCTCCGGGATGTCGGCCTCGGCATAGGTGCCGGGGTTCAGCTTCCGGCTCTTGAGCATGCTCTCGGCCAGACTGGCCTTCTGCGGCTTGGACAATTTTGCCAGGCTCTCGCGCAGCGTCCCGCCGCCCGGTAAGCTGCCCGGCAGGTGACACTGCTTGCAGTTGGCGTCTTCGGGCTTGTTTGACTTGCTGATATGGTTGTGGCAGCCGGCGCAGTTCGGCGAGGCCTGTTTGGCGGTGTGGCAGCCGACGCAGCTATGCTGGCTCTTCAGCGAATGCATCGCCTTCTCCAGGGTCACCATGCCGCCGTCCTTCGCTCCCCCGAGCGTGTGGCAGTTCTCGCACGCCTCCATGCCTTCATGGTGGCAGACCCGGCAGTTATTGCTGAACTTCTCATGGGCCTTGTGGTCAAAGGCCACCGGCTCCATCAAGCCGGCCTTGACCGGCTTGCCGTCTTCGAGCTTCGGGGTGATCAGGGCCGCGTCCGGTTGCCCCCGCAGCAGCCGCGGGACTTCCTTATTCGGCAGCTTGGCCAGCATCTCCTGATTCTTCTTGGCCACCAGGGCCTGGCCCGCGGCGCTATGACAGCCGGCGCAGAGGTAAGGGCCATGGTCTTTCACGCCCTTGTTGGCCAGTTCGAGATGGCAGAGCACGCATTGCTGGTGCGCCGCCTGCTCCAGGCTCTTGACCCCGTCCTTGGCCTTGCTCAAATGGCAATCGCGGCAGGGCTCTTCCTTGCCCTTGGCATAAACGAGCTTTTTGGTCTTTTTGTCGAGTTCGTGGTGGCAACTGGCGCAGTTGTCCTTGTCGCCGGCCGCCGCCGGGACCTGCTTGGAGTCCACGTGGCGAAAATGCACCGTCTTGTCCAGGCCGGCGTCCAGCCTGACGGCCTGTGGCGGCTCGGCGTTGTGGCAGCCGCGGCACAAACCGTCCGGCGGCCCGCTCGGCTTACCGGCGGCAGCCGTCTCCATGTGACAGCCGATGCAGTACTGATGATAGAGGTCTTTGAGCGCGGCCGGCTTCGCTGTCGGCTGGCGTTTGAAGGCCAGGGACAGCTTGCCGTTAGCCGCGGGGTGGCAGGTTTCGCAGGTCTTCTTCTCCTTGAGGAGCACGTCGGTGTGCTTATCGTGGGAGAAGGTGACCGGCGGCAGCTCCAGCTTGCCGTACGCCGCCAGGGTGTCGATCTTGACCAGGTCCGGCCGCCCCACCTCGGGCGCCTTTACCGTCTTCGCCGGCTCCTCCCCGCTCTGGGCCCCGATACAGTAAAACGAGACCGCACACACCACCAGGAACCCAGCCCATCGAAGCAGTGGTCTACCTTTCGCCATAACTCCAATCCTTAGCTGATCTGATTACTGCTGAAAAATCCGGTTAAAGTCAGAAGGTTTATGTGAAATTATTCACTTATTTAATCGGTTCTGACAAGGAAAAAATCGCTGGCTTGAAATTTTTTTCATTTTTATTGTTTAATTTTTCGACAGTTGCAATATTGCGCAATCTTGTGGTGGATTTCTAAACAGTGAGATTATGCTAATTTTTTCCATTTGTCCAAAAAAAATTGCACCCCTCTGACTTGCCGCGGGCTCTAAGCAGATTAACTAATCGATTTTGCACATTTATCTTTTCGCAATAAAAATTATACCCTGCCTGGGTACTCTTATTATTCTACCTCAAGCCGGGCGATATCCGCGGTGCTCCCCCAAAAAGCCGCGGATTTTTTCTTTCCCGCCGGCGCTGCCATTGACTTTCGTCCTGGAGGGCCTAATTTAGTATTTAAGAACTATTCTCAGGAAATAAGCAGAATCTAAATCCGGCAAAGGGGTAGCAATTCATGAAGCTCAAGGTGATCCTGATCCTGGCCCTGGCGTTCCTGTTATTGGCCGCGGCTTCTGCGGACCTGCCTCAGGTCAAGCTGCTCTGCGTCTCCCAACAGACTCTCAAGGGCGAAGAAACGGTGGGCTCCTGCCTGGCCAAGGGAGAGAGATTCGCGGTGGTCGATCAATACGGCCTGGTGCGCATTTTGACCCCGGAAGAAGTGGAGTTGACCCAGGCCTTCAACCCCAGGGTCTTCGACACCCGGGCCTTTAGCGTTAAGTACTTCCGGGAGGCGCCGGCCATTCCGCCGCTGCCGGTCTCTCCGGAACAGTGAGGCTGAGGTTCAGCCTGACACCAGGGCGCTGGGCCTGGGACGGGGGTCTG
This sequence comes from Desulfobaccales bacterium, assembly GCA_044451265.1. GTDB lineage: Bacteria > Desulfobacterota > Desulfobaccia > Desulfobaccales > 0-14-0-80-60-11 > JAPLJC01. Next base: position 7,760 of record JBIOJX010000070.1, read on the forward strand.
CCAGCCTAAACCTGGCCTCCGACGCATTTTTTTCTGTGGGGAAACGCCTCGCGGGGCGACCCAGCCGGTCACCCCGGTTTACGGCAATTCATCCATATAACTAGGCAGTTGCCCAAAAAGTGATTTTTTTTCGGAGCGCATATTTAAGTTGACTTTTCCACCGTGGGACATATATTATGTGCCTGGAAAGGAGTTAGCGGCTTTTTCTCAGTTGCAAACCTAGGGGGGGAAAGCCGGGTGTCAACCTTAGCTAAGGAGGAAGGAGCATGCGGTCAAAAGTTGTGGTAGGGTTGATGGTGGCTTTAATGGCAGTTTGTTTCATGGTAACTGCGTCAATGGCCCAGCAGCCGAAAGCGGCTGGCGGCGCTAAGTTGCTCTGCGTCTCGAAGCAGGAACTCAAGGGGGAAGAGACGGTAGCCTCGTGCCTGGCCAAAGGCGAGCGGTTCGCCGTGATGGATCCTTACGGCATCGTCCGGATCCTGACCCCGGAAGAAGTGGAGCTGACCAAGGCTTTCAATCCCAAGGCCTTTGAAACTCGGGCCTTCGGCATGAAGTACCAGAAATTGGCTCCGGTCATCACCCCGCTGCCGGTATCGCCGGAACAGGGTGGTTGATCCTTTATCCGTGGCCCGGCATCTCTGGCTTAGAGATTCCGGCTGATCGAACGAGCGAAGCCCCCAAGGATTTCTTGGGGGCTTTTTGGTTTGGGCTCGCGGCCATCAACTAGTCAGCTTTCCAGCGCCTGCCGCTGCTCTCCGCGCCTCCCAACCTCTTACCCCGGTTGCCTAAATAATTTATCTTTGCCGGGCCAGGCCGCCGTCTTGCGCCGGCACCGGCGAGAGGCCCGCACCACCGGCCTGCCGGCGGCTTGCTATTAATGAACCGCGACTGGATAGTTCACCGGATAAGTGACAATGGGCTGGCCAATGCTTAAACTAGTGCATGGGGTCCCGTCACCCGGCAGGATCTCTCCCATGTCTTTGTTGAGGAGGTCCCCCATGGCTGACCAAATCAAATTCGCCGCCGCACGCCGCCATTTCCTCCGTCAGGGCGGCGCCCTGGCCGCCGCGGCCGCCCTGCTGGGTCCGGCTCAGCTCCTGGCCGCGGAACCAACCAAAGCAGCCGCCATCGACGTCACCCCAACCGAGGATCTGATGCGGGAGCACGGGGTGCTGCGCCGCCTCATGCTGACTTTTGACGAGTTCGCTAAGCGTTTGCAGGGTGCGGCTGAATTTTCCCCGGCCCTGATCACCCAGGCCGCCAAACTCATCCGGACCTTCATCCAGGACTATCACGAGAAAGATGAAGAAGATGCCATCTTTCCCAGGTTCGTCCAGGCCGGCAAGCTGACGGACCTGGTGAAGGTCTTACTTGCCCAACATCGGGCCGGCCGCCGGCTCATCGCCACCTTGGAAACCTCGGCTCAGGCCAGCCTAAAAGATCCGGCCGCCCGCCAGCAGGTCGGCAGCCTTCTGGCCTCCTTCAACCGCATGTACCGGCCCCACGCCGCCTGGGAGGACACGGTCCTCTACCCCGCCTTCCGCACGGTCATCAACCCCAAGGAGTTCGATGTCCTGGGCGATCAATTCGAGGACAAAGAGCAGAAATTGTTCGGCAAAGACGGCTTCGAGAAGATCGTCGCCGAAGTGGCGGGTATAGAAAAGCAACTAGGCCTAGATGATCTGGCCCAATTTACTCCCAAGGTGTAGGGTGCGCTCCACGCACTAAAATAGGGAAGCAAAATCCAAGTTGGTGGCTATTAGGCAGGCCCGGGGCCGCAATCATTCGGCTCACCCGGCCAGGACGGGAAAGGGCGGGCACAGAGGCCCGCCCCAGCTTTGCATAATTTATGGGTGAGCCGAAGGCTCATGACTACTGCTCACTGCTTACTGCTCAGTGCCTTCAGCGGGAGCATCAGGTTATCCCAACCCTGCCGCCTGACAAAAAGTCCTTGCCCGTGGGTGAGCAGGCTGGTCATAAACCACTGCTGCTTGCCATCGGGACGGCTCAGAAGCTGGAAGGTGGCGGCATAGACCACGAGCTTTTGCGCCTTGTCACTGGGGTTCACCAGGTTCACGTAAGCCACCTGGGTAGTCCCGCCGCCCTCCGGTTTATAAAGACCGTAAAACTCCGCCACCTTGCAGTAGCTGGGATTCCAGCTATCCAGGGTGGCCTGGGCCGCCGCCACGGTCAGAGGCGGCTCCGCCGCCGGCGGCAGCCCGCAGCCGAGAAAGCCGACTAAAAGCATGAGCACCGCAGCCCGCAGGCCACGTCCACTTGTAACCTTCATGGCTTCCTGCTCCTCGCTGCAGAAGATCCGGTTCGGCCCCCACCCCTTCTGGAGGTCATTGCTTTAATAACCCGGCCTCCTGGAGCCAACCTACCACTTGCTTCGTGGCCTCTTGCCCTTGAGCCTCCAATTTGCCTTTCGCATTAAAGATCATGAAGTGCGGGATCGATTGGAGGCCAAGTTGTTGCGCCAGCGGCGACTGCCAATCGATCTTCCCGGAGACCTCCGGCCGCTGGATGTTCACTTTTTTGATCGCCAGGTCCGAACGCTTCTGGGCCAACTGCTCCAGCAACGGGGATAACTTCATACAGGGTGGGCAAAAGGGGCTAAAGACGTCCACCACGGTGATTTTTCCTTTCACGGGCAGCTTGCTGAGGTCAATGGTCTGGCCCTCATTGCCGGCATTGGCCTCCTGCACCGCCCCGGCGTAGGACTGGCCGACCAGCCCCCAGAGCAGGCAGAACGCCGCCACTACCACGATAAGTGTTGCACTCCGACCTGCCATGGCCCTTAAATAGGTCCTTGCCCCAGACTTGTCAATCATCTTTCCGACGCTCCTCCGGTCTCGATGGTCAAGATCAGGGGCAGGCCGTACTTGCCCCCGACAGTTATAAGCTTGCTGTTGGCGGGCTCAGCCCCCTATTTTTTTAACAGTCGGCTGCGCGAGCGGCCCACATTGGCGAACACCGCCTGAAAATCCCGGTACAGCCGCTTGTTGTGCCGCACGCGATGGCATTTCTTCAGGTAAGTCTTGGGGTCGGGGTTGTCGGCCAGCAGGTCCAGTCCCTCCCAGCGCTCCCGCCGGGGATAGGCGTAATAGGGGTAGGCCTTGTCCACCCCCCGGATATAGGTCACCTGGGGCACCACCCACTCCAGCCGAGCCAGGTAGAGACGGTGCATGCCGTCGTTGATGAGCAGGGCCACGGTGCCGTCCGCTTCGATGGACTCCTCCACGATGGGCGGATAAAGATCGAAGGTCGCTTCCGAGCCGTCGCCCTGCAGCACGGTATAGGTGACAAAGCCGTCCAGGTGGAACAGGTCCACCCCCTGCGCGGCCAGACTCCAACCCAAATCCTGGGTCTTGCGGAGCTCCTTCAGCCACAGGTAGTTTTGCGCTGGGTGCAGGCAATCGGTGTGAATCTGCTCCAGGCTGATGAAGGCCCGCTCATAAATCATCACCTCCGGCTGGTCCAGGAGGGGCACCTGGCGGAGGCGGGCGATCAATTCTTCCGTGGAATGGCGCTTAAGGGTGATAATCTCCATTATGGATGCCTACCGGGAAATTTTA
>JBIOJX010000071.1:0-11311 GCA_044451265.1 Desulfobaccales bacterium
CTGGAAAATTTTGTCCCGCCCTTCGACGCCACGACAGTGGCTCGCTTGCGCCGGGAGGGGGCGGTGTTTCTGGGCAAGGCCAACATGGACGAGTTCGCCATGGGCTCCTCCACCGAAAATTCGGCTTTCGGCCCCACCCAAAACCCTTGGAAGCGGGGCTATATCCCCGGGGGCTCCTCCGGCGGCTCCGCCGCGGCGGTGGCCGCGGACCTGTGCAGCGGCGCCCTGGGCTCCGATACCGGCGGCTCCATCCGACAGCCCGCCAGCCATTGCGGGGTGGTGGGACTCAAGCCCACCTACGGCCGGGTGTCGCGCTACGGCCTGGTGGCCTACGCCTCGTCCCTGGACCAGATCGGCCCCCTCACCAAGGAGGTGCGGGACGCGGCCCTGCTGCTCCAGGCCATCGCCGGCCATGACCCCAAGGACTCCACCTCGGTGCCGCAGGCGGTACCGGACTATGCCGCGGTCCTGGGCCGGGAGGTCAGGGGCCTGAAGATCGGCGTGCCCCGGGAGTATTTCGGCCACGGCCTGGACCCGGAAGTGGAGGCGGCCATCCGGGCGGCCCTGAAGACCCTGGAGGGGTTGGGGGCGCAACTGCTCGAAGTGAGCCTGCCCCACACCGAGTATGCCGTGGCCACCTATTACGTGGTGGCGGTGGCCGAGGCCTCCTCCAACCTGGCCCGCTACGACGGGGTGAAGTACGGCTTCCGGGCCGAAGGCAAGAACCTCATGGAGACCTACCTCAACACCCGGACCCAGGGCTTCGGGGCCGAGGTGCGCCGCCGCATCATGCTGGGCACCTATACCCTGTCCGCCGGCTATTATGACGCCTACTACAAGAAGGGTTCCCAGGTGCGGGCCCTGATCCGGGGGGATTTCGAGACGGCCTTTAAAGACTGCGCCCTGATTGCCTGTCCGGTGTCGCCCACCCCGGCCTTCCGCCTGGGGGAGAAGCTGGCCGATCCTCTCACCATGTACCTGTCGGACATCTTCACCATCTCCGCCAACCTGGCCGGGATTCCCGGGATTTCGGTGCCCTGTGGCTTCAGCTCCGGGGGGCTGCCCATCGGTCTGCAACTCCTGGGGCCGCCCTTCGGCGAGGCCGAAATTTTGCAGGCGGCCTACGCCTTCGAGCAGGCCACCGACTTTCACTTACGCAAACCTGTTTTATAACTGTATGAAATATTTCAGGAACTGTATATGAGGCAAAAATTATGGCAAGGCGGGGCGCTGGCCCTGATTCTGACGACGCTGCTGTTGGCAGGGATGCCGGGGCGCGCCGCCGGGGAAGGGGAGGGCGGCAATCTCACCCTGGACCAGGCGATCGGGGTCGCCTTGAAAGAACCTCCGGCGGTAAAGCAGTTCCGGGAGAACCTGGCGGCCTCCCGGGAGGGCATCGGGGTAGCCCGGGCCAACTATTTTCCGCAGGCCAATTTTCTGGGGAGTTATTATTACGGCAATGCCTTTGCCGCTACTTTGAAGCCCCAAACCTCAACCGGTCCGGTGGGCGCGTTGAGTACCGCCGGCATTTCCACCCCGGCCGGCAATTTCTATTTTTATCAGTTTCAGGCGACTCAGTTGCTCTACGACTTCGGAAAGACGCCGGGGACGGTGGCCGAATCCCGGGCCAACTTCAAGGGCAGCGAGCAGGATTATCTCGGCACCCGCCAGCAGGTGGTGCTGGATCTGCGCACCGGTTATTTCGGCTACCTGGCGGCCCGGCGGGCCCTGAAGGTCCAGGAAGAGACGGTGCGGCAGAACCAAGAATTGACCAAGCAGGCCCAGGGGTTTTATCAGGTGGGCCTGAAGGCCAAGATCGACGTCACCAAGGCGGAGGCCAACCTCTACCAGGCCGAAGCCAACCTCATCCAGGCGAAAAACAACGTGGAGTTGGCCCGGGTAACGTTGCAGAACGCCCTGGGGATCAAGACCTGGCCCTATAAGGACGTGGAAGACGTCCTGGAGGTGACCCCCCAGCCCCGGCCTCTGGAAGAGTTGTTGGCCCAAGCCACGGAACGGCGGCCGGAAATCCAGAAGAATCGCTTTCAGCAGGAATTCAACCAGGCGGCCATTAAGGTGGCTAAGGCCGGCTATTTCCCGACCCTCAATTCCGTTGCGGCTTACGGCTGGCAGAGCGTCGATCAGCCCTTCGCCACGATGCCCAGCAACTGGTACGTGGGGGCCGCCATGACCTTCCCGCTGTTCAATGGCTTATCCACCAAGTATACCGTAAGCCAGAACACGGCGCAGTTGCGGGCCGCCATGGAAAATTACGAGGTGCTGCGCCAGAACGCCACCAAGGAAGTAAACCAGGCCTACCTTAACGTCAAATCCGGGTGGGAGCTCATCCGGGCCACCAAGAAGGCCCTGGAGGCGGCCCGGGAGAACCTGCGCCTGGCCTGGGGACGCTACCAGGCCGGAGTGAGCACCATTATCGAAGTTACCGACGCCCAGGTGCAGTTTTCCCAGGCGGACCTCAATTTCGTCCAGACGCTGTATAATTACCGGGTATTTGAGGCCCAATTGGATAAGGCCATCGGCAAACCGTATTGAGTTTCGAGTTTCGAGTTTTTAGTTAAAGGCAAAAGGAGCAGCAGCTACCAGAGGCCATTTAGCCTGAGCTGTTCCCGAAATTCCCGGGGCGAGGTAAACTGCCAGGCCACCAGGCCATGATCCCTGGCTGCCTCCACGAACTCCGGGTTATCGTCGGTGTAGAGGATTTGGGCCGGCGGCAGCCCGGCCTCCCGGATCAGGGCCTGGAAGATCTGCGGCTCGGGTTTGCGGCTGCCCACGAGATAGGACAGGGTGAAGGCCCGGAAGTGACTGAGCAAGGTGGCATACTTTTCCCGAATATACTGGAAATGCAGTTCATTGGTGTTGGACAAGAGATAGAGGGGGTAGCGCCGGGACAAGCGCGCCGCCACTTCCTCCATATCTTCCAAGGGGTCGAAGATTTCGGCCCACATTTGCCGGAACCTGGGGAAAGGCAGGTCCAGGCGGAAGTGGTCCTGGACCCGGCGATGAAATTCCTCGGAGGAGATCCGGCCGGTGTCGTAGCCCGGTTCCAGGCCGGTTTGAAACACCGCGGCATAGACCTCTGGGGGCGTCCAGCCGGCCACTGCGGCCAGCCGGCGGCAGAAGCGCATATGGTCCACCTGGACCAGAACGTTGCCCAGGTCGAAGGCAATGGCGGCGATGGGCGGCGCAGGGGTGCTCATAGCGAAAAATTTATAGCTTAAAAAGTGATAATGCCATAATCATTTATTGAGTAAAGTGCCGCGGGTTCGCTCCAGGGATAGGAGCCAGTTTCGGAGGATACACAGAACAACCTTTTATAGGCAGAGCACCAGCCATGATCCGACGACGTATGCAGCAGGACATTGCCTGGGCCGGATTTATTTTCCTTTTGGCGGCGGTTTTGGGATTGGGGCTGCAGTGGCAGCTGGTGCGCCTCTCCTGGACCGGGGGGTTGCCGGCCTACCTCGAAACCCAGCGGGAGCAGCGCCTCCGGAAGGAATTTCAGGGAATTAAAACCCTGAACCTGGCCCAGGCCTATGAAATTTTCCAGAAAGGGCAGGCCCTGTTCGTCGATGCCCGGAGCGCCGAAGAGTATGCCGAACTGCGCATTCCCGGGGCCCTCAATCTCAGCCGGGAACGCCTGGATCAGGAAGGGGCCCGGGCGGTGGCCGGGATTCCGACTGACCGCGAACTGGTGGTCTACTGCGGCATGAGCAGTTGTGAGGCGGCTCTGAGAGCCGCGGAGAAGCTCCAGTCCCTGGGGTATAGCCGGGTGCAGGTCTTCATGGGCGGCTTCCGGGCCTGGGATGAGGCCGGCTATCCGGCGGACACCAGTAAATAATTTGGGGGAAAAGGTTAAAAGGGGAAAGGGAAAAGACCAAGACTTTGCGGCGTTTTGCCGTTTTCCCGTTTACCCTTTTCCCCTTTTCCCCTTTTCCCCCGTGGTTAATTAACGAGGTAAGACAACCTTGGGCTTTCCGGCCAAATCACTGCTTTTTCGCCTGTTCGAAATTATCCTGGGAGGCCTCTTTGTTTATGCCGGCTGTTTGAAACTGTGGCACCCCTATGAGTTCGCCGAAGCGGTGCTGGCCTACGGGCTGCTGCCGGTGGCCCTGGCGGGGACGGCGGCCGCGGTGCTCCCCTGGCTGGAGGTGGCGGCCGGCCTGTTGCTGGCGCTGGGCCTGAAGCGGCGCAGTTGCCTGCTGATTTTGGGTTGGCTGGCCGGGGCCTTTTTGCTGGTCATGTTGATTACCGCGGCCCGGGGGTTGAAGATCGATTGCGGCTGCGGCCTGTTCTTCACCCGGCAAGTAGGCCTGGCGCCGATCCTGGAGGATGGCCTGATCTTCCTGTGGGCCGCGGGATTATACTATGGGGAATTAACGGTAGCCGGGGAGGGCACGGCAAGGTGTGCCCCGGCGCCAAATTAACAACTCGAAACTAAAAACTCGAAACTCGAAACTCAGATATGGCCAGTTTTTTTAATTTTTATGACCCCCTGGAGAAGCGCTACATCTTTAACAGCTTTCTGGTGGTGGTGGCCCTGGTGGAGATCCTCATCCTGGTCTTCACCCTCATCTGGCAGATCGATTTTGAGGGGGTCTTCGGGACGCCGGTCAGAACCCCGACGCCCTTTCCCTGGAAGCAATATCTGCTGGCCAGCTTCATCGCGCCCATGGCCCTGCTGTTCCTGTTCGGCCTCATCATCCAGGGCTTCGAAATTCTTTGTAAGGCTCCGGAGACCTCCGGCGGACTGGGCGCCAGGTTGGGTCGGTGGCGTTATCTCCTGGGCCTGCTGGTCTTCATGGCGGTCATAGGGTTCTCGATTAAAGGGAAAACCGCCTTGACCCTGATCACTTCGGGCATCAAGGCCATCGGCCTGGGGGGCTCGTATCTCCTCATTGCCTTGCTGGCCCTGGGATTCCTTTATCTTTGGGTGCGTCTCATCCTGCGTTACCGCCTGCAAAAGAAGGCCATGGAATACCAGTATCTCCTGACCCTGGCGGAGCGCCACGGGGTGATCGTCGTCGACCCCAAGGCCCATCCGGAATTGGCCGCCGGCCTGGATGAGTCTCGAGAAAAAAATTATTTGCCCAAGGCCCCGCTTCGCCTGGAACCTCCCGATTCGCCCTCAGATTCCGAGTAGTAATAAATTTAGACTTGTGAAATTTTTCCTTTACTTCGGGTGGCAATTTGGGGTATGAATTGACATTCAGGTACCGGATTGCGGTTCCGGGATCGGGAACGGGGGTAGGGGCGGTGAGGCGGGTTTCACCACACTCTGCGCAAATACCTTAAATTTAAGGGATTAATTACATTTTCAGGAGGGATGCGGACGGTTATGGATATTATGACTTTTGCCTTGATCTGTGGCTTCGTGGGCGTCGCCTATGGCTTGATGACCACCACCTGGATTTTGAAACAAGATGCCGGCAATCCGCGGATGCAGGAGATCTCAGCGGCAGTGCGGGAAGGGGCCAATGCCTTCTTGAACCGGCAGTATAAGACCGTGGCCATGGTTGGCGCGGTCATCTTCGTGCTCCTCTTCGCCCTGGGTAAATACACGGCCATCGGCTTCGTCATCGGCGCCGTGGGTTCGGCCCTGGCCGGCTATGTCGGCATGTACGTGTCGGTGCGGAGCAACGTGCGTACCGCCCAGGCGGCCTTCACCAGCATGGCTCACGCCCTGAAGGTAGCCTTCCGGGGCGGTTCCGTCACCGGCATGCTGGTAGTAGGTCTGGCCCTGATTTCCGTGGCCAGCTACTACAAGTTCTTGCTGGCGAATGCTCCCGAGCATGCCATGCACGCCCTGATCGGTCTGGGCTTCGGCTGCTCCCTGGTGAGCGTCTTTGCCCGGTTGGGCGGCGGCATCTACACCAAGGCTGCGGACGTGGGCGCCGACCTGGTAGGTAAGGTCGAAGCCGGCATCCCCGAAGACGACCCCCGGAACCCTGCGGTTATCGCTGACAACGTCGGCGACAACGTGGGTGACTGCGCCGGTATGGCCGCCGACCTGTATGAGACCTACGTGGTAACCTTAGTGGCCGCCATGCTGCTGGCCGCCACCATTTACGGTCCCACCTCCGCGGCGGTGATCTTTCCGATGGTCATCGGCGGCGTCTCCATCATCGCCTCGGTCATCGGCACCTATTTTGTCAAATTGGGCAAAGGCGACTACGTCATGGGCGCCCTCTATAAGGGCCTCATTGTTTCCGGTCTCCTCGCCATCGTCGCCTTCTATTTCCTGGCCAACAAATTCATGGGCGGTGTTGCCGCCAAGGCCGCGAAGGAAGGGGCCGGGTTTATCATTCCGACTTTTAACGTCTTCCTGCTGGCGGTCATCGGCGTAGTGCTCACCGGTTTGATCGTGGGCATCACCGAGTACTTCACCTCCAAGAGCTTTAACCCGGTGAAGTCCATCGCTCTGGCTTCCACCACCGGCCACGGCACCAACGTCATCCAGGGTCTGGCCATGTCCATGAAGTCCACGGCGGCCCCGGTAATCGTCATCGTCGGCGCCATCCTGGCGGCCTTCCATCTGGGCGGCGGCCTGGAGCACGCCGGCACCGGCCTCTATGCCATTGCCCTGACCGCGGTGGCCATGCTCTCCATGACCGGTATCGTAGTGGCCATTGACTCTTACGGTCCCATCACCGACAACGCCGGCGGCATCGCCGAAATGGCGGAACTGCCGGATGAGATCCGCAACATCACCGATCCCCTGGATGCGGTGGGCAACACCACCAAGGCCGTCACCAAGGGTTACGCCATCGGCTCCGCCGGTCTGGCCGCCCTGGTGCTCTTCGCCGAGTACTCCCGCTCCTTCCCCGGGGTCATGACCTTTGATCTGTCCGATCCGCGGGTCATCGCCGGCCTGTTCATCGGCGGCCTGCTGCCCTACTTCTTTGCCGCTCTGTGCATGGAGGCCGTAGGTAAGGCCGCCGGCGGCGTGGTCGAGGAAGTGCGGCGCCAGTTCCGGGAAATCCCCGGCATCATGGAAGGCACTGCCAAACCCGAATACGGCACCTGCGTAGACATCGTCACCAAGAGCGCTCTGCGCCAGATGATGCTGCCCGCCCTGATCCCGGTGTGCGCTCCTCTGGTCGTGGGTTTCATGCCCGGTCTGGGTCCCGTTGCCCTGGGCGGCATGCTGATCGGCTCCATCGTCACCGGCCTGTTCCTGGCGATTGCCATGACCTCAGGCGGCGGCGCCTGGGATAACGCCAAGAAGGCCATCGAAGACGGCCTCTACGGCGGCAAGGGCTCTGATGCCCACAAAGCGGCAGTCACCGGTGACACCGTAGGCGACCCCTACAAAGACACCGCCGGTCCCGCCATCAACCCGATGATCAAGGTCGTCAACATCGTGGCCCTGCTCATCGTGCCTCTGCTGTCGAAGTAAGCTGTAAATCCTTGAGCAACACCAGCCGGCTCCTTGCGGGGGGCCGGCTTTTTTTATGGCCCGATCATCTCGGAAAGTTAGGGGAAATTGTGATAATATGAACCACCGGGCAGGAGGACAGGGGCATGAGCCTTCAGAAAATTTTGCAAGAAAAGCGGCAGGAAATTTTAGAAATCGCCGCCAAACACGGGGCGTATAATGTCCGCATCTTCGGCTCCGTAGCGAGGGGAGAGGCGGATGAGGCTAGTGACGTGGATATTTTGGTGGAGCTAGAGGAGGGGAGAAGTCTCCTTGACCTTGGGGGACTGTTGATGGATTTAGAAAATTTTTTAGAATGTAAGGTGGATGTGGTGACGGTAAGGGGATTGAGGAAGAGAATCCGCGAGCGCGTGCTTAGAGAAGCGGTGCCCCTATGAGAGATGAGCGGGAGAGATTGAAAGATATCCTGGAGGCCATTGAGCATATTGAAAAGTATGCGGCCAAAGGCCGTGCCCTCTTCGAGCAAGACGAACTTATACAAATATGGTTCTTACAATATCTCCAAATTATTGGCGAAGCTTCCCGGGCCTTATCCACGAATATCAGGGAAACCCATCCTGAAGTCCCCTGGGCCAAAATTATCGGCATGCGTAATATTCTGGTGCATAATTATTTTGAGATCGATTTGCCCATTGTCTGGAATGCGGTGGAGCGCGAGTTGCCGGAATTAAAGAGGCAAATTACTTCTATTATCAAAGAATTTGGAGAGGCGTAAATGGACGTCTGGAAAAATCAGCTTCAAAAAGGCGGTTTGCCGGCGCCAGGGACTTCCTCCAGAGGAACAACTCGCGATTATGAATTGTAGGAGTGAACCCGGAAGCACAACGTCAAGGGCGGACACGCAGGTCCGCCCCTACATTTTTGCGCTGCGCCAAAATGAGAGGCGCCACCCGGATGCTTGACGGAAGCTTATTTTGAACCACCGAAAACCAAAAACCGAAAACCAAAAACCCGCCCCCGCGGAATGGCCCTTTATCCTGGCCCTGGGTCTCATGGGGGCAGTGATCTTTTTTTATCGTCTGGGGACGCCGGGGTTGATGGACCCGGACGAAGGGCGCTATGCCGAGATCGCCCGGGAGATGTTCGTCCTGAAGGATTGGCTGGTCCCGCATCTGAATCTTTTTCCCTATTTGGAAAAGCCTCCCCTGGTCTACTGGTTCACCGCCTTGAGCTTCAAGGCGCTGGGCTATAATGAGTTGGCGGCCCGGTTGCCGTCGGCGGTGAGCGCCCTGGGCGGCCTGTTTTTGGCCTACGCCTTGGGTCGGGTAATGTGGGGACCGGCCGCGGCCTTTCTCGGCGCCACGGTCCTGGCCACCTGCTCCGGTTACGTGGCCTTGGGGCGCCTCCTCACCCTGGACATGACCCTGGCCTTTTTGGTCAATTTGGGCATCGGCCTGGGTTACATGGCGCTGCGGCTGGAGCAGCCGCGGCTGTGGCCCTGGTCTTATGCCGGGCTGGCGCTGGCGGTGCTCACCAAGGGACCGGTGGCCCTGATTCTGGCCGGCCTGGTTTGGGGGCTCTGGGTGGTTATCCAGAGGCGGCCCTGGAAAATGTTGATTCAGCCCTGGAGCTGGCTGCTCCTGGCGGTGCTGGTGCTGCCGTGGTTCGCCTACTTGCAGTGGCGCCTTCCCGAGTATTTCCGCTTTTTTATCCTGGAGCAAAACTTCGGCCGCTTTCTGACCCCGGCCATCCACCCCCAGCCCTGGTATTATTTCGGGCCGGTGCTGCTGGGATTGCTGCTGCCCTGGACTTTCCTGCTGCCTTGGGCCTGGTGGCCGCCAAGGCAGGAACGGGACCCGGACCGGGTCTTTTTACTAATCTGGGCCGGCGTGGTGCTGGCCTTCTTTTCCCTGTCCCGGGGGAAGCTGGCCCCTTATATTTTGCCGGCCTTGTTGCCCCTGGCCTTGCTGCTGGGAAGGCGCCTGGCGGATTTCAGCGATTCCCTGAGGGCCTGGACCATTGACCGCGGCCTGCGGCTCAGCCTGTGGGTTTGGACCATGGCGGGGCTGGTGCTGGTGGGACTGCTGCTCTGGCAGCCGGTATTCTTGCTGCGGGCCTTAAGCCGGGCCAACCTGGCACCATCCTATGTGCTCTTGGTGGCCGCAGTCTTCACCCTGACTCCCCTTCTCACCCTGGCGGGCCGGCACTTGAGTCTGCTTTTCTTAGGGGTCGGGGCCCTGGTCCTCAGCAGTCTGCTGCCCGTGGGCCTGGATCAACTCAGCCTGGAGCGTTCCCCCCGGGAGTTGGGCCGCCTGGTGCGGTCCCGCTGGCAGCCGGGCGACGCCCTGGTGGGAGCCTACCTCTATTCCCAGGGGCTATCCTTCTATAGCGGCCAGGTTTTTCACCTGATGGAGTCGCGCAGCGAGCTGGATTTCGGGCGTAAACTGGCTCCCAGGCGGGAGCGGGAGCTTTACTTTGCCAGCGTCGGGGAGATGGCGCAGTTTGCCCGCTCCCGGCCCCAGGTCTTCTTTTATCTGAAGGAGACCGACCTGGAGAGCCTGAAGCCGGAGTTGCCGGGGCAGATCCAGGTCCTGGCCCGGCAGGGGGATTGCCTTTTGCTGGCCTATAAGAGAGAATAGTGAGCAGTAAGCAGTGAGCCGTAAAAACGATTATCAAACCGCCAACTCATGCCCTTTATCATTTATCGCTATTTGATCCTGGAAATTCTACCGCCCTTCTGGGTTGGTCTGCTGGCCTTCACCTCCATCGTCTTTCTGGGCCGGCTGATGAAGATCACCCAGATGATTGTGGTCAAAGGGGTGGGCCTGTGGGAAGTTTTACAGACCTGCCTCTTTCTGCTGCCCTACCTGCTGGTCTTTACCCTGCCCATGGCGGCCACCGTGGGAATCTTGCTGTCCCTGACCCGCCTCACCGTGGATCATGAGGTGACGGCGCTCAAGACCGCGGGGCTGAGCTTCACCCAGTTGCTGCCGCCGATCCTGGGCTTCTCCGTCGCTGCCGCCCTGCTCACCCTGTTTCTCACGGTCTTCGGCAGTCCCTGGGGTCAGACGGCTACCCGGGAGTTGCTGAAGGACGTGGCCAAGAAGCGGGCCGACCTGGGCATTCAGGAGCAGGTGTTCAATACCGATTTTCACGGCCTGATGCTGTTCGTCAATCATGTCACCTCCCGGGAAGGCCAGCTGGAGGGCATTTTTGTCTATGACTTCCGGGACACGGAAAATCCCAACACGGTTTATGCCCAGAGCGGCCAGTTGAGCTTCGATGAGGGCCAGGAGGCCATGGTGATGCAGCTCTTCGACGGCCGGGTCTTCCGCTGGGGCGAGGAGGGCAAGGAGCAGAACCGCTGGCAGATGGTGGAGTTCAAGAGCTATCGGCTGCCCTTGCAGCTCTTCGGGTTCCCGCTGAAAGGCGGCAAGTCGGAGACGGAGATGTCGCTGCGGGAATTGTGGGCCACCCTGGGCAAGGAGGCCAAAGGCTCGGACCTTTATAACCGGGCCATGGTGGAGTTGAACCAGCGCTTTGCCATGCCGGTGGGGGCGTTGATCCTGTGCCTGATCGCCATGCCCCTGGGGCTGAGCCACCGGCAACAGGGCCGCACCTGGGGTCTGGTGGTGGGGCTGGCCCTGTTCCTGGTCTATTATATCGTCTTCACCGCCTCCTGGCGCCTGGCGCTCAACTTCAAGATGGACGCCGCCCTGGCGCCCTGGACCTCCAATATCCTGTTTGTGGGGGTGGCCCTGTTCCTCTGGCGCCGTACGGTGCGGGAGCGGCCGCTGCTGCCGGACAGCCTGAACTGGCGGCGCTGGTTCCGTGGCGCCGGCAAGGCGTTAAGTTAAAAAAAGATTCACCACAGAGACACAGAGAGCCCAGAGAAACACAGAGTAGCTATAAAAA
>JBIOJX010000072.1:0-11209 GCA_044451265.1 Desulfobaccales bacterium
CGCGGCCGGCCTCAAACTTCCCCTTAACCTGGAAATGCACATCTCGGTGCATTATAATCGGGAACCCGCGCAGTTAGAGCCCCAAAAGCGCAGCGACTCTCTGTTAATGAGCTCCTCTCTGGATTATCGTCTCCTGCCCAACCTCAAGGTGGGTCTGAACGCCTACCTGTACCGGCCGGACGCCGGCGACAACCTCTCGTTGGCGCGGCCCTTCGGCGACCGGGTCATGGGCCTGGGCCCCGGCATCAAATACGACCTGGGGCGCTGGAGCTTCCTCCTGAAGACCCAGTTGGAAACCGGCAACCGGGACCATAGCGCCGACGGGATGCAGAGCTCGGTCCGGGTCTGGTACGCCTTCTGAGAATTCTCACTTAAAAAAATTCCCGAAACTGTGCGCTTTTCCGCCCCATTGATCCCGGCTCGTTTTCTGGAGCGCTATAAGCGCTTTCTGGCCCGCGTGGAACTGGCCGATGGCCACCAGGTTTGGGTCCACGTGCCCAACTCTGGCGCCCTGACCGGGTGCGCTCCGGTCGGGGGCGACATCCTGCTCACCGAAGACCGGCGGCCGGGCCGCAAAACCGACTATACCTGGCGCTTTACCCGGGTGGACGGCGGCTGGACCTGCATCGATACCCTGGTGCCCAACCGGGTGGTGGCCGAAGCCCTGGCCGGCGGCGGCCTTCCCGGCCTGCCCCGTCCCTTAGGGGTGCGAGCCGAGGTGACCGTGCCCCAGGGCAGCCGCCTGGATTTTGTCCAGGATTCCGAAGAGGGGCTGCTGTTTCTGGAAGTGAAAAGCATCACCTGGGTGGAGGACGGGGTCGCCCTGTTTCCCGATGGGGTCACCGCCCGGGGACGGCGCCACTTGGAGCATCTGGCCGCCCTGGTGCGCCAGGGCCATCAGGCGTGGAACGTCTTTGTGGTACAGCGCCAGGACGCCGTTCTGATGCGTCCTGCGGTCCGGGTAGACCCGGCTTACGCCCGGCAACTGGCCGAGGCCGCGGCCCAGGGCGTCGGCATCCTGGTGCTCCAGGAAAAAATCGAGCCGCCGGAAATTACCCTTGCCACAACCCTGCCTTTTGCATTAACATAATTATTCACAAACTAAGATCTATCCCAATAAATTCGAAGGAATTCCCCGGAAATCGCCACTATGAACGCCGCCATGCTCGGAAACAACATCCGTATCTTCACCGGCAACGCCAATCCCGAATTGGCCGCCAAGATTTGCCAGCAGCTCTCCCTATCCCTGGGGGAGGCCCTGGTTACCAGGTTTAGTGACGGAGAAATCCGGGTGGAGATCAGTGATAACGTCCGGGGCCGGGACATCTTCATCATCCAGTCCATCTGCCCGCCCACCAACCGCAACCTGATGGAGCTGCTGATCATGATCGACGCGGTGAAACGGGCCTCGGCCCGGCGCATCACCGCGGTCATCCCTTATTTCGGCTATGCCCGCCAGGACCGCAAGGTCCATCCCCGGGTGCCCATCACCGCCAAGCTGGTGGCCGATCTGCTGACCACCGCCGGGGCGCAGCGGGTTTTGACCATGGACCTGCACGTGGGGCAGATTCAGGGCTTTTTCGATATCCCGGTGGACAACCTCTACGCCTCGCCCATCATGATTCCGTACATCCGGGAGAACTTCCAGAACGACCTGGCCATCGTTTCGCCGGACGCCGGGGGGGTGCCCCGGGCCCGGGCCTACGCCAAGCGCCTGACCGCCACCCTGGGCCTGATCGACAAACGGCGGGACGCCCCGGGCAAGGCCAAGGCCATGAACCTCATCGGCGAGGTCCTGGGCAAGGAGGTGGTCATCCTGGACGATATCATCGACACCGGCGGCACTTTGAGCGAGGCCTCGGGGGTCATTCTCCAGAATGGCGCCCGCAGCGTCACGGCCTTCTGCACCCACGCGGTGCTCTCCGGGCCGGCGGTGCAGCGGGTGACGGAGTCCCCCTTGAATCGCCTGGTGGTCACCGACACCATCCCCTTGAGCGAGGCGGCCCAGAAATGCCCGAAGATCGTGCCGCGCACGGTGGCCCCGATCTTTGCCCAAGCCATCATGAGGATTCACTCGGAGGATTCCATCAGCTCGCTGTTTGAGATTCAGTTTTAAAGGAAAATGTAGAACCGCCGCCCCCGGCGGTTCCCACTACATAAAAATTGGTAGCACAGGCTTTCCAGCCTGTGCGATATGCACATCGTACATTTCCCAAACGCGACAGGGGCGGGTTTTATAACCCGCCCCTGCCATTTTTTTCAGCAATTTTCGTTCTAGCCTACATCACCAGGATCGGTTCCAGGCTGTCCTTCCAGCCGTCCCAGAGGTAGGCGTCCAGGCGGCCGTCGGCGATGACCCGGAAGGCGTAGCGGGCCTGGGCGGCGTAGAAGTCGCACATGGGCGCCGGGGCCGAAAGCGTCCCGTTGATGGCGTAAACCTCGGCCGGGCAGGGGGCGCCGCAGAAATGGCGGATCGCGCAGCGCTTGCACGGGTCCAATTGCTCCACCACCCGGGTGGTCACCTGTTTGAAGGCCGGGGTGGCCAGCAGGTCCTTCACCGACGTGTCGAAGAGATTGCCGCCGTGAAACTCGGAGAGGCCCAGGAACTCGCTGCACGGGGCCACTTCGCCGCCGGCGCCCACCGCGAAGAAGCAGCGGCCGCCGCCGCAGGGCGAGATGTCGCACATCAGCCGCCGGGCCCCCGGCGCCACCAGCCCCAGAAGCAGGTTGGCGAAGTTGCCCACTACCAGCTTGCGCCCGGTTTTATCAAAGAGTTCAAAGGCACGATCCATCGCTGCAAAGAAATAGTGGGCCAGTTCTGCCTGATCGGCCATCAGGTTGCGGCCGCCGAGCTGAGTGCCGCGCACCGGGTTGAGCAGGGCGTTGGACACGCCCCGTTCATGGAAAAACTCCACCAGCTCCGGCAAAGACCGGACATTTTCCTTGGTGACGGTGGTGATGACATTCAGGCCGGGGTAGTCGTGCAGCTCCTCCAGGATCTTGACGGTCTGGTTGAAGACGCCGCTGCCGCCCCAGGTGCGCCGGGTGCGGTTGGCGATCTCTTCGGTGGGGCCGTCCAGGGAGATGCCGATGCCGCAGCTATGCTCCATCAGAAAATTCCGGGCGTTTTGGTCCAGCATCACCGCGTTGGTCTGGACGCCGAAGCGGAAGTAGTCGCCGTACTGCTCGATGCCCTGGAAGACCGCGTCCTTGGCCAACAGCGGTTCGGCGCCGTGGAACACCAGTTGGGGCCGAGCCCCTTCCGGCAGAGTACTGACAAAAAAATCCTTCAGACGGGAGAGCGCTTCCAGCACTTTGCCCGGCTCCATGTCGGAGCCGGCCTTACGGGCCTCCCGGGGTAGATAACAGTAGCCGCAATCGAGATTACAGCGCTCGGTGGGGTTGAAGTAAACCGCGGAGGGCAGAAGTCCGAAGCGCACGTTGTTCAGGTCGGCGGCCAGCTTGGCCTCTTTGGCCTGGAAGGTCTGGGGCAGTTCAGAGCCCAGCACGTAGGCCAGGGCCTCCTCCCGGGGGGAGAGGACCCAAAAGGCGGTGTCGGCGTTGATCAGGGCCACGTAGTCCGGGTGGCCCACCTCGAGGACGTCGAAGTGGGGCCCGGCCCCGGCGTTGACTGCCACCGAGGACGGGCCCAGCAGGTTGGGAGTTGTGGATGCCATTAGCCTACTTGGCCTTTTTGGCGTCCGCCATCAGGTAGTGGGACAGGCCCACCTGGTCGCCGTTGGGGGCGCAGGTGTAGCGGATGCTGATGGGTTTCTTACTACTCGATTCTTTTGACATATAAGGGTCCTCCTTCCTCCGGTGGATTACGGGGCCTGCCAACAGGGGCGGCCGCCGGGGTGTAAGCTGGGAAAATCTTTTCACCACAGAGGCACAGAGGGCACAGAGGAACACAGATAAAAATATATTAAAATGCCTCTGTGCAACTCTGTGCTCTCTGTGTCTCTGTGGTGAATGCCTCTAAAACGCAAAAAGAGTTCCACCTTGTCAGATGGAACTCCCTTTACCATCAGGAGTAGCCGAAACTTCACCGCCAGGCAGGTCTTCTGGCTTTCGGATCAGCCGGAGAGAGTCAGCCTTCCCATCGGGGTTTTTGATGAGTCCCCGGCAGTGGCCGGCTTGCGCCTTACACTCTCCTCCGTCCCCGATTACAGCGGCGGGACCGCCCCGGATTCGCACCGGGTTCCGGATTGCCTGGAGGTTCTTTTTGATATAAAAATAGCAACAGTTAATTCATTTGTCAACTGAAATTCTTTATTATTAAATAATTCTAATAACTAAAGAAACCATTTGGATTTTATTTATTCTTGGAGGCTTACTTTAAGTGCTTCATTTAATTCCTCTCTAAATGGAAAGGTATATTTATCGATAGCAGCTCCTTTTTTGGCACATATAACCAATATTGTAATAATATCAAAAGAAACTGCGAAAGGTATAAACCCTTTTGATACAGACAAAGTGAATATTTTATTAAGATTGTCTTGTCCCCATACCGAAGCTGCATTAATTAGGTTATCAAGTTCTTTAATTTTATTTATTCCATATGCTGATAAACAATCCATTAAACGACTTCTATCCTTGGCCATAGACTCATCTGGTCTGGGCAGCGGAACTTTTAAAAATCCAATGTCTTCTGCAATTTTAACCCACTTTAAATCGACTTTTGTTGAATCAAAATAAACTTCCAGAGACGATTGGTTAATATCAATATCTAATTCTCGCTTTTCTAATTGCTTAGAATAGATATCCTCTAGTTTATTTTTTAGATGTTTTAAATTTAAAAATTCATCATCTGCTAGTTCTAATAGGGCACTCAAACGGAATAACTTCCTTATTAAATCTTTTGGAACTTCAATCTTAGTCTTATACCTAAGTTTATGATCAATTGCTGCCCATGCATGTTGCAATACTGTCTTAACTTGAACCTCTGCCATAAAATTTGAAAATTGCTTCCACTCTTTTAGCTTATTCCTATTTTCAGAAAGAGAAATGATATAGTGAACAGACAAATAGCCAAATTTATCAGGGTCGAGTGTTTTTGTTTTGTCAATAGATTTATCAGGATCTATATAAAATTCATCATTTATAATATTTCCAATAATATCTACATCTTCCGAGTAATAACAAATTATTCTTATCCCAACTAAATCAGTGATTTCTTCAATCGGATTTGAATAATTTTTCCCTTCTCTTTGTATTTTATCGGTGAAGCTACCTACTTTTTTGGTCCGTGACTCTATCTGAAAAAAATCAACTCCTTGTAATAGTTCATGAAAAAGACCATTAAGTTTTTTTGTAAAAGCTTCATAAATAAAGTATTTTTCCTTATATTCCCTGCCCCAATCTTCCGGAGTTTTGGGTTCCACTTTTTTAAATCTCCTTTAATTTAATAGCAAATATTATTTTGAATCTTTAGCTTTCTTCAGTAGTTAGTCAAGGAAAAAATTGGTGAATTATGTTGTTAGAATTTCAAGATGTATCCATTGACAATCTGCCCCCCGGCAGGTTAAATTATTTGTTTTGAACCTGGTTTCACAAGGGACAGTCATGATCAAGGCGATTCGGGGGATGCGGGACCTGTTGCCGCCGGAAACGAGCCGGTGGCAGTGGGTGGAAGCGGTGGCCCGGGAGGTCTTCGGCCTTTACGGCTACCGGGAGATTCGGCTGCCGCTCTTAGAGCGCACCGAGCTCTTCGCCCGCTCCATCGGCGCCGACACCGATATCGTCGGGAAGGAGATGTACACCTTCCCGGACCGCAAGGGCGACTCCCTGACGCTCAGGCCCGAGGCCACCGCCTCGGTGCTCCGGGCGGTGCTGGAAAACGGCCTGGACAAGGGCGCCGGGGTCAAGAAGTTTTATACCCTGGGACCGATGTTCCGCTATGAACGGCCCCAAAAAGGGCGCTACCGCCAGTTCTTTCAGATCAACTGCGAGGCTTACGGGGTGGACGCCCCGGAGCTGGACGCCGAAGTCATTCTGCTGCTGCTGGATATTTTGACGCGCCTCCAGTTGGGCGAGATGCGGCTGTTGATCAATTCTTTGGGCTGCCCGGACTGCCAGGTGAAGTTCAAGGCGGCCCTGGGCCTGTTCCTCATCAGCCGGGAAGGGCTGTGCGAGGACTGCCAGCGCCGCCGGGAGACCAACCCCTTGCGGGTCCTGGACTGCAAGAGCGTGCACTGTAAAGAGATTTTAAAAGACGCCCCGGTGATC
The DNA here is from genome assembly GCA_044451265.1 of Desulfobaccales bacterium. GTDB lineage: Bacteria > Desulfobacterota > Desulfobaccia > Desulfobaccales > 0-14-0-80-60-11 > JAPLJC01. Next base: position 6,229 of record JBIOJX010000072.1, read on the forward strand.
CGGGATTACCTCTGCCCCGACTGCGCCGCGCACTTCGCCCGGGTGCTGAAATTGCTCAAGCGCTTCGGCGTCAATTATGAGGAGCAGCCGAAACTGGTCCGGGGCCTGGACTATTATACCCGCACCGCCTTCGAGGTGGTGGCCGCGGGCCTGGGGGCCCAGGACGCGGTAGCCGGGGGCGGCCGCTATAACGGCCTGTCCCAGGAATTGGGCGGCCCGGCCCTGCCCGCCATCGGCTTTGCCATCGGCGAGGACCGGCTGCTGGAGGTGCTGCCGAAAGATTTAGGCCAGGAGAACCGATTCAAGGTCTTCCTGGCGTCCCTGGGCGAGCCCGCCCGGGATAAAGCCTTTCATCTGATGCAGGATTTGCGGCAGCGGCGCGTGGCCGCGGAGATGGATCTGGAGGGGCGGTCGCTCAAGGCCCAGATGACCCAGGCGAATCGCTACGGCGCGGCCTATACCGTCATCCTGGGGGACCGGGAGTTGGAGACCGGCGAGGCGCAGATACGCGCCATGGCCACCGGCGAGCAAGAGCGGGCGGCCCTGAAGGATTTGGTCGTGCTGCTGGCGGCGCGAGCGCGGGAATGATTTTTATCTAGGGCGGGCAAAATATAATCCCCCCTGCCCCCCTTTTAGGAAAGGGGGGAGAAGGAAGCCCTCAATGTTTGATAGTCTGGAAGGCCTGAAACGGAGCCACTCCTGCGGGGAGTTGCGTCTGGCGGACGCCGGCAAGGAAGTGGTGCTCATGGGTTGGGTGCAGCGCCGCCGGGACCACGGCGGCCTCATCTTCGTGGACCTCAGGGACCGGGACGGCCTCACCCAGGTGGTCTTTGACCCCAAGATCAACCCCGATACCCACATCAAGGCCGGGGTGTTGCGGGATGAATTTGTCCTGGCCGTCCGGGGGGTGGTGAATCCCCGGCCGCCGGAGATGATCAACCCGAACCTGCCCACCGGCGAGATCGAGATCGTGGTGGCGGAACTGCGCCTGCTGAACAGCGCCAAGACCCCGCCCTTCGAGCTGGAAGACTACAAAGTGGACGTCTCCGAGGCCCTGCGGCTGAAGTACCGCTACCTGGACCTGAGACGCCCCAGCGTCATGAAGAATATTCTCTTTCGGCACCGGGCGGCCCAGGTGACCCGGCAGTTCCTGAACGGCCAGGGCTTTATCGAGGTGGAGACGCCCATCCTCACCAAAAGCACGCCGGAGGGGGCCCGGGACTACCTGGTGCCCAGCCGGGTGCAGCCGGGACAGTTCTTCGCCCTGCCGCAGTCGCCCCAGCTCTTCAAGCAGCTCCTGATGATGGCCGGGATGGATCGCTATTATCAGCTGTGCCGCTGCTTTAGGGACGAGGACCTCAGGGCCGACCGGCAGCCGGAGTTCACCCAGATCGATATGGAGATGGCCTTCATCAGTGAAGAGGACATTATGCGGGTGGTGGAGGGACTGATCGCCGCCCTGTTCAAAGAGCTGCTGGAGATCGAGGTGCCCCGGCCCTTCCCACGGCTGACCTATCGGGAGTGCATGGACCGTTTCGGCCTGGACCGGCCGGATCTGCGCTTTGGGCTGGGGCTCAGGGACCTCACCGACCTGATTAAGGATACGGAATTTCGCCAGTTCCGGGAGGTGGTGGACCAGGGCGGGGTGGTCAAGGCCCTGAAAGGCCCGGGGCTGGCCAAGATGACCCGGAAGGAACTGGACGAACTCATCGACCTGGCGGGGGTTTATGGGGCCCGGGGCCTGGCCTGGGTCAAGGTGCAGAAAAACGGCTGGCAATCGCCCCTGGCCAAGTATTTTCCGGAGGCGGTCAAGGCCGCCATCAACGAGCGCCTGGCCGCACAGGAAGGCGACCTGATCCTGTTCGTGGCCGACACCCCGCTGGTCGCCTGCACTGCCATGGGGCAGGTGCGCCTGCACCTGGGGCAGAAGGAAGGGCTGATTCCGGCAGACGTCTATAACCTGGTGTGGGTCACCGATTTTCCGTTGATGGAGTATGACAACGATGAGGAGCGCTGGGTCTCCATGCACCACCCCTTTACCGCGCCCAAGGAGGAGGATATCCCTCTCTTGGAAACCGATCCGGGGCTGGTGCGGGCCCGGGCCTATGACCTGGTGCTGAACGGCACCGAGATCGGCGGCGGCAGCATCCGCATCAACCGCCGGGATATCCAGCAGCAGGTCTTTCAGGCCCTGGCCATCGGCCCGGCGGAGGCGGAAGAAAAGTTCGGCTTTCTCCTGGAGGCCCTGGAATACGGGGCGCCGCCCCACGGCGGGGTGGCCTTCGGCTTCGACCGGCTGGTGGCCATCTTCTGCGGGGCCAAATCCATCCGGGAGGTGATCGCCTTCCCCAAGACCCAGAAGGCCGCCTGCCTGGTGACCAAGGCGCCGTCGGCGGTGGATTTGGAGCAACTGCTGGAATTGGGGTTGCGGCTGGAAGAATAGAATTTGGCGGGCGACCCAGCGGGTCGCCCCTACAGAAAACTGAAAACAGGAAGTTGAAAAATGGCACGCTGGAATAAGGAACGCCGGTTATTGGATCACGAGCACTCTTCCCATTGGAAGTATCGCTTGCAGGAAGTGGATGAACCCAATCTGATGCGGGATATCTTTCCCTACACTGAGGTGGCCCGCATCGATTTCGACTACAAATTCGTCTTGCCCGCGCCGCCGGAGCAGATGCTGCTCACCGACACCACCTTCCGGGACGGGCAGCAGGCCCGGCCGCCTTATACGGTGCAACAGATCGTCGATATCTTCGACATGCTGCATCGCCTCTCCGGGCCTAACGGGATCGTCCGCCAGAGCGAGTTTTTCCTCTATAGCGACAAAGACAAGGAAGCGGTCAACCGCTGCCGCGAGCGGGACCACACCTTTCCGGAGATCACCGGCTGGATCCGGGCCCATGCCAAAGACCTGGGCCTGGTGAAGGAGATGGGCCTGAAGGAGACCGGCATCCTGACCTCCGTGTCGGATTACCACATCTTTCTGAAGCTCAACTGGAACCGGCGCAAGGCCATGGACGAATATCTGGGCATCGTCAAGGCGGCCCTGGAGATGGGAATCAAGCCGCGCTGCCATATGGAGGACGTCACCCGGGCGGATATCTACGGCTTCTGCGTGCCCTTTGCCATTGAATTGATGAAGCTGCGCGACGAGAGCGGCATCGACATCAAGATGCGGTTATGCGACACCATGGGCTACGGGGTGCCCTATCCCGGGGCCGCCTTGCCCCGGAGCGTCCCCAAGCTGGTGCGAGCCATGATTGATGACGCCGGGGTCCCCGGCCATTTGCTGGAATGGCACGGTCACAACGATTTTCACAAGGTCATGGTGAACAGCGCCACCGCCTGGCTCTATGGCTGCGGGGCGGTGAACGGCGCCCTGCTGGGGTTCGGCGAGCGCACCGGCAATGCCCCCATCGAGGGCATGCTCATGGAGTACATCTCCTTCAAGGGCAGCAGCGACGGCATCGACACGCGGGTGATCACCGAGATCGCCGAGTACTTTGAGCGGGAGCTGCACTATCACATCCCGCCCAGCTATCCCTTTGTGGGTCAGAACTTCAACAACACCAGCGCCGGTATCCACGCTGACGGGCTGTTGAAGAACGAAGAAATCTATAACGCCTTTGACACCACCAAGATCCTGAACCGGCCCATCTCCATCACCATTACCGACAAATCCGGCAAGGCCGGCATCGTCCACTGGATCAACTCGCGGCTCAATCTGACCGGCGAACGGGCCGTGGACAAGAACCACCCCGGGGTCGGCAAAATCTACAAGCGGATCATGGAACAGTACGAGGCCGGGCGCTGTACCTCTATCTCCGGCGAAGAGATGGAGAAGTTTACCCGCAAGTACCTGTCGGAATTTTTCGTGTCGGAATTCGATCAGCTCAAGCTCAAGGCCGATAAGCTGGCGGCGGGCCTGGCTGACGAACTGGCCCAACGGCCGGAAATCCGCACCATGGCGCCGGAGACCATGGAGCCGGTGCTGCAGCAGGCCCTGGACCAGAACCCCTTCATCCAGTTCATGTACGTCACCAATATGGAGGGGCGCAAGATCACCCGGAACATCACCCACATCGTGGACCGGGCCAAGTACGCCGAGATGAAGCTGGACGAGGACCTCTCCAACCGCTCCTGGTTCATCGACCCCATGAAGAACGGCAAGGTCTTTGTCTCCGATTTTTATACCTCCCGGTTCACCGGGGCCCTGTGCATCACGGTGAGCGTGCCGGTGCGCAACGAAGCCGACGATATCCAGGGCGTCCTGGGCCTGGATATCCGCTTCGAGGCCCTGGCCAAGATGGAGCAGGAGGGAGAGATTTAGTGGTCAGTGGCCAGTAGTCAGTGGTCAGTAAAGACCCCAGAGCAATTGATTCATCTTTTAGTAGGGGCGCCCCGCTGGGGCGCCCCTTTTTTAATTTCTGTCAAAAAGTTTTTGACAGGAGAATCACAAAATTCAGGCTTTCCGGGCTTGTGCAGCCTCGCTATACTGCCATAATAACCTGTTCCCGGCCTTGAGGCAGATAAACCTTGGAACTTCGAGAAATTTTTCACTATAATGTTGACAATCATTTTTTGATCCGAAAACCAAACCGAAAACGGTATTCATCCCAAAGTGAGGTGGCCTTATGTGCGATCCCAAAAAGTTAGAAGAGATTAAGGCCAGCAAGGCCAAATATGACGACAAGGTGGCCAAGGTGCTCCAGAAAATGCCGGAGCGCCGGGCTGAGTTCGTCAATACCTCGGGCATTCCCATCCAACGGGTCTATACGCCCCTGGATATGGCGGATTTCGACTACATGGCGAAATTGGGCTTACCGGGGCAGTATCCTTACACCCGGGCGGTGCAGCCCACCGCCTACCGGGGCCGCTATTGGACCATGAGGCAGTATGCCGGTTTCGGCTCCGCCGAGGAGACCAACGAACGCTACCATTTCCTGTTGAAGTCCGGCCAGACGGGCCTCTCGGTGGC
>JBIOJX010000073.1:0-11146 GCA_044451265.1 Desulfobaccales bacterium
CGCCTGGTTAGGTTGTCTGGTGTTATTTTCGCCTATCTCTATTTCGCCCGTTCGAACGTAATAATACTCCGCGTCATCCCCTTTTCGGGCCAGTTAGGCATAACTCGCCACGGCGTATGGACTTGAAGACGTTCGCCATCCACCTTGAAGAAACGCCTCTGTTCGCTACCGACCCATTCAGGATTCCAGGCTACTTCGACTTTGGTAATCCACTGGTCTCCTTCTAAGCGGTACGTACCTGTATACGCAACCAGGCTGCTGAGCAGGTCGGCACGTTCCTGAACGGTTTTCGCTGCCTTCCGCCCTTCTCCCGTCAGAACAAAAAATACTCTCCCCTCGGGTGTGAAGATTACGTATCCCGTTGGGTTTTTCCCCATGGGCGGCTCTTTTTGGCCTGTCGCTTGAATCTCAACGTGGTAGGAAACCAGCTTCCATACCCCGTGAATCTGGGCGCGATCATCACCAAAACTCGGTTGCACTGCAATAACCAACCAAACCAAAACAACTGACCACTTACACTTAAACATGCTGTCCTCCTTCGACCTGTAGCCATTTTAAGGCCTGGACTAATCCAGCAGCAAGGAAAAGGGCGGATTGCTGATGGGCGTCAGATTAAGGACGATGTTATCCGTATAACCGGCGATCACATTTTTCTATTGAAATTATAATTATTGGTTTTATATATATCTTTTTGGTATGAAACAGAAGCGTTGTTTTTTAGCAAACCTGGTGGGCTAACCATAACCGCTTGATTGTGCGACCATAATTTTTCCAGGAAGAGGCTCATGAGCACCCTGCTCCAGCGAAAAAGGTCCGCGCCCCTGGATGAAGTGGCCCCGAGGGAAGAAATCCCGGTAATGGTAAACCAGAAGAATGCGTAGGGCAGCTTGATAGGGCGAGGCCAGTATTCAAGTGTGCGATTAAAGCAGATATGAAAGAATAGCGAGTATCTTGGCAAAAACCGAAGCTTCCCAAAAAATTCAAAAAATACCGATATGATCTGAATAAAGCAATGCCCTTTTAGCGGGGGAGACTCCAGAATACTTTTTTGTCCGATGCGATTATGCCTGGATAGAGAGGTTGCCTGGTCAAGTCTTGCCTATCACGCTTAATGGCATTAAAAGAGATCAATCGGTTTGGCGCCACGGCCTCGCTCCCCGGAGAGCCAGCGGATCTGGGCCAGCACCGCCTCGGCTTCCGAGTCCTTTCCTTGCTTTTGGTAAGCCAGGGCCAGGTTGCGGTAAAAGCTGATATTGTTGGGGGTGAGCCGGATGGCCGCTTTGAAGAGGGACACAGCCTCGTCATATCTGCCCTGTTCGGCGTAGACGATGGCCAGGTTGTTATAGGCCGAGGGATATTGGGGGGCCACGGCCAGGGTCTTCCGGTACATGGCGATGGCCTGGTCGATCTTGCCCTCATTGGCCAGGGCCATGCCCAGGTGGTGATAGGCCATGTAGTTGGTCGGGTCGACCTGCAGGGCATGGGTAAACAGGGTCTCCGAGTTGCGCCAGTAGCCCACCTGCACCCAGGTGGCTAGCAGGCAAGCCAGGAGGGTCACGGCGGCGCCGGTGGAGAGGAGGACCCGGCGGCAACGCCAGCCGGCGGTAGCCTCGGATACCCCCCAGGCGATCATGACGAACAGGCCGATAAAGGGGATATAGGCAAAGCGATCCGCCATGGCCTGGCCGCCCACCTGGATTAGCCCGATTACCGGCACCAGGGTGCCCAGGTACCAGAGCCAGCCCACCGCCAGATACGGCCGGCGTTTGGCCCCGTAAAGCAAGAAAGCCGTCACCGCCAGCAAGGCCAGGCCGGCTCCCGCCGCCAGCCACCAGGACACCGGGGCCAGTTGATAAAAGAAAACCATGGGGTAGGGCCAAAACAGCTTCACGACATAGTCGACGTAGGAGACCAGGGCGTTGGCGATCCGAGACCCCAGCGGCCAGATGGCCAGGGGCATCATGGCGCCGCTGCTCTTTTGCGCCATCATGGTAATCAGGCAGGAAAGGCCAACCAGGGCGAACAAGGGGAGCTTTTCCTTGAGCAGCCGCCAGTAAACCTTCGTGGCCGGCGCCGGTTGGGGTTCGCCGGCCCCGGCGAGACCCGACGCCGGGGGCGGCCCGCCCGGTATCCGGCCCAGGGGCCAGTAATCCAGGAGCAGCAGCACAAAAGGCAGGGTGACCAGCATGGGTTTGGCCAGCAGCCCCAGGGTGAGGCACAGCAGGACCAACAGATAGCGCCGCCGCGACGGCGCCAGGGTGTACCCGGCGTAAGCCAGCATGGTGGCCAGCCAGAAAAAGGTGCTCAGCACGTCCTTTCTTTCCGCCACCCAGGCCACGGACTCCGCGTGCAGCGGATGCAGGGCGAACAGGGCCGCCACCATCGCGCTGGGCCAAGTGGCCCGGGTCACCCAGGCCCAGAAGAGGAACAGGAGGATGGTGTTGGCCAGATGCCAGGCCACATTCATCAAATGGTGACCCCGGGGCCGCACGCCAAAGAGGCGGCAATCCAGCATGTGGGACAGCCAGGTCAACGGGTGCCAGTGGGTGGCATGCATGGCGGTAAAGGCCCATTTGACTCCATGCCAGGTGAACCCGGCCCGGACCACGGGATTGGCGGTGACGTACATGTCGTCGTCAAAGGTGATGAAGTCGTGGTCCTTGACCCGGACATAGGGAGCCAGGGCCGTCCCCGCCAGCAACAGGCAGATAACCAGTCGCAGGCCGGCCGCAGTGCGGAAGTAACTGGTTATTGACCCAAAAAAGCGCTGCATCTCCTGTTCTCCAAGGTCAGTTTACCTCAGCCGACCTCGCCGGCTCAATGAAAAAATAGGCTCCGGCCTTGGGTTGGACGGAGTCACTTTGGCAGGGCCTGCCTTATAATATTATATTTTTTCAAAAAACGAGTTTTAAGTCTAGGAAAATATACAAGAAATATCTGCATATTCGCAAAATCTGAAATTATCCGGCCTCCGGGCCTTCTTCTGATAAGGGCCTGCTTATTCCACCGTCCACTCGCTAAATTAGAGCTTTCGGAGGAATTTCCAGAATATAAGGGATCTACCCATTAAAATTCAGGGATTCCCCGATTTACCGGGATGTAAAAATCGCTCAATATGCGGGCAAGATCATCGAACGGGCAAACTACTCCGAAAGGGTAGGACGCAAAGTCTCCGGCCTAAAGCCTTAGGGCAATGGTAGCGGGATTGCCGAAATGTAAATACGGCAATCTTCTATTACCTGGGGTCCGTTAGGTGGCGGAGCACTAGGTTTTTTTTTGCACTAAACGAGAAAGCCGGATGATCCCGGGACGTTGGGCCGGCAAGCATCGGTAACTTATCAGCTAGGGCTTTACAGGGCAGCATTAGCAGGAGCGACGGCATGAACCTCTTTAATCTAACCAGCCTTTTCGTGTTTTCTGGGCTGGCCATCCTGATCGGGGGCATACTCCTCTTGCATCGGCGCAGCACCCGGCAGATCAATCAGCAGCTGACGGACCTAGAGGAGAACGAGAAGAACTACCGCCGGTTGGTCGAGTCCCTCCCTTCCATCATCTTCAAAGGGTATCTGGATGGGAGCGCCGATTTCTTTGATAACCGGTTCGAGGAGCTTACCGGCTATCCCGTCGAGGAATTCAACTCCCGGAGAATGAAATGGCAGGACATCATCGAACCCGAGGATGTGCCACGGGTCAAAGAGGCCTTTAAGCTGGCCTTAAAGACCACCAAATACTATGTGCGGGAGTATCGCCTCAAGGCCAAATCCGGGGCGGTTCGCTGGTTTCGGGAACGGGGCCACATCGTTTGCGATGACACCGGCAAGGTGGATTTTATCGTCGGGACCTGTACCGAAATCACCATGGAACATCAGGTATACGCCACCCTACAGGAGAACGAGCGGAATTTCCGCATGTTGGTTAAGGCCCTGCCTTCCATGGTCTTTAAGGGTTACGCTGATTGGAGCGTCGAGTTCTTTGACGACGACAAGTTGGAGAAGACTACCGGCTATGCCCTGTTCGACTTTAATGCTCGGAAGCTGAAATGGAATGAAGTCATTCTGCCCGAGGATCTGGAAGGGGCCAAAGAGAAGGTCAAGGAGGCCCTGAAGGGCAACCGGTGCTACATGCGGGAGTATCGCATTAAAACAAAATCCGGTGACACTCTTTGGATTCGGGAAAGGGGCCAGATTGTCTGCGATCAAGACGGCAGGATCGAGTATATTACCGGGGCTTGCACCGACATCACCAAAGATCATGCGATGCAGGACTCCCTGAGAAAGATACAGCAGCATAATGAGATGATCCTGAACTCTTTGGGCGAAGGTTTGTTTGAGATGGACCTGGACGGCGAGGTTACCTTCGTCAATCCGGCCGCACGCAAAATGCTGGGCTTCGAGGCCCGCGAATTGATGGGCCAAAACCTGCACAAACTTATCCACTACAAGAAAGCGGACGGCTCCCCTCACCTGGAGGAGGAGTGCCCCATGCACGCCACTCTCACGGATGGTCAAGAACGCCGGGTACTTGCAGATGTCTTCTGGACCAAGCAGGGCGAGCCCCTGCCGGTGGCGTATGTGACTACCCCCGTTTTTGAAGACGGTCAACTGGCGGGGGTGGCCGGAGCCTTCCGGGATATCACCTGGCGCAAGCAAGCGGAAGAGGAACTGAAGCGGACCAATGAATACATGGAGAACATTTTCGATAACTCCGCCGAAGCCATCGGCATCGTTGACCGCCGCGGCGTGGTTACTAAATGGAACAAGGCCTGCGAGAAAACCTACGGTTATTCTTATCAAGACCTGCAGGGCAAGTCTGCCTTCGATCTTTATGCCAATCAAGTTGAACTGGCCAGGATGATCACTCATTTGCGCCAGGATGGCTTTGTGAAGAATCACGAAATCACCATGAAACGGAAAGATGGCAGCAACTTTCCCTGCTCCCTGTCCGTTAAGGTGCTGCGTGACGAACAGGGCAAAAATATGGGCAGCGTCACCGTGGCCCGGGATCTGACGGAGGTGAAGGAAAAGGAAGCGAAATTACATGCAGCCAATCAACAGCTCCAGACCCTGGTGCAAGAAGCCAACCAGCGCAACCGCAATATGACCCTGCTCCAGGAAATGAGCGATGTCTTCCAGTCCTGTCAGACCTCCGGAGAAACCTATAGCGCCATCTCCCATTTCGTGCCCAAATTTTTCCCCGACTACGGCGGCGCGCTCTATATCCTCAATAACTCCAAGAATCTCTACGAGATGACGGCCATCTGGGGCGATGCCGCCTCCCTGGAGTTAGTCTTCGGCAGCGAGGAATGCTGGTGTTTGCGGCGCAGCCGGGCCTACCTGGTAGCCGATTCCGGCCTCACCATGAACTGCCGGCACGTCTCCTCCTCCCTGCCCGGCAGCTACCTGTGCTTGCCCATGATGGCCCAGGGCGAAATTATGGGCATTTTCCACCTGCGGAAGGCCACTACGGAGTCTAAAGAGCAGATTGAAGACATCGGGCAATTTGCCACCACCGTGTCCGAGGCCATGGCCATGGCCCTGGCCAACCTGAAACTGCGGGAAACCCTGCGCAACCAGGCCATCAGGGATGGCCTCACCGGCCTCTTCAACCGCCGCTATCTGGAAGAGACCCTGGAACGGGAATTGAGCCGGGGCAAGCGCCAGGGAAATTCCCTGGGACTAATTATGCTGGACCTGGACCATTTCAAGGCATACAACGACACCTTTGGCCATAATGCCGGAGATGAACTCCTCTGCGCCTTGGGTCAACTGATCCAGGACCAGGTTCGCCGGGAAGACATTGCCTGCCGCTTTGGAGGCGAGGAGTTTCTCCTGATTATGCCGGGGGCCTCCCTGGAGATCGTCCTGGAGCGAGCCAATGAGTTGAATCTGAGCGTCAAGCAGCTCCATAAGAACAGTCCGGCCTTAAAGCCCATCACCATTTCCGCCGGAGTGGCGATCTTTCCGGATCACGGTGGCAATGGCAAGGACGTTATCCGGGCCGCAGACGCGGCGCTGTATCGGGCCAAAGAGACGGGCCGCGACCGGGTGATGGTGGCCGGCGCCTTGTCCAGCCTGGCCATGGCCAATTAGACTGATCAAGATTTTGGGAGGGAGGTTGAGGGGCAGGGGCCATTGGTTCCCGCCCCTTTCCTTTTTCGAGTTCATCATTACCCACACTTTTTTTCTAAGTGGTAGCACAGCCTTTCCAGGCTGTGCCGGCAACCCCGCACAGGCTGGAAAGCCTGTGCCACCAAGAGTTCAACCAGATCCTGAGTTATGAGTTAGGCTTCGAGGGCGGGGAAAGCCCTTAGCCGGAGTTTCAGCTGGCTTCAGGGGGCGGCGTTAAGGAGTGATTGCAAGTAGCGGTAGCTGAATTTAAGCAGGGCCAGGTCATCCGTCAGCAGTTCTGCCGGCGGCGGATCAGCCAAAACCCGGGTGGTTGGTAAACCGGGGGTAACGATCATCCGGCGAAATTGGTCCAGGTCGTAGGCAATGATGGCCGCCAGATCATGGACCCTGGCCGCCACCGGGCCCTGAAGCCCGGTTTGCAGCAAGATTTCCAGCCACTCCCGGCGCCCCCGGTCAAACTCGGCAAATCCCTGGTCGGCCTGCCAGGAGGCCACCGTCCACTCCAGGTCCGTGTCGAATCCCCGACAATAATCCAGCCGGCGGCAAAAGTAATGGTCCATGATGCCGTGCTCCGTCAGTTGGCTGCCCATGGTAATGGGGAACAGGCGGCAGGCTGCCGGCCGGTTTCGATACACCGTGCAGCCTTCCGGACTCAGGAAGGGACAACCGCCGCCGGGAGAGCGGAAGGCGTCGATAAAGACCAGGGGCAGATTGGAGGCTTCTTCAGTTCCCTGAAGGGTGTACCGCGCCAGGATTTCCCCGGAGGAGAGGCCCAGGGCTTGCTTCAAACGCAGCAGGTCATAGGGGCTCAGCACGATGGTGGGGGTGCGGCAACACTGGTTGAAACAGGCCAGTCCGGCATGACAATGGAAATGGAATTTACTTTCCAGGGAGAGCGCTGCTTGTTCTTCCTGCTGATAGAGCGATACCTTGGTGGGTTTATCAGCCATTATGCCGCCCGCCTCCTGAGGCAGAGAGATGGTGAAATTGTAACAGCCGGCTCGCCAAAGTGCAAAGTGGGGCGTTCCGGAAACCGCTGGGGCCTCTTAAATCTCGCTCCAGCCGGCAACTTATGGTAATTTAGAGAAAAACCAAGGCCGTCTGCGGCCGCCAGGAGTTGCCATGCGCTATCGAGTCTTGGGGAAAACCGGGCTGGAGGTCTCCGAAGTGGGATTCGGCGCCATCCCCATTATCCGCCTGTCTTTGGACGAGGCCGTGCGGGTGCTGCGCCGGGCCCTGGATCGGGGCGTGACGTTTTACGATACCGCCCATATGTACGTGGACAGCGAAGAGAAGATCGGGCAGGCCTTCGACGGCCGGCGTCATCAGGTGATCCTGGCCTCCAAAACCGCGCAGCGGGACCGCCAGGGCGCCAGAGAAAATCTGGAACTCAGCCTGCGCCGCCTGCGCACCGATTACCTCGACCTTTATCAACTGCACATGGTCTCCCAGGAGACGGATTTTCAGACGATTATCGGCCCCAACGGGGCGCTGGAGGCGGTGGTCGCGGCCCAAAAGCAAGGTCTGATCCGGCACCTGGGGGTCACCTCGCATAGCCTGGAAATGGCCATCAGGTTGGTGCAGACCGGTCTATTCAGTACCATTCAGTTCCCCTTCAACTTCGTGGAGGAGGCGGCCACCGAGCAGCTCCATCCCCTGGCCCGGGAACGGGGGCTGGGGGTGCTGGCCATGAAGCCCTTCTGCGGGGGGTTGGTGGAAAATGCCCGGGTGGCCTTTGCCTTCCTGCGGCAGTTTCCGGAGGTCATCCCGCTGGCCGGCTGGGACTCGGAGGCCCGGGTGGATGAGGTGGTGGACCTTTATGAGACCGAAAACGTCGTCACCCCTGAAGACCTGGCCGCCATGGGGCGCTACCGGGAAGAGTTGGGCGAGCAATTTTGCCGGCGCTGCGAGTACTGCCAGCCTTGTCCCCAAGGGGTCATGGTCACGCCGGCCATGCTCTACGGCATCGTCTCCCATCGCATGGGGCCGGTCAAGGCCGCGGCCTTCGCCGCTAAGGTCATGGAGTCGGTGCGCCTCTGTGAAGGGTGCTGGGAGTGCGCCGCCCGCTGCCCTTACAGCCTGCCCATTCCGGATATCTTGCAGAAACACCTGAAGATGTTCGAAGAGCATCGCCTGGTAAGCCCGGAAAGTGAGAAGGAATCAGACTGAACTTCTCTAGGCGTGCCCTGTTGAATAATTTCGCCGGATCAGGCCTTGGCTTTCGTCGCCGAGGGCTTATTTTTTAGGTAACCTGGCACCCTGGGAGGAAGACCCATGACTGAGCCCTATGACACCATCATCATCGGCGGCGGGCCGGCCGGTGCGGCCGCGGCCGTCTATGCCGCCCGCAAGAAGCTGAAGACCCTGCTCATCGCCGAGGAGTTCGGTGGCCAATCCCTGATCTCCGCCAATATTGAAAACTGGGTGGGGGAAATCTCCATCAGTGGCCGGGAGTTGGCTGAAAAACTGGAAAAACATGTGCGGGCCCAACCGGACGTGGAGATCAGATTGTCCGAGCGGGTCACGGGAGTGCGGGAAGGGGCCGACTGCCTGTTTGAGGTGAGTTCCGACCAAGGCGGCAAATACCGCGCCAAGACAGTGATCGTAGCCTCCGGGGGCCGCCGCAAGCGTCTCAATGTCCCCGGTGAGGACCGCTTCCAGGGCCGGGGCGTAGCCTTTTGTTCCACCTGCGACGCCCCCTTTTTCGAGGGCCTGGACGTGGCCGTGGTGGGCGGCGGCAATAGCGCCCTGGAGACGGTGATCGACTTGGTCCCCTATGCCCGGACGATCTACCTGCTCATCCGCGGGGAAAAACTTAAGGGCGATCCGGTCATCCAGGAGAAGGTGACGGCGATTCCCAAGTTAAACCTCCTTAAAAATGTGGAGGTCCAGGAAATCCTGGGAGATGAGCGCCTCACCGGTTTGCGTTACCGCGACCTGAAGACCGGGGAGGTCATAGAGTTGCTGGTAAACGGCGTGTTTGTGGAGATTGGCTCGTCGCCCAACTCGGATTTTATCGTCTCGCTGGTGGATACCAACCAGGCCGGGGAGATCCTGGTAGATCAGCGCACGGCCAAGACCTCCAAGTGGGGCATCTTTGCGGCGGGCGACGTCACCAACGACCCCTTCAAACAGAATAACATCTCGGCCGGGGACGCGGTCAGGGCGGCCCTCTCCGCCTACCATTACCTCCTCGACATCCAGAAGTACAGTCCCTGCGCGGAATGGGGGGAATGATCTAGGGCTTGCCGCCCTTTTGAAACTCTTGATAACAAGACCAAAAGGCCGACGAATCTGCGGGGGCATCCAGGCTTTGACAGAGTCTCTTATCAGTCGTCTTTTCGGAGAACCTCCGGTAAGCCGCTTCGTCTCCGATGTATAAAGCGTGAGAAATTCTGTCAGCATAGACGTAATATTTTACACCACCTATATAGTAGGTAATAAATTTTCCCGGCATGGAGGCATCCCACAGTGCCTGTCTATTGGGAGTTTGTTCAGTCACGTCCAGCTTCCCGAATCCCGCCGTCGTCAGCATGTATTCGTTAATGACCTGATTTTCAGTTCTCTGATCCACCGTGGCGCAACCATTGAGCCAAATGGCCAGCGTAATCAGCAAAATGCAAACACTAAATTGCTTATTTTTCCAGGTTATCATCATGCCTCCCATATTTCCCAATTTTCCGGCGAATCATAGCATAAGCTGAAGCTTTAGGCTACAGATTCCTTTACCAGACCTGGTCTGCCTGGTTGGCCTGAATTTCGGTGTTGAGGATTATACGGTAGGACGATTTATAAAGTCAGGATTAATCTCAAAACTCGAAACTCCTAAGGATAAAGATCGCTTTCAGGCTTCACTTCGGTATCCACCACGACAATGTGCACCCCTTGGGCCTGGAGGATCAGCCGCTCCGCCAGGGTCTTGCGGCCCAGCCAGCGTTTCCAAGCCGGCAGCGGACCGGGCTTGCCGATGATGATATGGCCGACCCGGTATTCCCGGGCAAAACGCAGGATCGTCTCCACGATATCTTCCCCTTTATAAGGAAAGACCTGGGCGCCCAGTTGCTTGGCCAACGTCAGGGTATCGGAAATCTGCCGCTGGGTGACGGAGTCGATGGCGGTGGGCTCCTCCCGGGGGGTCTGGACATAGACCGCGTACCAGTTGGTGTTGAGGCGACCGGCCAGCCGCGAGGCATAGCGCAGCAGGGCGGCGGTATTGGGACCCCGGGAACTGAGGCAGACCATCACCTGGTCGGGGGCGACGTCATGCTCGGATTCCGGTTCGGCGCGCCGCTTCAGGTCGATCTGCGAGGCCAGTTCCCGCAGGGTCAATTCCCGCAACTGGTCCAGGTTGACCCGGCGAAAAAAATTCTCCAGGGCCACACCAATCCTTTCCATGGGGTAGATCTTGCCCTCTCGCAGGCGCTGCAGCAGGTCTTCCGGGGCCACGTCGACGTTGACGATCTCGTCGGCCTCGGCCAACACGGAATCAGGCAGGCGCTCGTGGACCTTCACGCCGATGTGGGCTTCCACAATATCATAGAGGCTTTCGAGATGCTGGATGTTGAGAGTGCTGATGACGTGGATGCCCGCGACCAGCAGGTCCTCCACGTCCTGATAGCGCTTGGCGTTCTTACTGCCCGGGACGTTGGTGTGGGCCAGTTCGTCCACCAGGGCGACTTCGGGCCGCCGGGCCAGGACCGCCTCCAGGTCCATCTCTTCGAGAACGATACCGCGATACTGCACCTGGCGCCGGGGAACGACCTCCAACCCGGCAATGAGTTCGGCTGTCTCTTTGCGCCCATGGGTCTCCACCAGCCCCACGACGATGTCGACGCCTTCCCTTTTCAGGCGGTGGCCCTCCTGGAGCATCTGCCAGGTTTTGCCGACCCCGGCCCCATAGCCTAGATAGACCTTGAGCTTGCCGCGCTGGGAGCGGCGAATCAGGCGTAGGAAGCTGAGGGCTTTGTCATCGGCCATGGTTTTATGTAGGGGCGAACCTGGTGTTCGCCCACCATCTC
>JBIOJX010000074.1:0-11123 GCA_044451265.1 Desulfobaccales bacterium
ATGGGGAGCAGACCCTGGGGGTGAGAAATTCTCAGGCGCGGTTGGCCGCCACGGACCTTGGCGTCTCCAAGGTTTGTCTGCCTCCGGGCCAGGGGCCGCAGGACTGGCAAGACCTGGTGCAGGCCGCGCCCCGGGGCAGCTTCTGGGGCTATCTCTACCGCCTGCCGGCCCTGACGACCTGTCCCCGGGGCGTGAGTGACCTGCCGGTCCCGAACGGCGACAATCTACGCTGGCTCAGCGAAGGTGATCTGGCGCTGCTCATCCCGGAGGCAGCAGAGGACCTGGGGCTTCATCAGGTCTGGTTCGAACAAAAATGGGTGGCCCCCCTGGTGATCTCCCTGGTCCACAGCAACCTCCCCTGGGGCCAGGTGCCGGCCCTGGCCCGACCGCCGAAGCCGGAGCCTCGACCCGGGCCGGAAAGGCGACCGCGGCCGCAACTCCGGGGTAAGGCAGGTCCCGCCCCTCGCCCGGAACGTCGGGGCCGACCGGAAACGCCACTCCGGGATAAAGCAGGTTCCACTCCCCGGCCGGAGCGTCGGGGGCGACCGGAACCGCCACCGCGGCCCAAAACTCCCAAGCGCCGCCAGCCTTAAACAAAAAGGCAATTTTCAGGATTTCGGTTTCACCGCCTCGATGCTGGCTGAAACGACGTAATCTTCCAGCCCCCGCCCCGGCGCCCATTCCCGGATGAACCGGCGACTCTCTTCTTTCAATTGGAGGCGGATATCGCTGAACCCGGTCTCACGCAGCATGGTTTCCAACTCGTTGACGGTGGCGGCCCCGGCCAGGCAGCCGGCGTAAAGGGCCAGATCGTGGCGCAGCTTTTCAGGCAGCGACGCCGTGGCCACGATATCGGCAATGGCCAGTCGGCCTCCCGGCCGCAAGACCCGGAAGGCCTCACGAAACACCTGGAGCTTGTCCGGCGAAAGATTGATGACGCAGTTGGACAGGATCACGTCCACGCTGGCGTCGGCTACCGGCAGGTGCTCGATTTCGCCCAGGCGGAATTCGACCTTGGCATAGCCTGCTTCTCGGGCATTCTCCCGGGCCCTGGTTACCATCTCAGCAGTCATGTCCACCCCGATGACGTGCCCGCTTGTCCCCACCTGCCGGGCCGCCAGGAAACAATCGAAGCCGCCGCCGCTGCCCAGGTCCAGGACGGTCTCCCCCGGCTGCAAGGCCGCGATGGCCTGGGGATTGCCGCAACCCAGCCCCAAATCGGCGCCGGCCGGTACGGCCTGCAATTCTTCCGGGGAATAGCCGATTTGCCGGGAGGAACCCAAGGGGGCGGCAGCCGGTCCGGAACAGCACCCTGAAGGAGCGCAGCCGCAGCCCGATGGACCACTTTGGGCGATTTCCCCATACCTTTTCCTGACTGACTCCCTGATCTCTTCAGGTTGTGGGGCTTTCATAGTTGATCTCCCTTTACCAGACACTAATTGAATATCGAACCGTAGGGGCGGACCTACGTGTCCGCCCTTATTCGGGTGCTCCCTTAACCTTCATCAGCCGGCGAGCCGCCGGTCAGCAAGCTCGCCACTGCCTCCACCATTTCCCGGTCCACCCAACAAAGAATGTTCTTGCCGCGTCTGGCCACGCGGATGAGCCCGGCCCGCCGCAGTTCCTTGAGGTGGTGCGACACCGTGGAAGGATCGATCTCCAGGTCCTGGCCGAGCTCTCCAACGCACCTCTGTACCGCCGCCTCGGAGTCGCATTTAGTCCCCATGGGGCAGCAGGAGGCCAGGCGCAAGAAGATCTTCAGGCGGTTCGGATTGGCCAGGGCCTTGAAGACCTCCGCGAATTGGTGCACCTGATTAGATGAATAGTTTGACATATGTCAAATCATAAAACCTCTTCAGCGCTTTGTCAAATTTTTTGGTTAGATTTTCCATTCCTTGAATCCCCTCTATTCCCTCAACCGGTGGGAGGCAGATTTCGAGCGGACGGGGCAAAAGCTTCTAAGGCCCTGAAAACCGCATTTTTTTCTTAAATTGCTTGGCAATGGCTGATTTGGTATTATCTATAAATGATGAGTGTTGGCTTTTACTCTCATTTCAAGGAGATCGTGAATGACTAACAGGTCTTTGGGCAGAACCCGGCTGGTCGCGGTGGCCTTGCTACTCACCCTCAGCCTTCTGGCCCTGGCGACGGCGAGTTGGGCCGCCAACAAGCCCGCGCCGGATTTTACTTTGAAGGATGTCCTCCAGGGCCAGGATTACTCCCTGAGCCAGTTCAAGGGCAAAGTGGTGATGATCAATTTCTTCACCTTCTTCTGCGGCCCTTGCCGGGAGGAGATGCCCGATCTCAACAAGATTTACCAGGAAAACAAGGAAAAGGGTTTCCAGACCCTGGGAATCGCCTTGAGTTCCGATCCCACCCAGATCCGGTTTTTGGTGAAGCAGTTGGGCCTGACCTATCCGGTGCTGACCGGCACCGACAAGGTGGGCGAGGCTTACGGCAACGTGGTGGTGGTGCCCACTACCTTCATCATCGACAAGCAGGGGAACATCGTCAACAAGATCGAGGGGACCCGGAAAAAGGAAGAATTTGAGAGGATGATCAAGGCCTTGATGTAGCAGAGTTTGACGGCCCCGGGGCCTCAAGCGGACTCCGGGCCGTGAAGCGGTAAGGGCGCCAGCCGCCCTCCCCCGTCGGGGAGACGTCTGGCGCCAGTGAGGAAATATCATGGGGCCCTGGACTAAGTTGCCAGAGTGGGCCCAGGCAATGGAGGAGTGTCTCAGGGAGGGGGAATCGGCCCTTTCTATCCTCCACGGGCAGGTCTACGATTACACGCGGGTGAACGGGGATTATCTCCCCTTTCGTCATTTCCTGGCTCAATGGCTGGGTCAAGAGCGCCACGTGGTTTTCTACAACCTGGGCCTGGGGCTGGAGTTTGGCGACGCCGCGGGCGAAAATGCCTTCCGGGAGGCCCTGGAGCCCCCGGAGCCGGCGCCCGAGGACGACGAAGCCGCGGACGTCTCCCGGGTCCGGGCCCGGGCCTTAAACGCCCTGGGACAGAAAAGACAGAAACCCGCCCCGAAGCCCTTGCCCCAAAGCCCCCGGGAGGTGCTGCAACTGGCGGAACGGGTCATGGCCGCCCCCTGCCAGCGCCAGCAAACCTGCAAGCCCCTGGCGTTGATCCTGGAGTACGCCGAAACCATCGTCCCGGCGGTGGATTTGGGCTCCATGGGCGAGCCGGACCGCGCCGCCCTGGTCACCATGCTGCGCTGGGCCCGGCAGGCGGAGCTCGCGGAGCAGGGCCACGTGGTGGTGCTTACCACCGGCAATCTGGCCGATTTAAACCCCAATCTGCTCCTCAGCCGCCACGGCGCGCAGATCATCGCAGTGCCGCCTCCGGATCGTGAGGCCCGTCTCAACTTCATCGCCTACCTCCTGTCCCAAGCCCACTACCACCTGGACCTGACTTCCCAGGAGCTGGCCAACCTGGGCGCCGGGTTGAGTCTCAGGGTGCTGCGCTCCCTGCTGCGCCAGAGCTTCGGCCGGCCCCTCACCATGGAGATGGTGCGCCGCAAGAAAAAGGACCTGCTGCGCCAGGAACTGGTGGGTCTGGTAGAGGTCATCGAGCCCCGCTTCGGCCTCTCCGAGATCGGCGGGCTGGAGCCGATCAAGGAGTATTTTGCCCAAATAGTCAGGGCCATCCAGGCGGACGAAATCAGGCTGGTGCCCCGAGGCATCACCATGATGGGACCCCCCGGCGTGGGCAAGACCGCCCTGGCCGAAGCCCTGGCCCGGGACTGCGGCTTCAATTTCGTCAAGCTGCTGAATCCCCGCACCAAATGGGTGGGGGAAAGCGAGCGCAACTTCTTCAAGGCCCTTAACACCTTGCGCAGCCTGACCCCGGTGGTGGTGGTGGAGGACGAAGCCGACCAGAGCGAGCACGGCCGGGACGAATACTCCGGCGACACCGGGGTGAGCAACCGCCTGCGGCAGATGCGCTTCGAGTTCATGGGCGATCCGGCCATCCAGGGCAAGGTCCTGTGGATCAGGATCACCAACCGGCCGGACCGCCTGGACAAGGCCGACCTGCGCTCCGGCCGCTCCAGCGAGCGCATCCCCTTTTTCCTGCCGGATTTCGCCGAAAAGTGCCAGATCTTCCGGGTGGTGGCGCAGCGCAGCCAGATCTCCTGCGACCTGGATGATTTCAGTGAAGTGGTCGATTATTTGGACCGGCGCCATCCGGAGCTGATCACCGGCGGCGACATCGAAGAGCTGGTCTTCCGGGCCTACCGCCGGTCCCGCTTGGACGGCCGGGAGCAGGTGAGTTTCGCCGATTTTCAGCAGGTAATTGACGACTTCCTGCCGCCGCACCAGCTGGAGGTGCTGCGGCAGATGGAACGCCTGGCCCTGCACCAGTGCTCCTCCCGGCGCTTCGTCCCCGAGCGGGTCTGGACCTGGGCCGCCAGGGGGGAGTAGGGGGAGGAAGGTTAGCCGTGAAAACTCAAATCCCCCTAAATCCCCCTTTTTCAAAGGGGGACTTTAAAATCCCCGTTTGAAAAAATGGGGCATGGGAGATTTCATAGCCGACGGGTGGCCGATATCGGCGATGAACCTTTGGCACGTCCAGCACAGGCTGAAAAGCCTGAGCTACCAAGTTCTTGGTGAAAACAAATTATAGCAGTTTCAGCTTCGGAAAATTTTTGCAAGAGGCTAAATGTAGTGGTTTTTTTCTCCCCCTTTGAAAAAGGGGGGTAGGGGGGATTTAAAAATCATTCCATGCTCAAGTACAGTCCCAAGCTAAAAGGTAACGCCCGGCAACTCCGGCAGAACCTAACCGACAGCGAGCATGTCTTATGGCAAAGATTACGTGGCAAACAGCTATCGGATGTACAATTTTACCGCCAGAAGACGATTGGCAATTATATTGTTGATTTCTACGCCCCCAAGGCAAAATTGGTTATCGAGATTGACGGTTCCCAGCATTTCGAAGCCCCTCAGGCTGACAAGGACCGGGAACGGGACGCATATTTAGGCAGACTTGGCTTAATGGTTCTGCGCATCGACAGCAGGCAGGCTTTAAAAGAAACCCAGGCGGTAGTGGAGTTCATTTATCGGACGATAACAGAACGATTAACTGAATAAATCCCCCCTAACCCCCCTTTTTCAAAGGGGGGGATAAAAAAGCAAAGGAGGGATAAGAAGCAGGAAAGCCACCATTAAAGACAAAATCATCATCGAAGGCAGCGAGGTCATCCTGCTGGCAGAGGAGGGGCCGGGGCAGGTCCGGGTGGCCCGGCGGGCGCCGGTGGACTCGCTGCTACGGTACGTCGCCCGGGTTATGCCGCCGCCTTTGCCGGTGCTGCCCCCGGGCACCAGGTGGCTGCGGCAGCGGAGAGACCTGCTGCTGCTGGCCGTGGAACATCCGCCCCAATGCCGCACCCTGAAGGTGAGCGGCGGCAAAAAGGGCGACGACGGCTACCGCGCTTACCGGCTGGCCCTGCCGTACGTGCTCTATCTGCTGACCTTCTACCGGGACGGTTTCGAAGAGATGAAGATGTTTTTCCGGGTCTCGCCGCTGGGGTCCCTGGATGACCCCCTGTATCACACCTGCCTGCCCAATGTCCGGGGCGAACCGGGCCATTACGGCAGCCAGCGCGTCTGCCTGCGTTACCGGCCGGAGATGCTGGAAGGCGTGCCCCTGGCCGAGTCAGTGCCAGCCCTGATCGACTTCTTTTGGCGCACCGGCTTCAACCAGGACATTGCCAGCAGCGCCTTTGCGCGGGCCCAGGGACTTGACCCGCGCCTGGCGGACTTGGCAGCCTGGGAAGCGGCCACGGCCGCCGACCCGCTTTTTCCCCTCGAAGTCGAGTGGGAAGCCGCGGGCCGCAATTTACCGGATCTTTGGGCGGAGTGCTTGAAACTACACGGCGAGATTGATCAACCGGTGCAAGACGCCGACGGCCTGGCCGACATCTTATTTCGCTTACCGGTGGGGTATTGATCCGGACCGCGGCGACCCAAACTGTGAAGGCCGCGACGGTTTCTCTATCCCAGTGGCGCCAGCGCCTGGCTTGGCTTAACCGGCCTAACTTCCAGGCTCATTCCCCTTTTTCCTTGCCTGAGCCGCCTTTGGCATGGGTTTGAAAGGTGAAAACCACCTGGGCCTCCGGCGAGGAAAACTGCAAGGAGGTGAGCACCAGTCTCTTCACGGCGTGCAAGATCTCTTCTGAGGAAGTTTCGTTTAGGTTGCCGGTGAGTTTGAGATAGAGGTTTTCTCTCTTCCGGCAGATGGATAGTTGCGGTTGCATGTTAAGGCCCTCCTTCTAGTTATCTAATTGCAATCCATCAGGAAAACTCTTTTTAGCCAAGGAAGCTAACCGCTTCTCCAGTCTACTCGTCCAGGGAAGCCAGCCCCTGACGGATGGCATATTTGGTGAGTTCAGCCACGCTGCTAAGGCCCAGTTTGCTCACGATCTGCCTGCGGTGGGCTTCCACGGTCTTGCTGCTGAGACCCAGGGAAGCGGCCATTTGCATCGTCCCCTTGCCTTCGGCCAGGAGCTGTAAAACCTCCCGCTCCCGCGCGGTGAGGACGGAATAAGCCGAACTGGATCCCGCGGCACAGTTGGAGGCAAGATCCTGGATCAAGGCGTCGGACACTCCCGGGCTGATATAGGTTTGCTGGCGCATCACGGTGCGGATGGCCTTCACCAATTCCTCCAGGGCGCAGTCCTTCAACAGGTATCCCAGGGCCCCCGACCTGAGCATATTCGACACGAAGAGGCTGTCGGAATGCATGGAGAGGGCAATGACTTTCAGATCGGGAGACCCGACCAGGAGCTGGCGGGTAGCCTCGAAGCCATTTAAATCCGGCATGGAGATGTCCATGATGATCACATCCGGGGCCAGTTCCTGCACCAGCTTCAGGGTCTTGCGGCCGTCGTCGGCTTCTCCCACCACCTGGATGTCGGGCTCGCCGGCCAGCAGGGTCCGCAATCCCTGGCGAACTATCTGGGCATCATCCGCCAAAATAACTTTTATGGTCATGCCACCATCCCTGGGGTAAACCTGCCTCCGGGTTCCGAGAAGTGAACCTGGCCTTCCTGACCATCACCGAACGCACCCAGATCGAGAACTAGGCCCAGATCTTTTAGGGCAAATTGGTATTGTCAGTCGATCATCAATACTGCGTAACAATACAGGTTTTAGGTGGCAAAGATCACTTAGGAAAAACCTAAATTTGGGGTAAGGAAAACCTAATTCTGCAGGCGGGAAAACCTTAGAGTCGATTTTCCCTGATAAAGAGAGAGGATCGGGACTGCGGAGATAAACCGGCCTAGTCGTCCAGGGTGGTCAAACCTTGCCGGATGGCATATTTGGTCAGCTCGGCGACGCTGTGGATCCCCGATTTGTTCATAATCTGCTTGCGGTGCGATTCCACCGTCTTGATGCTGACGCAGAGGCAGTCGGCAATCTGATTGGTGGTCTTGCCCTCGGCCATCAGCTGCAAGACTTCCCGCTCCCTGGCCGTTAAGACGGAGAAGGCCGAAGCGCCGGCGTTGCTCCAGCCGCTGACAAAATCCTTAATGACTACGTCCGAGATGCCGGGGCTCAGATAAGTCTTCTGGGCCATCACGGCCCGGATCGCCTTGACCAGTTCCTCCAGGGCGCAGTCTTTCAGGAGATACCCGGAAGCGCCGGCCTTAAGCATGTTGAGCACAAAGAGACTGTCGGAGTGCATGGACAGGGCGATTACCCTGACCCCGGGGCACTCGGCCAGGATTTGCCGGGTGGCTTCGATGCCGTTTAAGCCCGGCATAGAGATGTCCATGATGATTAAGTCGGGTGAAGTTTCTTGGACCAGGCGTAATACCGAACGGCCGTTGTCCGCCTCGGCCACCACCTTGATGTCCGACTCCAAGGCCAGGAGGTTGCGCAGCCCTTGGCGCACTATCTGATGGTCATCCGCCAGAACGATCTTGATGGTCATCTTGCCTTCCCTATGTGAATTTTTTTGGCGTATTTTAACGGCACCGTCAAGGTGACCCGGGTTCCCTTGTCTTTCTTGGAGGTCATGTCCACCTTGCCCCCCAGATAATGCAGGCGCTCACGAATACTGAAGAGCCCGAAGCCCCCGTTGCCCCCGGATTTGGCAAAACCCTTGAAGTCGGCGATCCCGACGCCGTCGTCCACCACTTCGACGTCCACCCGGTCGCCGTGGCGAGCGATGGTTACCCGGGCGTGCTTGGCCTGGGCATGTTTGACGATGTTCAACATCAAC
Source organism: Desulfobaccales bacterium (assembly GCA_044451265.1). Taxonomy (GTDB): domain Bacteria; phylum Desulfobacterota; class Desulfobaccia; order Desulfobaccales; family 0-14-0-80-60-11; genus JAPLJC01. The sequence goes on from JBIOJX010000074.1 coordinate 8,237, forward strand.
TCCCGCACCGAACGGAAGAGGAGCACCTTGATTTCATCGGTCATGGGGATGGGTTTCATCTCCCGCTGAACTTCCACCTGCATGCCATGTTGGGCCCTGACGTGCTTGGCGAACCATTCCACCGCCGCCTCGAACCCCAGCTCATAGAGGACCGGCAGGCTCAGTTCAAAGGTCAGCGACCTGGTGTCCTGGATCATCTTCTCGATGAGTTCCCGCACCTCACCCAGGGGAGTGGCCAGCTCCGAGACCCCAACGGTCTTCTGCAAGACCCCCAGCTTAATCTTGGAAACCGCCAGGGCCTGCCCGATATGATCGTGGAGGTCGGTGGCCAGGCGGCGCCTTTCCCGCTCCTCGGTCAGGGAGAGCTCCGACGTCAGGGATTGGAGCTGCTCCTGATTGGCCTGAATCTCTTCTTCGCCCTTTTTACGCTGGGTGACGTCTTGGGTCATGATGATGGCAAACTGGGGCTCCCGCCTGGGACCCCGGAGAATGGAGACCGTCACCTGACCCCAGACGATCTGGCCGTCCTTGCAGACATAACGCTTTTCCCGGGTGTAGGATTCCCGGTTCCCCCTGGCCAACTCCTGAAAAAGACTGATGCTTTTGGTGAGATCCTCTGGGTGGGTTAAGTCCTTGAAGGACTTTTTAAACATTTCTTCTTTGTTATACCCCAGCAGTTCCAAGAAGGCGGAATTGCTATCCAGGATAAAGCCTGCCATGTCCACCAGACACATGCCGATGGCAGCTTCCTCAAAGATTTTGCGAAAGTGCTTCTCGGTTTCCCGGAGGGCGGTGACGTCGCTGAACATGGCAAAGGCCCCGCTGAATTGGCCGTTTTCGAACAGCGGCACCGAACTCATGAGCACCGCGGCGATCCCGCGGTTTTTACAGGAAATCTCCAGTTCCTGCTGGGCCACGCTATTTTTGCGGTTTTCTTCCAGGGCCTTTTTCATGAGTTGCCAATTGGCCTGGTCGAACAATTCCTGAATATTCTTATTCTCCAGGTTTTCATGGCCGGTGATTTCCCGCATGCGGCGATTGACGAACTTCACCATACCCTTGTCGTCAATGATCCAGATGCCTTCGTGGGCATTTTCGATGAGGCCCCGATACTTGCGTTCGGAGATCTCCAACTTGCGGTAGAGGATGGCGTTCTCCAGGGCAATGGCGATCTGGTTGGCGAAACTGACGATGAACTCCCGGTCCCCTTCGGTGATGGTGGCGTCCCAGTGCACCCGGTCGGCCAGCAGGACCCCGATGACCTTGCCTCGAACGGTGAGAGGCGCCAGGATGATGGCCTTGGGCTTGAACTGCTTGATCAGGGGATTCTTGACGTTGAGTTTGCTGCGAGCCACGTCCTGGATCACCACCGGGATGCCGGTCATGGCCACCCGGGCGATGACGTTGTCCACCTTGGAAATGGGGATCTGGTAACCTTTCACCCGTTCGAACAACACGGGGTCGATGCCCGCGGCATAGGTGAGCTCCAGAACCTCACCTTGCTCGTCCAGCAGCAGGATGCCGGCCCGGTCCAGCCGGGCGGAATTGATCAACAACCGCAGAGTCACCTGCAGGAGCTTCTCCAGGTTGAGGACCGACAGGGTGGCGGTGCTGGTCTCCTGGAGGCAGATGAGCTGGTCGATCTTCTCCTTGAGCTGGATGTTGAGCCCATGGATTTCATCGAACTTCTTGCGCAGCAGTTCCTTGTCCCGCTCCAGCTCCTCGATGGTATAAGTGAGGGCTCGCCAGGGGACCATGAATTTCAAAAAGCTCTCTTTGAGGAAAGAGCGCTTTTGCCATTTCAGGTGGTATTCGCAGTAATCGTCACCCTTAAAGAAGCATTTGGTTTCTTCCAGGGTTGAGGGCGGCATTTTCCAGATGGTGGGGATGCCGGAGTAGATTCCTTGATTAAACAGGCAAAAATCGCGGTTGGCCGGGATATTCTTAAACCAATGGAGCCGCACGACGGCGCTGTCACGTTTGATCTCCATCAGCTCGATGGTTTTGTTGCGGTTGAATTTATCATTGATGGCCTGCACCCGTTTCAGGGTCTGGCGGGGATTTTTGTGGGAAAACAGGATGATCCGCTGCACATAGCCCAGCTTTTTCCGAGCCGCGGATTCGAAGCCGATCTTAAAGGCGATCTGATTGTTTTTGGTTAACCGCTTGGCATTTTCGAACATCTTGGTGACCACGTCGCTGGACACCCAGTTGTTCACTTCCATCAAGAATTCTTGGGGATTGGCCAGGCCCTCGATTTCCGGGCCCAGGCCGGCGAGGAGCCCGGACATCTCCTCCGGCAGATTCTCCTGGAAATATTCGATGATGGCCCGGGTGTTGAGGCAGCTATGATGCTTTTCCATCAGGGGCCGGAGCTCACGCCGGGACTCCGTTTCGGCCATCATGCCTGAGGCCTGGACTCTGAGCGGCCAGCTTTCCAGACTTTCCTGGCCATCCGCATCCGTGGCCGGATCGTCTTCTGCAAATCTTTCTCCTCGGGGAAATTTAACCTGCTCTTCCAACATTTACTTGCTCTCTCCCAACTGTGGTGAAAGGACGGCAGAAGTTGGACATCATCGCCTACTTAATAAAAAACTATTACCGGACACTCCGATAATAAATGATTTGATATTAAAGTCAACTATAACAATGCTTATCTAAACAGCAAAATTCAAATGATGGCACTGGTTGGCGCCGGAACTTCCTTGTCTTCCTCCACGGTTGCGATCAATGAATTGACCACTGCGGCTGCTGGAACCGTCTTGATGAACTTTGGATTATTGACTTCCACCGGCACAGTGAATGGAATTGCCAACAATGCAGGGGCAATCAATGCGATAGCACGCTATAACAGTCTTGTCACCGCTCAAGGCGCGCTTAACAGCGC
>JBIOJX010000075.1:0-11104 GCA_044451265.1 Desulfobaccales bacterium
CGGTGTGCCCCGAGGCCGGCATCTCCGAGGAACCGGACGGCTATTTCGAGATGAACGATTACTGCAAAGGCTGCGGCATCTGCGCCAAGGAGTGCGTCACCGGGTGCATCAAGATGTTGCCGGAGGGGGGCGCATGAACAACGCGGCAGCCCATCGAATCGGCATGGAGGTTTCCATCGCGGTGAGCCACGCAGTGCAACTGGCCCGGGCCGAGGCCATCGCCGCTTATCCCATCACCCCCCAGACCCATATCGTGGAACATCTCTCTTCGCTGGTGGCCAACGGCGAGTTGGAGGCGGAGTTCGTCACGGTGGAAAGCGAGCACTCGGCCATGAGCGCCAGCGTCGGCGCGTCGGCCACCGGGGTCCGCACCTACACCGCCACCAGTTCCCAGGGGCTGGCCCTGATGCACGAAATTCTCTTCATCGCCTCGGGCATGCGGCTGCCCATCGTCATGACCGTGGCTAACCGGGCCCTGTCGGCGCCCCTGAACATCTGGAACGACCACGGCGACATCATGGCCGAAAAAGACATCGGCTGGATCCAGATCTTCGTGGAAAACGGCCAGGAGTCCTTCGACCACAGCGTTATGGCCTTCAAGATCGCCGAAGACCACCGGGTGCTACTGCCCACCATCATCAACCTGGACGGCTTCATCCTGACCCATGTGGTGGAGCCCTTGGAGATGCTGGACCAGGAAACGATCGATAAGTTTCTGCCGCCCCTAGTGCCGTATCTCAAGCTGGACCCCAAGAAGCCCGTGACCATGGGCGCCTTCGCCATGCCGGAGCTCTACACCGAAACCAAGATGGCCCACCAGGTGGCCCTGACCAACTCCTATGACCACATCCTGGAGGTTTGGCGGGAGTGGGGAGAGCTCACCGGGCGGTATTATAAGCCGGTGGAGCGCTACCGCACCGAGGGCGCCAAGGTTTTGCTGCTGCTCATGGGGTCGCTGGCCGAAGTGGCCGAAGCGGCGGTGGATGAGCTGCGGGACGAGGGTTTGGAGGTGGGTCTGGTGAAGCCCAGGTTGTGGCGCCCCTTCCCCTTCCAGGATATCCGGGAGGCCGTGGCCGGGGCCGAGCTGGTCATTGTTTGCGACCGGGCCATGTCCCTGGGCGGGGCGGCCCACCCGGTAATGGCGGAAGTGCGCAGCGCCCTCTATCCCCTGGACAGGCGCCCCCAGGTCCTGGGCTACGCCGTGGGTCTGGGCGGCCGGGATGTGCAACCCCAGGCCTTCAAAGACATGGTGGCCCACGCCCTGAACGAAATCAAGCAAGGACCCACGGAGGAATTCTACCTGGTGGGGGTGAGAGGCTGATGGAAAAATTCGGGTTTGCAGAAAGCCAAAAGTTCGATACCTACGCCTCCCGGATGTTGCCCCGGGAGGAGTTCTTCACTTCGGGGCACCGGGCCTGCCAGGGCTGCGGCGAGGCCCTGGCCGTGCGCCTGGTGTGCAAGGCCATCGGCAAAGACGCCATCATCGCCCACGCCACCGGCTGCATGGAGATCGTCTCTTCGGGCATGCCCCAGACCGCCTGGATGCACCCGTGGATCCACGTGGCCTTTGAGAATACCTCGGCGGTGGCCTCGGGCGTCGAGGCCGCCCTGAAGATCCTGGAGCGCAAGGGCAAACTTTCCGGCGCCATGCCCAAGGTGGTGGCCATGGGGGGCGACGGCGGCACCAGCGACATCGGCCTCCAGTCTCTCTCCGGGGCCCTGGAGCGGGGCACTAACTTCACCTACGTCTGCTGGGACAACGAAGCCTACATGAACACCGGCATTCAGCGCTCCAGCGCCACGCCCTTCGGGGCCATGACCACGACCTCGCCCCCCGGGAAGCTGAGCAAGGGCCAGGCCACCTGGAAGAAGGACATGATCGCCATTGCCGTGGCCCACGGCATTCCGTATGTGGCCACCGCCTCGCCCAGCTATCCTTTCGACCTGTACTTCAAGGTGCGCAAGGCCCTGGAGACCCCGGGGCCCGCTTACATCAACGTCCTGTCCGTGTGCCCCACGGGCTGGCGCTCCGCCACGGACCTGAGCGTCCGGTTAGGCCGCCTGGCGGTGCAGACCGGCGTCTTTCCGCTCTTCGAAGTGGTGGACGGCAAGTACCGCCTCTCGCTAGAGGTTCCCAAGATACGGCCCGTCAAAGACTATCTCAAGCCCCAGGGCCGCTTCCGCCATCTGCGCGATCCTGAGATCAACTTCATTCAACAGCAGGTCCAGGCCAGATATGAGCTGCTCTTGCAGAAATGCCAGGCGCCCTTTCCGGAATTCGCCCCGGTGCACATACCTGAGGTAGGTTAAGATGATCAATCAGCCAACGTTTGATGCCATTCTGGCCCGCTATGAGAGCCAGCCCGCCAACCTGATCCCGGTGCTTCAGGAGATTCAGGACGAATTCAACTACCTGCCCAAGGATGAACTGAAGGCGGTGGCCGACCGGCTGCAGGTGCCCCTGACCCAGGTCTACAGCGTGGCCACCTTTTTCAAGATGTTCTCCCTGGAGCCCAAGGGCCGCCACCAAGTCCGGGTCTGCCTGGGCACCGCCTGCCACCTGCGGGGCGGCCAGCGCCTGGTGGAGACGGTGGCTCGCCGCCTGGGAGTCGAAGTGGGCCACGCCACCGAGGACCTTAACTTCTCCCTGGAGACGGTGGGTTGCCTGGGCTCCTGCGCCCAGGCGCCGCTGATGATGGTCGACGACAAGTATTTCGGACGCATGGCGGTGGACAAGGTCCCCAAGATCCTGAAACTCTATAAAAAACAAGACCAAGACTGAGATACGATATGCCTAAGTTCGAGACGATCAAGCAACTGGAGGAATACCGCAGCCGGCTGCTGGCCGGCCGGGAGGCCCAGGCGCCCCAGGTTCTGGTCTGCGGCGGCCCGGGCTGCCTGCCCATGGGGAGCGAAGAAGTAGCCGCCGCCTTCCAGCAAGAGCTCAAGCAGCGCGGGCTGGAAGTGAAAGTCAGCCTGAAGGAAAGCGGCTGCCAGGGCCTGTGCGCCAAGGCCGTCAAGGTCATGCTCCGGCCCCAGGAGATCACTTACCAGCAGGTGAAGCCCGAGGACGTCCCGGAAATCGTCGCAGAGACGCTGGTTAAGGGCAAGATCCTGGAGCGGCTGTGCTACCAGACGGATGACGGGGCCGTCAAGGCCAGGAAGTCCGAGATTCCCTTTTACCAGGGACAGCAATCCCTGGTTCTGGGCAAGATGGACCTGGTCGATCCCACCAGCCTGGACGACTACCTGGCGGTGGGAGGCTACCAGGCCATCCAGCAGGTCTTCGGCCAGATGAGCCCGGAAGCCGTCATCGACACGGTGGAGCGCTCCGGCCTGCGGGGCCGGGGCGGCGGCGGCTTTCTCACCGGGCGTAAGTGGCGTTTCTGCCGGCAGGTGGCAGGTTCGGTGAAATACCTCATCTGCAACGGCGACGAGGGCGACCCCGGAGCCTTCATGGACCGGGCGGTGATGGAGGGCGACCCTCACGCGGTCCTGGAAGGTATGATCTGCGGCGGCTACGCCATCGGCGCCAATCACGGCTTCATCTATGTCCGCCATGAATATCCCCTGGCGGTAAAGCGCCTGACCCTGGCCATCGACCAGTCCCGGGCCGCCGGCCTGCTGGGCGCGGGTATCCTGGGCTCCGGCTTCGACTTCGACGTCAAGATCAGCATGGGGGCCGGGGCCTTTGTCTGTGGTGAAGAAACGGCCCTGATCGCCTCCATGGAAGGCAATATCGGCGAGCCGCGGCCCCGGCCGCCCTTCCCGGCCCAGCACGGCCTCTGGGGCAAACCCACGGTGATCAACAACGTGGAGACCTGGGCCAACGTCCCCCAGATCATCAATCACGGCGCCGACTGGTTCGCCGCCATCGGCACCGACAAGAGCAAGGGCACCAAGGTCTTCTCGCTGGTGGGGGCGGTGAACAACACCGGCCTGGTGGAGGTCCCCATGGGCACCACCCTGCGCCAGATGGTCTATGACCTGGGCGGCGGCATCCGCGGCGGCGGGGAATTCAAGGCGGTCCAGACCGGCGGCCCCTCCGGCGGCTGCATCCCCAAGCAATACCTGGACCTGCCGGTGGATTACGACAGCCTGCAGTCGGTGGGCTCCATCATGGGCTCCGGCGGCATGATCGTCATGGACGAGCATAGCTGCATGGTGGATGTGGCCCGCTACTTCATGGGATTCCTCAACGACGAATCCTGCGGCAAATGCACCCCCTGCCGGGAAGGCACCAAGCACCTCCTGGAGATCCTCACCGACATCACCAAGGGCGAGGGCAAGCCGGAGCACCTGGCGCTGATGGAAGAGCTGTGCGTCACCATGAAGGACGCCTCCCTGTGCGGCCTCGGCCAGAGCGCCGCCAACCCGGTGCTCAGCACCCTGAAATACTTCCGGGAGGAATACGAGGCCCACATCCTCCACAAAAAATGTCCGGCTCTGGTCTGCCGGCCCCTGCTGAAATACACCATCGATCCGGAGACCTGCACCGGTTGCCTGGCCTGCGTGCGGGAGTGCCCGGCGGACGCCATCCACGGCGAAGCCGGCGAACCCCAGGAACTTGACCAGGAAGTCTGCGTCAAATGCGGCATGTGCCACGCCATGTGCAAATTCGATGCAGTCAAGGTAGAATCATGAGCGAACTCAATCTGACCATCGACGGCCAAGCGGTGAAATCTCAGCCCGGCCTCAGCCTGCTGCTGGCGGCCCGGGAGCACGGGATCGACATCCCCACCCTCTGTTACCATGACGACCTCAAACCCGAGGGCCACTGCCGCCTGTGTGTGGTGGAAATCGGCGCCCCGGGCCGCACCCGCCTGGTGAACTCCTGCACCTATCCGGTGGAGGCAGGGCTCATCGTCCAGACCCAGTCCGAAAAGGTGCTGGCCTCCCGGCGTATGGTGCTGGAACTGCTCCTGGCCCAGGCCCCGGCCGCCGAGGTCATCCAGAAAATGGCTGCGGACCTGGGCGTTTACGAGACCCGCTTTAAACCGGGGCACCCACAGGCGCGCTGCATCCTCTGCGGCCAGTGCGTCCGCACCTGCCATGAAATCGTCGGGGTTAGCGCCATCAGCATGGCCTTCCGCACGCCGAAGAAGCTGGTGGCCACGCCCTTTAACGAGCCCTCCGAGGCCTGCATCGGCTGCGGCTCCTGCGTCTTCGTCTGCCCCACCAACGTCATCGCCTACACCGAAAAAGACGGCGTCCGCACTGTCTGGGGCCGGCATTTCGAACTGCAAGCCTGTACGGTCTGCGGCACCTACATCGCCCCCAAGGCCCAACTGGAACACTGGTCCAAACTCACCGGCGACCCGGTGGAGAGCTTCTTTATATGTAGAGATTGCCGGTAGGCTAAGGGAACAATTGGTTTCAAGCAATGTAGGGGCGGCTCTCGAGCCGCCCTTATATTTTAACAATGATGAGCAAATCAACATGGTGGGGCGAGCCTCCGTGCCCGCCATTGGACTTTTCGGGGTCGTTAATTCAGATAATCTTCAGTTGTAAATCGTTAGATCCTAATCTGACATTGAGGACGAGATTCAAAGAGTGGCACGATCCGAATTGCGACTATGACATCTCTATCGCAAATCGATTATTTTGGCTGGAACAGCACAGATATAGCAGTGATCTTGCAGTCTGCTAAAGGCCTATGGTATACAAATCAAGCGAAGTTTTTTCAATCATGACATAGGCCACGCGATGGATTGGCTGTGAGGCGCTTTAGAAAGGTATTTATGCAGATCGATAATAAAAAACACTGTGCTAAGAATCACCAAGAGGCTTAAGTGGCTGGTTCTGAGTAATTCTCGCAGTCGAATTGGCCATTTCAACGGCGTGTTAAGGACTGGAAACTGGTGTTCCACATCTCATTCGGATCAATCTAATTATTGTTAGCCTAATCATGGAGATGACGGTCACATGGACATCCCAAGCATTGTCGCATCACTCGTGTCGTCTGGCATCGTTAGTCTGGGCGTGGCGCGTTGGTTAGCAACGCGCATTGTGGATCATCGATTCAACAAGGATTTGAAGGTCTATCAAGAGAATCTGGACGAGAAACTTGCAGCCTGGAAAACAGAACTCGACACTCGGCTTGCGAAAACCAAGGCCGAGGTTGAAGCCGCACTTCACAGAGAAGTCGAAGAGTACCTTGGTGACAAAGCGGCAGAACGTCAGTATCGCTTTGAGGCGCGAAAACGGCTCTATAGCGCGGTAGGACCTCTGCGATTCCAGCTCATTGCAGCGTGTGTCGAGTTTGCGAACCGAATTAACCATATTGGACAGGCCAAGTGGTCGTATTCGACTTCGTTAAAGGACTACTTTGGCCGGAGCACGGTTTTTCGTTTACTCCGGCTTTTTGCAATATCAGAGCTAATCGAGCGTCAGATGGCACACGCCGATTTCTCAGTGGACCCTACGATGGTTGAGATTCTTCGTTTTAAACAAACTGCATTCCAGTGCCTGTCGAGCAGCAAAACCTCCCTGAACCACCCAGGATCTAACTGGAAAGAGCAAGTTGAACATGTATTCCATGATACTCTATCGATGATAGCAGCAGCTATGATTGTCAGCGACGCTGGGGGAAAACAAGAACGTACAATGCGCTTTGACGAATTCAACGCGTTTGTTTTGAACCCTGAGATGCTTGCCAGGTTAAGCCCAATTCCTCGGATTATGGAGGATTTTACAATTGCCGGCAAACCCATCTTCTGGGTTCGTTTGGTAGCTTTGGGTCAGCTATGCAGCGCGTTCGTCGTACGAGAAGGACCCACTGTTGGAATTGCGCCTGAGCCTTACGGCGGTGCCGAGCTTCTCCGACCATCGGGTGACGAATTCTTGGAGGCTAACCATGACATATTCAGACAGATGCTTGAGAATGTAGCCTCATCGATCACTTCGGGGTAGCATGGGGGAATCTCACCCCCAAGCCCTCAGGGCAGAACGTGAGCCCAAGACTCGAGCATTGATAGCTTGCCAAACTAGAATTTTTTAAGGAATGTCACTCAATTATAGATATGATCTGGGTAACGAAATATGGTGCGGTCGGGGTATGCCATCCCATAAGCAGTAAATCTTTGTCAATCGCGGCTTTCGTTCTGGAAGTCCAGCCCGCTTCAGATAATATTTAATCAGACACCGGAGCGGCTCCAGGCGGATTTGTACCGATACTCTCTTTTCATGCGGGACAGTCCCCGGAAGGATTGAATCGGCCCCATGCTCTCGGATAACTAACTAATATACTTACTTAATAAACTCGTTACCATCCGCCTTTTTAACGTTCCGCCAGCGAATCGCAAGCGGCACAGAGCGGCACAACTGGGAAACCTGACCGAAGCGCAGGCGTACCCCGGCGGCCCTGTTGCGCCGGTAGAACCGCAAATTTCAAGCTGACCGGAACGATTTGGCTTTGGAAGCCTATTTTTTCGTACTTTTGTTTACCTCAAGGCAGGGCGCGAGAGGGCTAAGTGCGGATGATGCAAGGCTTTTTTCTGATTACCTTTTTTGCAACACTGAACTATTTGAATTAATTTGTTTTTTAGATCATTAGGCCGGGTAGCCGCGGATTTCCGACCCAGATTTTACCGTTTTATAAAATTTTGGCGCGGGTCTAGTCACCCCGGCTTTATCTATTCTTCGCCGAACCTCCGTTTGGCCATCGCCGCCGCCATTTTGATGGCGGCCTTGAGGCTGTCCGGCGTGGCCCGGCCGGTGCCGGCCAGGTCGTAGGCGGTGCCGTGGTCCACCGAGGTGCGGATGATGGGAAGCCCCAGGGTGACGTTGACCCCGTCGATGAAGTGCAGGAGCTTCAAGGGAATCAGCCCCTGGTCGTGGTACATGCAGACCACCGCGGCAAATTCTCCATGCCGATGGCGCCAGAACAGGGTGTCCGCCGGGAAAGGACCCTCCACCGGCAGGCCCGCGGCCTGAGCCTGCTTAATTGCGGGGCTGATGATCTCCTCTTCTTCCCGGCCGAACATACCGCCCTCGCCGGCATGCGGGTTAAGGGCCGCCACGGCCAGGGGCGCCCCGGCCAGGCCGAAGTCCCGGGCCAGGGCCCGGCAGATCAGGTGGAAGAGGCGCAGCAGGCCCTCGGTGCTTAGCCGCCCGGGCACCTCGGCCAGGGCGCAGTGGATGGTGGCCAGAATCACCCGGAATTCGTCCCCGGCCAGCATCATGGCCACCTCCGGGGCGCCGGTCTTTTCGGCCAGCAGTTCGGTATGGCCGGGATAATGGTAGCCCGACAGGTTCATGGAGAGCTTGCTGATGGGCGCGGTGACCATCCCGGCCAGCTTCTGCTCCATGGCCAGTTCGATGGCCCTGAGGATGTAGGAGACCATGGCCTTGCCGCTGGCCTGGGTGGGGCGGCCATACTCCAGGTCTTGGGGTTTCAGCTCGGACAGCGGCAGCAGGTCCATGGTTCCGGGCTTATAGCGGCCCAACTCGGGACGCTCGGCCAGGTGGATATTCGCCGCCGGAGACAGTGCCAGGCGGGCCCGTTCCAGGGCGGGGAAATCCCCCAGCACCAGAGGCCGGCAGACCTGATAAATTTGGCTGTCGGCCAGGGTCTTGACGATGATCTCCGGCCCGACTCCCACCGGGTCTCCCATGGTCAGGGCCACTATGGGGCGTTCTTGGGCAGTAATGGCAGCCTCCGGTCAGTTGCTCGCCGCACCGGCCCGGGAATGGGCCAGGTGCGATTGAAAGTTGACTTCGTAGCGCCCTGCCAGGGCCTGGTCATGCACCACCAGCAGATTCTCGGCATTGTGCTCTTCGGCGCTCCGGGTAAAATTGAATGACCCGGTGATCACCGTCTCGTCGTCAATAATCATCACCTTATTGTGGGCAATCTGATGCGCCGCGTCAAGCCAGGTGGGCACCCCGGCCGCCAACAAGGCAGCTAGCCCCGAAAGCCTCTCCCTCTGCTGACTTTGGTCCAGAATGACCTCCACCCTGACCCCCCGGGCGTGCGCCGCGATGATGGCCTGGATAATGGGACGCGCCGAAAAAGAATAGGCCTGGACGTGAATAGAGGTCCGGGCCTGACTCACGGCCGTGACGATGGCCTCGGTGCCGCCGCCATGGGGGGAAAAATAAACCGCCCATGGTTGGGCCTCGCCCGGAGCCGCCAGGGCCAGCAGCGCCAGGCAGCAGAGCAACGGCAGGGCCAACCTGAGGGATCGGTTCATCTGGCTCATCCGGATTACCTGCTACTTTTTCCAGTCAGGCGTTTGCCTCACTTGGCTGATCGACTCGCTTCGCTCGGCAGCCGCCGGAGCTGCACCCGGACCCGGTCTCCTTTAACGGTGACCTTCAAGTAATGGTAAAAGGCATGCTCGGGATCGGAGCCGTACAGCTTGGCCCCGGCCCCGCCGGTGATGGTATAGGGGATCCCTTCCCAGGTCCCGGTATAGTAATCATGGATGTGGGCCGCAAAGATATAGCTGACTTTGTACTGCTTGAACAGCGCCAACAGTTTGGCGGCCAGCTCCGGGCGCAGGCAGTGATGATTCTCACCCCCCCGGGGATCACAGAGGGGTACATGAAAAAAAACCAGCCGGGTCCGGGCGGCCTGGGACTTCTGCAGTTCAGTCTCCAGCCAGCTTAGCTGTCCCTGGCTCAGGCCCTCTGGGCCGGCATCATCGACCACGATGAAGTAGTTATTATTCAGCTGGAAGGAATAATAATCCGGGCCGAAAATCTCGTGATAGAACACCAGGCCCTCATCGCCGTAGAACTCATGATTGCCGATCACCGATAGTAGCGGCTTGTGCAAGTCCTGACGTACTGCGGTAAAGAAGGTGCGATACTGGTCCAGTTCGGCCTTCATCACCATGTCGCCCAGATGGATGGCAAAGGCGAGACTGGGGGCCCGGTCAATCTCCTGGAGCAGGGACGCAAAAACCGCCGGATGTTCACCGCGGTTATCCCCAAAGACGGCAAAAGTGAGAGGTTTCGCCGGTGAGACCTGGATTTTCGCCAGGTTGGCGGGATTCCAATAAGTGGCCGGGATGGGGCCGATATCCGCGGCGTACCCTATCCCCGCCCAGACTATGAAACTAAACATTGCTACTGCCAGGTAGATCTTGGAGAAGACCCGACGGCGCGGTTTGGACATGCCGGCGCTCCTTATTTCTTTATCTCCAAAACTGCTTCCCCATTTTTTTCCATGCAATCCTTGGGGTAGGTGTGCCAAAATAGGACGTAAGCAAACTATGCCGCCAAATGAGGTCAAAGTCAATGACAGAAGCGGGCCAAGGGTGTCTGAAGGGAGTGCAGCTGGGGTTCATCGGCGCCGGCAATATGGGCGGGGCCATCATCCGGGGACTGGTGGCCGGCGGCCGCGTGGCCCAGGAAAACCTGGTCTATTACGACCCGGCCCCGCGCCGGCAGGCCGACCTGGATAAGTTAGGGGTGAAAGCCGCCGGGGATCACGCCGAGGTGATGCACGCTCAGGTGGTGGTCCTGGCGGTCAAGCCGCAGATCATGACCGCGGTCCTGGAATCTCTCGGCGAATACGCCGGGCCGCGGCACCTCATCATCTCCATCGCCGCCGGGGTGACCCTGAAAGCTCTGGAAGCAGCCTTGCCCCAGTCCCGGGTGATCCGCGCCATGCCCAACACCCCCACCCTGGTGGGCGCCGGCATGGCGGCCCTGGCCCTGGGCGGCCGCGCCACCCAGGAGGACGCCGACCTGGCCCTGGAAATCTTCGAGGCCGTGGGCCGGGCCGTGATCGTGGAGGAACGCCTCATGGACGCGGTCACCGGCCTGAGCGGCAGCGGCCCGGCCTACGTGGCCGTGTTCATCGAGGCCCTGACCGACGGCGGCGTCAAGATGGGCCTGCCCCGGCACCTGGCCCTGCTCCTGGCCAGCCAGACCGTCATCGGCGCCGCCCGCCTCTGCCTGGAAGAGGATATGCACCCGGGCGTCCTCAAAGACCTGGTCACCTCGCCGGGCGGCACCACCATCACCGGCCTCCATATCCTCGAAGACGGCCGCTTCCGGGGCCTGCTCATGAGCGCCGTCGAAGCCGCCACCCTGCGGGCCAGGGAATTGGGGAAAGAGTGAGTCGTGGGGGGAGGGCCAGGGATTTCATCCC
>JBIOJX010000076.1:0-11099 GCA_044451265.1 Desulfobaccales bacterium
CCCCCGAAGGGCAGGCGCAGTGGGGTCATGAGGAAGTCCGGGTTGTCGTAAACCATGCCGAATTTCTCGGTCAGGGCCTCTTTGGCGCCCGGGGGCGCGCTACCGAACCAGGTCACCAGAAAGGGATAGCGGCTCTCAAGCACGGTCGCCACGGCGGCGGCGGCGCTTTCGGTCTTGACCAGGGTCAGCAAGGGCCCGAACAGCTCCACGTCGGGCGGCTCGGCAGTCTCCACCAGGAACGGTCCCTGCCACTCCCCCTCCCGGCGATACGGCGCCAGGAACCGCGGCTCTTTCAGGGCCGCCAGGGCCCGGTCGATGAGTTGCCGGGTGCGCGCCACCCGGATGGGACCGATCCAGGTCAGAGGGTCCCGGGGCTCGCCCACCCGGATGTCGGCCAGGTTTTCGAGAAGGAGCCGTTTCACCGGATCAAAGATTTCCTGATGGATATAGGCCCGCTTCAGGGCGGTGCAGTACTGGCCGCCGTTGATGAAGGCCCGGCGCACCAGAAAGCGCGTCGCGGCCTCCAGGGGCGCATCTTTGAATAAAATGATGGGCGGCAGGCCGCTGGGGCCGGCGAAAAAGAGCTTATCGAAGTGCCGGGCCTCCCGGGCATAGGCCTCTCCCACCGCCGCGCCGCCGGAGATGAACAGGACCCTTACAGCGGGGTCCCGGACGCACCACGGTCCGAACTCCCGGTTGTCAATATCGGTCACCGCTTCGATTTCCGGGAAGGGGGCCACCACTTCTTGCAGTATCCGGGCGGAACGCGGGGTCTGGGAAGAGCAGCTGTAGCGGAAGCGGTTGCCACCCAGCAGCGCGGCGCCGCCTACCCGGGCCAGCATGATGGGCGGGGCGTCGTAGGGGAAGATGGCGGCCACCGTGCCGTAAGGCCTTTTGCCTGTGACCTGCGGCACTTCGGCTGCCATGGTCTTGAGGTGGTCCACCGCCAGGTCCACTTCCAGGCCGGCGATGGTGCAGGGCGCCCCGATGTCCTCGCCCTGGGACTCCACCAGGTCATCCCGGCGTCGGGCCAGGGCCTCGCCCAATTGGGCCAGCAGTTCCAGCCGGGCGGCAATTGCGTCGGTCATAGCGTCAGGCCTTTCCTTAGAAGCTCTTGCAAAATTCTTTGCAAGGCCGAATAGATCGTAGCCGCAGGCTTTAGCCTGCGCGGCACAGGCTGGAAAGCCTGTGCCACCAACCAATCCCGGTTACTCATTCTTGCGATAAAACTTGGCGCCGGCCGGGGCCTGGTCGGTAACCCGGCCGATCCCGAGTTGCTTGACCCGGTCATCCTGGCCCAGCTTCACGAAAACCCCCCAGATCCCGGCCCGGTAGATGGCCATGGGGCCTGCCACTGAAGGAGGATCTCCCAGCCGCGCCACCACGTCCTGGCGGGTATCGCCGAGGCGCACTCCGCGGATATCGCCGGCCTCGCGGCTCAGCAAATAAATGATGGCGACGCCATCCAGGGGCGCATAGATCACCTGGACGCCACGTTGCGGATAAGTGAACACCGAAGTGTCCTCCCCCAGCTTCTGGGTATCGCTGGGCTTACCCAACACCGCCTCGAGCCGGACCCGCCCGTCACCCAGGCGAATCCCCGCCACCGGCGGCGGGGCGTCGCCGGCCTTCCAGGGAAACTCCCCGCCTTGAGCCGGGGCGGGCAGAACCTGGAAGAGCACCAGCACCACTAACCAGCGAATTAAAGGCATACCTGCCCCCGATTTGGCATCGCATGATTGACCTGCGGACTTGCTTCACCCGGACTGGCTCAGGCGTTTCTGCAGCCACACGGCATCGAAATCTTCGCCGAACTTGCGGCCGATCTTGAGAAAGCGGCCGCACTCCCGGAAGCCGTTCTTCAGGTGGAATTTCAGGCCCTCCGGGTTCTTCGAGGAGACGCAGGCCAGGATGGTATCGATGCCCAGCGGCCCGGCCTGTTCCACAAACAGTTCCAGAATGGCGGTGCCCAGTCCCTGCCGGGTGTGGTCCGGCAGGATAAAGCAGATGATCTCCGCCGCCCGCCTAAAGGCGTCCGGCGAGTAATGCGGTCGCAGGAAGGCAAAGCCCACCACCTGCTGGGCCGCGCTCCGGATCACCACGGCCGGATAGCCCCGGGACATTTGCCAGAAATGGTCGAAGTAACTGTCACTCACCGGCTCGTCAAGAAAGGCGGCGTGGCTTTGGCGGATGAATTGGTTGAAGATGTCAATCACCGGCTGCCGGTGGCCGGTCTCCATGGGTTCCAGGCTGTAGTCCATAGTCAGTTGCCAGTAGTCAGTTGCCAGTGAGAAAAAGAGGCAACGAAGCTAAATTAGCGGGCGGCCTGCGGCTGCCAAAAGCTTTTCATGCTTTATAGCTGAGCCGAAGGTTTAAGACAGTGGGACCCTCTTTCGGCTAATTGCTTATAGATTACCACAATTTTCCACCCGGCGGCAGCAAGAAATCGCCGTTGAGACTGCTGAGGCAAATTTCCCGGTAGCCGGGCCCGGAATTCCGTCCTTGTGAAAATTAGTATTTTCTCCTTGACAGGAAATGCAGGAGCCATATAATCGCAATGGGCGTAGTAAAACGCTTTCCTTTTTGGCATAAATTTTATATATAAGGATTAGAGTAAGAAGCCTTGTAACTTAAAGAGGTTGGCCGTAACAAGCCTCGATTCAGCCAGGGGCCCCGGCCCCGCAACCTTTAATAACCATAATTCGGACCAATTTCACGGTGAGATAAATTTTTTGGAGGAAACATGGCAGAAGAGGCCCCTAAAGAAGTAAGGGTGGACCGGAAGCACCGGAAGATCGGGAACATCGCTCCCGAGCTGGCGGACCGCTGCTATACCTGCGGCACCTGTGCCGGAGGTTGCCCCGCCACCGGCCTGGTCCCCGGTTGGGATTCCCGCAAGGCGATCCGCGCCATTGTCTTCGGGATGGAGCAGGAAGTCATCGATTCCAAATGGCCCTGGGTCTGCACCCTGTGCGGCCGGTGCCAATATCAGTGCCCCATGGGCATCCAGTTGATGCGGACCTTCCGCACCTGCCGGACGCTTAGGGACCGGGACAAGGTGCCCGGCCCCATCCACAAGGGCACCATGATGAATCTCGAGCGCGGCAACAACCTCGGGATCCCCAGGGACGACTTTCTCTTTCTCCTGGCCGAGCTGGGCGTGGAGATGGAAAACGACGAAGATCAGCCCACCCCCGGCTTTTACGTGCCGGTGGACAAGGAAGGGGCCAATGTTATCGTCACCATCAATTCCAAGGAGCCCTTCGGCGAGCCCGACGACATGAAGTTCTGGTGGCGCATCTTTTACGCCGCCAAGGAAGACTGGACCGTCTCTTCCACGAACTGGGAAGGCGTCAACTGGGGCCTGTTCTCCGGTGATGACCCTTCCATGAAGATCCAGGTGGCCCGGGTCATCGAAAACGCCCGACGACTTAAGGCCAAAACTATCTTGTACCCCGAATGAGGGCACGCCTACTATGCAACCCGGTTCGGGTTCAAAAATTGGTTCCCCGAGGTTTACGACGAATTCAAGGTAGTCAGCGTCATGGACCTGCTGGAAGAATACATCAAAGAAGGCAGGATCAAGCTCAATACCCATAAGTATCATGAAGCCTACACGGTGCATGATCCCTGCAACTACGTGCGCAAGTCTCAGATGGCCTTCGGTCAGAGTACGGCAGAGCAAACCCGCTGGATCTCCCAGCAGTGCATCGACCCTATCCACTTTCGGGAGA
Source organism: Desulfobaccales bacterium (assembly GCA_044451265.1). GTDB lineage: Bacteria > Desulfobacterota > Desulfobaccia > Desulfobaccales > 0-14-0-80-60-11 > JAPLJC01. Next base: position 3,735 of record JBIOJX010000076.1, read on the forward strand.
TGATCGACGACCCGATGAACAATCTGTGCTGCGGGGCCGGCGGCGGCGCCTGGGCCATGCCTTACGACGAGGAGCGCCTGGCCTACGGCAAGATGAAGGCCGACCAGATCAAGGCCACCGGAGCCGAGATCGTCATCGCCCCCTGCCACAACTGCCGGGACCAGATTATGAAAGGTCTGGGCGGCGAAGCCAAGAAGGGCAAGATGGACATGGGCAACTACCAGGAGACCCTGTACCTCTGGGAACTGGTGGCCAACTGCCTGGACTACGAGCCCTGGAGCGAAGAGGAGCAGGCCAAGGGCCATGAGCTGCGGGACGCCCAGTTCGAGCGGGACGGCGTCGAGTTGGAAGAGGAATAAATCAGCTCAAGCTTAGTACATAATCGTTGACTGAACCGGGCCCGGCAGACGCCAGTCTGCCGGGCTTTTTTTCATAGAGAGAATCAAAAAAAATTGCTTCTCGGTTCCTTTCTCATATAATGGTTAGAAATTCGCACCAAAGGAGGTGATCCCGTGGGCCGTTCCATTGTTATCAGATTCAGAAAGTCCTGAAGCTCAGGCGACCGTAGAGCCTTGGCAAGGCTCTTGAAGCCCTTAAAGCAGGAAAGGGGCGGGGCGGATCACCTGGGATCGGAGGCTGATTTCGGTTAGCTGTAACAGGACTGTATTCCTCCCCAAAAGGTACTATCCTCCCCGAGTTTCCACATCCTTTCCGCTTTTCCAGCTTAGTCACCTGAGTCCATAACCGCCTGAACCCTGCGGATGTCTCCGGGTCTGCGCCCGCGCGGATACTGTGGCCGGAACCGGACGAGTTCTTCGTCCGGTGGCCTGCGCGGTTGCAGTCCGCCCTGGGATTTATTCGCCAATCCTTTGGCCATCTCAGGCCGGAAGGGTGAGTTGAGGAAAGGAGAAGCTATGGACTCGACCTATTCTCCCAAAGTGGTGGGCTTTTTATGCCAGTGGTGTTCGTATAACGGCGCCGACTTGGCGGGCGCCATGCGCCTGCAGTATCCTCCTGAGGTCAGGATTATCCTGGTGCCCTGCACCGGTAAGGTCGATATCCTCCATCTGCTCCAGGCCTTTGAGGTAGGGGCGGATACGGTCTTTATCTCCGGTTGTCATGAGGGAGATTGCCATTATCTGGCCGGCAATTACCATGCCCGGAAGCGGGTGGAGCGGGTCAAAAAGATTCTTGAAAAGGTGGGCCTGGAAGCGGAGCGGCTGGAGATGTTCCATGTCTCCGCCTCCGAGGGGCCGCAATTTGCCGCGATAGCCACAGAAATGACCGAACGGGCCTATAAGCTGGGACCCAATCCAGTGAAGCGGGAAGTCCGAGTGGCCTGGCTGGCCAATCAACCGGCCGCAGGTGTTGCGGCGTAAAAAGATTATCGAAAGGAGAAGCAATGACCACAGTGGAATACCCCAAAATTCTGGCAATGTGCTGCCGCTGGTGCTCGTATGCCGCGGCCGACCTGGCGGGCTCCATGCGCCTGCAATATCCCCCGGATGTCCGAGTTCTCATGGTCCCGTGCACCGGCCGGGTAGACATCCTGCACCTGCTCAAGGCCTTTGAACTGGGCTACGACGCCGTCTTTGTCTCAGGCTGCCATGAGGGGGACTGTCATTACCTGGCCGGCAATATCCAGGCCAAGAAGCGGGTTAACAAGCTGAAAAAGGACTTGGAGGCCATGGGCATCGAGCCCGAACGCCTGGAGATGTTTAACATCAGCTCCGGGGAAGGACCAAAGTTTGCCCAAGCATGCCGGGAAATGGCCGAGCGGGTCCAGAGATTGGGTCCCAGCCCGGTGAAACGCCAGACCCAGGCCGCCTGAGCCTTAAACCTCAACCGATTATTGCGACTATTGGGTAAGAGACCCGAGGAGATAATATATGGAACCTCTGGATTTTAGCAATCTGGCCGAACGGAGAAAGAAGGGCATCTTCGCCGACCTGTTTACTGACGCCCATATCAACGCCTGTTTTACCTGTGGCACTTGCTCCGGCGGTTGCCCCTTGACCGGCATGGAAAGTACTAAAGACGAGGGCCTGGACTGTCGCAAGGCCATCCGCCTGGCCGCCTTCGGGATGGATCAGGAGCTCATCGACTCCCGCTTTGTGTGGATCTGCACCGGCTGCGAACGTTGCGTAGCCGGCTGCCCCATGGGCGTTAAGCTGGTGAAGGTGTGGGGCCGGGCCAAGGCACTCCGCCCTCGGGATAAAGTTCCCGGGGTGCTCCACAAGGGCGTGGACATGTGTCTTAAGACCGGCAACAACATGGGCATCCCGGAGGATGACTATGTGACTCTGTTGGAAGAGTTGGGGGAGGAATTGGCGGAGGAATGCTGCCCCGGCTTCGTGACCCCGGTGGAAAAAGTGGGGGCCGAGTTCCTCCACTTCCAGAATTCCAAGGAAGCCTATGCCGAACCAGATGATATGAAGTGGTGGTGGAAGATTTTCCATGCCGCCAAGGCCGATTGGACCACCTCCGCCAAGAACTGGGAATCGGTGGATTGGGGCATCTTCACCGCCAATGCCGAGGCCAGTAAAGAAATTGCCCGGCGCAAGGTGGAGAACATGAAGCGCCTCAAGGCCCGGACCCTGATCCTGCCGGACTGCGGCGGCGCCTCCTATGGCACCCGCCTGAACCTCGAAACCCATTTTAAGAACGAATTTGGTCCCGGAACCGGCCACGACTACTGCTACTTCTTCGACGTCCTGCTTAAGTGGCTGGAAGAGGGGCGCATCAAAGTGGACAAGTCGGTCCACGAGGGCCGCATGGTCACCTGGCACGACTCCTGTAAGCACGGCCGCTCCGCCTACTTTGCCTTCGGCGATGACTCCAACTTCGAGAAGGCCCGGAAGCTCATCTCTTATTGCATCGACATGAAAAATTTCCGGGAGATGCCCCACAATCGCATGGAAGCCTACTGCTGCGGCGCCGGCGCCGGCAACTGGCCGGGGCCCTTCGAGAAGGAGAAGACGGAGCATGGCCGCTTCAAGGCCGAAGACATCCGGGCCACAGGCGCCGACCTGGTCATCGCCGGCTGTTCCAACTGCCGGGACCAGATCATGAAGAACCTGAAAGTGAAATATAACCTGCCCATTGAGGTGAAGTACATCTGGGAGATGATCGCCGACGCCCTGATCCTGGAGGACTAGAAGGGGCTGGTGTGCATCGGTCGTAAACGGTCTTGTAGGGGCGGTTCGAGAACCGCCCCTATTCTTGCTAATTGGCTCGCCTGCTCCTCTCCAGTTGCTTTTCTCGGCAAACATCTTAAAATCCTTAGATAGGAGGATGCCATGAAAAAATCCCTCGGCCCCAGGACCCTGGCCTTTCCCACCCCGGTCTGGGTGGTGGGGACCTACGACGCCAATGACAAACCCAATGTCATGACCGCCGCCTGGGGTTCCATCTGCTGCTCCAAGCCGCCCTGTATTGCCATCTCGCTGCGGAAGGCCACTTATTCTTACGGCAACCTCGTGGCCCGGGGCGCCTTTACCATCAACGTGCCTTCCGAGGCCTACGTCAAAGAGGCGGATTACTTCGGCATTGTCAGCGGCCGGGACGTCAACAAATTCGCCCAGGCCCGCCTCACCCCGGTGGCCAGCACCGTGGTGGACGCCCCCTATGTGGCGGAATTTCCTCTGGTCCTGGAGTGCAAGCTGCTCCACACCATCGAGATCGGCCTGCACACCCAGTTCATCGGCGAGATCCTCGACGTCAAGGCCGATGAGGCCGTCCTGGGAGACAAGGGCTTCCCCGACATCGAAAAGGTGCGGCCGATTATCTTCGGTCCGGAGATCCGCACCTATCACGGCATCGGCAAATTCCTGGGCCAGGCCTTCACGGTGGGCAGAGACGTTTAATGGCCAAGATTAAGCTCGGCGCCAATGCCTATATTTATCCCATGCCCGTGACCCTGGTGGGGGCCATGGTGGAGGGCAAGGCCAACTTCATGGCGGTGGGCTGGGTTATGCGGGTCAATATGAAGCCTCCGCTGTTGGCCGTGGCGCTCAACAAGGCCCACTTTACCCCCAGGGGCATCCGGGAGCACCGCACCTTCAGCGTCAATTTCCCCGGCGCCGACCTGATGGACAAGACGGACTACTGTGGCCTGGTCTCCGGGCATAAGGTGGACAAGTCCGGTCTCTTCCAGGTCTTCTACGGCGAACTGGCCACCGCGCCCCTCATCGTGGAATGTCCCCTGGGCCTGGAGTGCCGCCTTTATCAAGTGGTGGAACTCCCGGCCAACGATCTGTTCATCGGCGAGATCGTGGCGGCTCATGCCGATGAGGACTGCCTCACCGACGGCCGCCCTGATATCGAGAAGATCAATCCCCTGGTGCTCACCATGCCGGACAACAACTACTGGACTGTAGGCGCCCACGCCGGCCGGGCCTGGGAGGCGGGGAAAAAATTGAGAAACCAGTGATCAGTGGTTGGTTTTACTGCTCGCTGCTCACTAAGGGAGTATCGCCATGAAGCCAGAGTTCAGTGAAATCGATCTCCGCACCATTCAGGAAGGCATCCGGCGCAAGTATGCTGAGGTGGCCCAAGCCGGCACGGGCTCTTGTTTCCGGTATCCCACCGGCAAGGAAGGCCTGCTCCAGTTGGGCTACCCGGAAGAGGTTTTGCGCCAAATTCCCGCCCCGGTCCTGGCCACCTTCTGCGGCGTGGGCAACCCCTTCAGCCTGGGGCGCCTTAACCCTGGGGAGGCGGTTTTGGATATCGGCTGCGGCGCCGGGTTGGACTCCCTGGTGGCCGCTCACCTGGTGGGCCCTCAGGGGCGAGTGGTGGGGGTGGATGTCACTGAAGAAATGCTCATCCGGGCCCGGGCCAACCTGGACCTGACCAACCTGGGCAACGTCAGCTTCAAATTCGCCTCGGCCGAGGCCCTCCCCTTCCCCGACCGGGATTTTGACGTGGTCATCTCCAACGGCGTCTTCAACCTGACCGTCGACAAGGAGCAGGCCCTGCGGGAAACCCGCCGGGTGCTCAAACCCGGGGGTCGTCTGATGCTGGCCGACATGGTCCTGGTCCAGGAGCTGCCGGCCGATAAGGCCAACCAGGTGGAAAACTGGTTCCAGTGAATTGGCGGCGCCCTGCCGGGAAAGGATTTCCTGGCCCTGCTGCTGAAGGTCGGCTTTCACCGCGCCGGCCTGGACCGGTACACCGGCTTCAAAAGTTCCCCCTACACCGAAGGGGCGCTGTTCTATGGCGAGAAGCTGGTCGATCATAAGGCGGAAGTGGTCAGCGAATCCCTGCTGGCCCGGGTGGAGGAGCCCCAGCGGACGGAGTGCCCTCCCGCCAGTCCCGGCTGAAAACGGCGGTAGACCAGCCGCCGGGCGGCGGCTCAAAAATCCGGCCTTTCCAAAGCAAGGGCAAGTTCACCGATTCCCGGTGACTTGCCCTTGCTTTTACAAAGATTAGCCCGGCGTTCTTGGACGGCAGGCGGGCTGCTCGCTTCCCAGGGTTACAGGCCGGCCCGACGAGAGCGAAAGCTGAGTTGTCAAAAAAATTTTTTTACCTTTACAGGGAATCCGAATCTAGCTAAAGTCTTATTTCGCTACCAATAATCAAGGTTAACAGACTTTTACTTGTAATCAGGCCCCTGATCTGAAAGTATTAAGCATTGCTTACGCAAGTCGACAACATCAAGGTGTATTTGTCCAAGGATTACTGACCTGTGCAATCATTCAGGAAAGTGGCAGGCCGCCGGCGGAGCCGAATGAGCTACACCAAAGTTAGTGGAATTTTGCTGGTCGTCCTCCTCCTGGCCTCAGGGTGCGCCAAGGTAGGGCCGGACTTCGTGAAACCTGAGGCCAACACGATGCCCCAGTGGCTGGAGGCTGAGGGCTATCAGCAGGTGACCACCAAGGCTGATGATTACCGGGACTGGTGGCGGTCCTTCAACGACCCCGTCCTGGATAGGCTCATCCAGACTGCCTACCAGCAAAACCTGAGCTTGCGGATTGCCGGAGTACGGGTCCTGGCGGCCCGGGCCCAACTGGGCGTCGCCGTGGGCTCGCTCTATCCGCAAAGCCAGAAAGGCGCCGGTTCGTTGAGTAAAGAGCGCCTCAGTGAAACGAGTCCTCTATCCGGCCCAGGCACCCCGGTCAACTTCTCCTCTTCCCAAATCGGGCTCAGCGCCAGTTGGGAACTGGACTTCTGGGGCAAGTTTCGCCGGGCCGTCGAGTCCGCGGATGCCAGTCTGATGGCCGCGGTGGCCGATTACGACAACGCCCTGGTCAGCCTCACCGGCGACGTGGCCAATTCCTACATCTCGATCCGCACCCTGGAAAAGCGGCTGAATATTGCGCGCCAGAATGTGGTGGTCCAGAAGCGCAGCCTGCAGATTGCCACGGCGCGCTGGCGGGGCGGCACCACCTCCAAGCGGGACGTGGAGCAGGCCCAGACGGTGCTGGACGGCACCGAGGCCAGCATCCCCACCCTGGAAGCACAAACGCGGCAGACGCAGAACGCCCTCAGCGTCCTGATGGGTATGCCGCCCAGTGACTTAAAGGATGTCCTGGGGTCGAAATCGGAAATCCCGGCTCCGCCGCTCCAGGTGGCGGTCGGCATTCCGGCGGACCTGCTGCGGCGGCGGCCGGATATCCAGAGTGCCGAGTGGCGGGCCGCGGCCCAATGCGCCCAAATCGGCGTGGCCAAAGCCAACCTCTACCCGGCTTTCACCTTAAGCGGCACCTTCGGGCTCCAGGCCGCTGATGTGCCGCCCTTTGTCCTGAGCAATATGTTCGACTGGCGGAGCCGCACCGGCGCCTTCGGGCCGTCCTTCCAGTGGAATCTCTTTAATTACGGGCAGATCACCAACCAGGTGCGGTTTCAGGACGCCCGCTTCCAGGAATTAATCATCGCTTATCAGAACACGGTGCTTCAGGCCCAACAAGAGGTGGAGAATGCCCTGATCGGCTTCCTGAAGGCGCAGCAGCGGGCCCAGAAGCTGGTAGGGGCCACCGGCGCAGCCCAAAGGTCCGTCGATCTGGCGATGCTGCAATATCGCCAGGGGATCACGGATTTCACCACGGTGCTCACGGCCGAGCAAAATCTCCTGACCTACCAGGACAGTCTCGCCAGCACCTTGGGAGATATCTCCAGCAACCTGGTGGGGATGTACCGGGCGATGGGCGGCGGCTGGCAACTGCGGGAGGGCCAGGATTTCGTGCCGGACGCCGTGAAAGAGGCCATGGCCAAACGCAGCAATTGGGGCAAGCTGCTCACCCCGGTGGCCCTGCCGCCGCCGCCGGAGCAACCCAAAGCCGATATCCGGCTGCCGCAATGGTAATTAAAAGTTCGAGGTTCAAAGGAAGCGCCGAATTAAAGGGATGCGAAGCCATGGTTGAAGGA
>JBIOJX010000077.1:0-11032 GCA_044451265.1 Desulfobaccales bacterium
GCAAAGCCCTTATCCTGCAACTCGTCATGCGCCTTGAGGGCCTCGAACAAGGTGACGCCGGCCCCGACGACCGTGACCACATCCTGCTGACTCTGACGCAGCACCTTACAGCCGCCGATGGCGAATTTTTCCTCCGGCCCGTAAAGAATGGGGGTGGCCATGCGGGTGGTGCGCAGATACGAGATGCCCACGTGGCGGGCCATGGCCTCCACCAGGCGTTCAGTGGAGATGGCGTCGCAGGGGTAGAGGACCACGCTATCCAGGATGGCCCGGAACATGGCCAGGTCCTCCAGGCCCATCTGGGAGGGGCCGTCCTCGCCGATGGAGACCCCGGCGTGGGAGCCGCAGAACTTGAGGTTGGGGTCGGAATACCGGCTCATGCGGATCTGGTCATAGGCCCGGCTGAAAAAGGCAGCAAAGGTGGAGGCGAAGGGGATCTGCCCCCGGGCCTGAAGGCCCAGGGCGGCGCCCACCAGGTTCTGTTCGGCGATGTACATCTCGAAAAAGCGGTCCGGATGAGCGTCCCGGAGGATTTCGGCGTAGGTGGAGTTGCTCACCTCGCCGTCCAGGGCCACTATTTGGGGAAACTCCGGGTAGAGGCGCTTCAGGGCGTTGCCGTAAGCCTTGCGGGTAGCCACGGGCTTGTCCGGCGGATAGGAGAGCGGTGAGGCCGGCTGAGACTGGAGCCTGGCCGGCCTCAGATCTTCCGGCGGCGCCAGGGCGCCCCGGACCGACTTATCCACCGGGCCCAGTTCGAGCAGGGCCTTGGTCAACTGGTCCTGATCCAGGGTCTTGCCATGCCAGCCGTTTTGGTTCTCTATGAAGGACACGCCTTTGCCCTTGGTGGTCTTGGCGATGATCATGACGGGTTTGTCGGCCACCAGGGCGGCCCGGCGATAGGCCTCCAGGACCTCGGGTAAGGAGTGGCCGTCACTGACCAGGATGGTCTCCCAACCGAAGGAGGCGATCCGGTCCTCATAGGCCATCAGGTCCCAACCGTACATGGTCTCGCCCCGCTGGCCCAGGCGGTTGACGTCGAGGACACCCACCAGGTTGTCCAGCTTGTAGTGGGCCGCCAGCTGCAGGGCCTCCCATTGGGAGCCTTCGGCCATTTCGCTGTCGCCCAGGAGCACATAAGTCATATAGGGCAGCTTATCCAGATACTTGGCGTTTAAGGCCTGGCCCACGCCGATGGAGAGGCCCTGGCCCAGGGAACCGGTGGCCGCCTCGCAGAAGCGGAAGGTCACCGTGGGGTGCCCTTCCAGGGCGCTGCCGAACTGGCGGTAGGTCATCAGGTCCGCCTCGGTCAGCCCGCCCGCCGCGGCCCAAAGGGTATAAAACAACGGCGAGGCGTGGCCCTTGGAGAAGATCAGGCGGTCGTTATTGGGGTGCCTGGGGTCGTTCAGGTCGTAGCGGAAGATGCCGCCGAAAAAGAGGGCGGCCATCAACTCCACCCCCGAAAGCGACGAAGTGGGGTGGCCGGAGCCGGCCTGGGTGGTCATATTGAGGATGTAGTAGCGCATCCAGGCGGCGATCCTGGCCAATTTTTCCAGCTGCTCGGTAACTGACATAAACCGGGTCCTCCGGGGACAGGTGGCTTGCCTGCCGGAATGGAAGCTTTAGCGAAGGCTTGAAATCTAAACTTAAGAACTAAAGTCAGGTTTGCAAGTTGCAGGGCGATCACCAGGTTCGCCCCAACGTTCGCCCCAAAATGTTTATTCTTCGTGCAGGGGAAAGGTCAGGGTGGCGCCGTACCAGCCGATGAGGCTCACCAGGGGCCACAGAGAGAAGATCAGGGCCAGGTAAACCTTGCCGGTCCAGTGGTCCAGGGCCGCGAGGATTCCCGGGTCCAGCCAGCGCCAGACAAAAATCCCGGTCCCCACGGCCAGCAAGATGGGGGTCAGGGTCAGTTTGATGATGATCGGCCGCAAGGGGCGCAGCTCGTAGTTGAGCCACCAGGTGAGCAGTCCGGTGACCAGGGCCACCGGGGTGAACAGCACCCCGCCCCCCAGGCAGTGCCAGGCCGTGGTCTCAAAGGAGGCGACGCCGGTGAACAGGTAGAGGAGCGTAAAGATCGGAGTGGAAATAAAGAAGACGAGCGGGAAGTGCACCACCATGGGATGGGGGTGGCGCCGGAAAAGGGGAAAGCGCCTGAGAAGGCGCGCCCAAAAACCCGGGCGCGGCGGCCCGGTGGCCCCGATTTCCGGGGCGGCGACCTCGGGGCTCATGGTCAACACCCCCACCTGGGGGTAGCGCTCAAAGACCTCTTCGCCGTGGGGGGCCTCGGGGAACTCGGCGCTGAGGTCGGACCCGGCGAAGTGGCCGGCCATGTGTTCGCCCCCGGCCCACAGGCCGCTGGCGCTGACGTCATAGACGCGGCCCCGGTAGGCGATATAGGCAGGCTTGCCGCCGGCGCCGTTGTAATCGGCCAGTTCTTCGGGGGTAAATTTTTTCAGGTTCTCAGGCAATTCTTTTCCCTTTAAGATGATCTATCTGCCACTCAGCTTGCATTACCGGGGTGATGCCGTGCGCTCACGCAGCAACGACCGATAGGTCAGCAAGGCGGCCATCACCATGGGCACTACCCCCAGGAAGATGAAGACCAGGTCCCCAGGCATCCGGCACCATTCAATAAAACGCACGAAATCCCGGGTGAGGTATTCCAGCCCCCGGGCGTGCCAGTAGCCGTGGGTGACGACGTCGAAAAACTGCAGCACCCCCCCGGGGAAGAGGTTGCCCAGGACCATCAAGGCCAGGCCGAGATTCAGGCCCCAGAAGGAGACCCGGATGTATTTCTCCGGTCGGGTCCACTCCTCGTCGGACAAAACCTGGCGGAAAGCCATCACCGTCAGGGCCATGGCCTCCATGCCGAAGGCCCCCATCAGGGCGGCGTGACCGTGGTTGGGGGTGAGCATGGTGCCCACTTCGAAGTAGCTGATGATGGGAAGATTGATGAGGAATCCGAAGATGCCGGCGCCCACGAAATTCCAGAAGCCCACTGCCATGAGGAAGTAAAAGGTCCATTTATGCGGGATGGCCAGGTTTTCCCCGCAGACCTCGCACTCCCCTCGGGTTAATTTGACGAAGTCCCAGGCGTCCAGGGTAAGGAGCGTCAGGGGCACCACCTCCATGGCCGAAAACATGGCGGACAGGCCCATGTTGACCTGGGACTGTCCAGTCCAGTACCAGTGGTGGCCGGTGCCCACGATGCCGCTGCCCAGGAAGAGGATGGCGTCCAAATAGGCCACCCGGGCCGCGGTCTGGCGGGACACCACCCCCAGCTGGAAGAAGGTGACGGCCACCATCACCGTCACCAGGAGTTCAAAGAAGCCCTCCACCCAAAGGTGGATGATCCAGAAACGCCAATTGTCAACGACGGTATAGTTGGTGGTGCTGCCGAAGAAAAAGGCTGGCAAATAAAAGAGTGGGATGGCCAGGGCCGCCAGGAGAAACAGCCAAGAGATCTCCCGGCGCTCCGGATCCTTCAGGGCTGGGGCCAGGGTCCGGAACAGCAACACCACCCAAATAATCAGTCCCACCGCCAGCAAAATCTGCCAGCCCCGGCCCAGGTCCAGATACTCCCAGCCCTGGTGGCCGAACCAGAACCAGAGGTGCCCCAGGAGCTGGTTGATGCCCAGGAGCTCTCCCAGGAGGCTGCCCGCCACCACCACGACCAAGGCCCAAAACAGGAAATGGACCCCGGCACTCTGGCCCCTGGGCTCCGTCTTCCCCAGGGAGCCGGCCAGAAGCAGCCCGCCGCCCACGTAAGCGGTGGCGATCCAGAAGATGGCCAGTTGCAGGTGCCAGGTGCGCAAGATATTGCTGGGGAAAAACTCATAGAGGTTGAGGCCGTAAAAACTTCCCGGCTCCACCCGGTTGTGGGCCGTGGCCGCGCCCACCATTACCTGGACCAAAAACAGCAGGGTAACCACCACAAAGAACTTGATGGTTGCCCGCTGGCTGGGGCTGGCCACCCCCGGCAGCATCCGGGGATGGACCGCCGTCGTGGTCCCCTTCCAGCCCAGGTAATCGAATTTTCCAAAGGCAAAGAGAATGGTCGCGGTCCCGGCCAGCAGGGTGATGAGGCTCAGGGCGCTCCACAGGTAGGCCGCTGCCGGCGGGGTGTTGCCCGTCAGGGGATCGAAGGGGAAATTGTTGGTATAGGAATAGGAGAGCCCCGGTCGCCGGGCCGCCGAGGCCCAGGCGGTCCAGGCGAAAAAGGCCGTCAGCTGCCGCAGTTCTTGAGGGTCGACGATGCACTTGGCCTTCAAGCCGCCATTTTTCTCGGGATGGACAAAATATTCGGTCCACTGGCCGATCTGCCGCCGATAGGAGATGATTTCCGCTTCGCTGAACGTCAGGGCACCAGTCTTGGGGTCGTAGCGATTCTCTCGAAGCAGTGGTGGCACCGCGGCCTGGACCGCGTCCTGCTGGAGGTCCGTCAGGGCCGCCGGGGCTCGGCCATAGAGCCTTCGGGACTCCAGGTCGGAGGCCTCCAGGGCCAGATTGTGCAGGTAGGCGGCGGAGAAGTCCGGTCCCAAGTAGGCCCCGTGGCCCCAGATGGTGCCATTCTCCATGAGCCCGTACCGCAAAAAGACCTGCTGCCCGGCCCTAATGTCAGCGCCGGTAAAAATGGTCTCTCCCGCGGCGCTGACCACCTGTTCCGGAATGGGCGGGGCCTCGCTGTAGGCCCTGACCGCGATCCAGCTGAGGATGGCTAAGCCGATTAATACGCTGATCAGAACCCCCAGGCGCCACCAGGGGGAGAGTTCGAAACTAGCCTGTTCTTGATCCGGCATCTGGGTGTCCCTGTCCAAAGAGGATAATTCAGTCCCGCTCCAAAGGAAAGGTCAACAGGCCGCCGAAATAGCTGATCACCGTCACCAACGGAGTCACCGCCAGGACCAGCAGGAAATAAACAAAATTCAGGCCATGCAGGTCCCGGAGCACCGCCGGATTGAGCAGCCGCCAGACAAAGGCGGCGGCGACCATGGCCCACAACAGATACGACAGCCGTTTTTCCAGGGTCAGGGTGGGGTCGGGTTGAGGATAGTTCAACCGTTGGGTGAAGACGCCGGTGGCGATGGCCACCGGGGTGGTCAGCACCCCGCCCCCCAGGCAATGAAAGGCCGTGGTCTCAAAGGACGCCACTCCGGTCAGCAGGAAAAGTACGCTAAAAAAACTGGCGGCCAGCATGAAGACGATGGGAAAATGGGACAGGGCCGGATGGGGGTGGCGTTGCAGATAGGGGTAGCGGGCCACCAATCCAGCCAACCAGCGGGGCAGTGGCCTGTCGCCGTCCGGTTCTGCCTGTCCTGGCAGGGATCTGGTTGCCATCACCACCACACCGGTAGAACCGCCCTGGCCCAAAGGTTCACCAGGACCACGGCCAGCACCGCCAAAGGATAGCAGCTGGCCCGGTTGAACAGGGCCGCGGCGTGATCATGGTTCCGGCAAAGCCGCCAGGCGGGCAGCAGCAACAGGTAAGCCCCCAACCCCAGGATCAGCAGCTGCTGAGAGAGGGGGAAGGGAATCGGGGCCAGCCGCAGGATGGCCAGGCTGAGGGCGAGGCTGCCGGCCAAAGCAGCCAGGGCCAGGGCCCCGGCCCGCTTCAGGCCGAAAACCACCGGAATGGTCTTGGCGTTGAGGCGGCGGTCCGGTTCGACGTCGTGCCAGTCGGCCGGGATGTTTTGGCCGCCCACTTCCCAGAGAAAGAGCCAGAGAAAGAGAACCGCCAGGAAGACCGGCGCGGGCTTGGGGTCTACGGCAAAGACCGCGGCCGCAGCCCCCAGGCTCTTCACCACTCCGGCCACCAGCAGGCGCAGGTGGCTGACCTTGAGGAGCAGGCAATAGACGGCCTCCAGACCGCAGCCCAACAGAAAGATCAGGGCGCACGCCGGGTTGAGGGTGTAGGCGCCCAGGAAGGCCACCAAAGCCCAGGCGCCGGTCCAGGCCAGGCCGGCGCGGAAGCTCACCCGGCCCGCGGCCAGGGGATGGCGCACGAAGACGGCGTCCAGGTAAGGGTCGGCCTTGGGGCCACCCGGCAGGAGGAGTTTTTCCCGGTCCACCCGGCAGTCCATCACGTCGTTCAGGGCGTAGACCGCGGTATAGCCGGCAAAGACGGTGAGGAGGCCCAGGGCGATGACTCCCAGCGGCGGGAAATGCCCCAGCCAGAGGAGGGCCGCCAGGGCCGGGGCGGCCAGGTCCAGCAGGCCGTGGGGGGTGCGGGACAGGGCCAGAAAGAGCTTGAGCCGGGAGAGCCCCAGGTCCATGGGCTTCGCGGCAATTTCAGCCTTTAAGAAAGATTGATCGCGCATGGCTCCGGCGCTTCGAGCTGATTAGCGGTCAGCTTTCAGCCAAAGAAAATCGTTTAGCTGTAGTGGCACAGGCTTTCCAGCCTAGGGAGGCGCAGGCTAATCTGGCATGACCCCCTTGGGTTTACCACGAAGCATAAAAATGTCGAACCGCCGCCCCCGGCGGTTCCCACGCCGGCGAGGGCGCCGGCGCCACATTTTCACATAAAAGCCTGCGGCTACCAAATCCTGCTAACGCTCACTTAAGATAAGCCTGGGGGCGGGGCTGTCAAGCGTCCCCCGGGCCGCGGCGCGCTAGGGGCCGGGTCCTCTTGATAGTTTCGCTGGGAGTGCTGATATATAAGTCCAAATAACCGAAGCGAGTAGATCATGCGTCCCAACTATGCCTGGTGGGTCGGATTATGGGTCATTGCCGTCTTACTCACCCTGGCGGCGCATTATTTCCCCTACTTCCCCGGAGATGTGGCGGTGGCCAGGTGGGTCCAATCCCTGGTACCCGGCGACCTGCGCTGGGCCCAAGGCGTCTCGCGGGCGGTCGACTTTCCCTGGATCCTCCTGATCGCGGCGCTAATTTTGGCGCTTGCCTGGGCCCTGGCCGGCTGGCGCGCCGCGGTGCTCTCCATCGTTTGCCTGGCGGGAATGTTGGCCCTGGGATCCTGGTTAAGCCCGGTGATTGCCCGGCCGCGGCCTTCTCCGGAACTGGTGCGGGTCTGGCGGCCGCTTTCGGGTTATAGCTTTCCTTCCATTTCTGCCTTATGCTATGCCGCCACTTTCGGCTTTCTGGCAATTCTGGCCGCGGTCAAGAGTTCCGGTGAGCTGCGCCTCGCCTCGATGATGGGCTGCGGCGTCCTGCTCGTCCTGTGCTGGGCTGCCCGGATTGCCCTGGGGGCGCACTGGCCGAGCGACGTGCTCATCTCTTATTTTCTGGGATTGCTCTGGGCGGCGGGCCTCATTCGGTTGTTTCTACCGGGGTCTGCTCCGAAAAGGTTGGCCTCACGCCAAGACGCAAAGTCGCAAAGCCAAGGCGCAAAAATTTAGGGTGCGTCCGGCGCACTAAGCGGCGGCGAGACGCCCGCAGCTTGACAGGTGGGGGCGCGGTTCTTAGGTTTAGTTTGTAGTTGCCTCTCAAGTCACGAAAATAACTATTATTAATGATTACCTTTTTTAAACATAGCCTCTCCCGATCGAGGCATTTACGGAGTTTTTTTCAGGGGGCTTTATGCAGCCGGCAAGTCTCACCTCTTTGAGCCCCTGGGCTCCCGGTTTGCTCAGCCTCGTCCTGTATACCGGCGTCGTTCTGGGCCTGATAGGGCTGCTGTTGGTCCTGACCCGCTGGCTGGGCGAACAGAAGCCCGACTTCGAAAAGGCCAGGCCCTACGAATGCGGGGTGATCCCCACCGGCGGGGCCCGCTTCCGCTATCCGGTGCCCTTCTACCTGGTGGCGGTCTTCTTTCTCATCTTCGACGTCGAAACCGCTCTCATCTTTTCCTGGGCGGTGGCCATCGAAGAACTCAGCTGGCGCGGCTGGCTGCAAATCTCCTTTTTCATCATCGTCCTGCTCGTCAGTCTTGTTTACCTATGGAAAAAAGGAGGGCTGGATTGGCGGCCCCAGTTATTACGAAAGGCGTCACCACCCCGGAGTTGATCCGCGGTCTGGAATACCTGAGCCGGCCTCGTTTCGAGGGCATCGGCCCCACCAGCCGGGGAATGGAACGCGCCCTGGACCTGGTGGTCAACTGGTGCCGGGCCTACAGCTTCTGGCCGCTGTTCTTCGGGCTGTCCTGCTGTTTCATCGAAGAGATCACCGCCTGGACGCCGCGCTTCGACATCTCCCGGTTCGGGGCCGAGGTCATCAGGGGCTCGCCCCGGCAGGCAGACCTGTTGATCGTTTCCGGCACCGTCTTCAAGAAGATCGCCCCGGTGGTGCTCAGGCTCTATGAGCAGATGACCGAACCCAAATGGGTCATCTCCATGGGCTCCTGCTCCAACTGCGGCGGCATGTACGACTGTTACAGCGTGGTCCAGGGCATCGACCAGATTCTGCCGGTGGATATCTACATCCCCGGCTGCCCGCCCCGGCCCGAGGCGGTGATGCAGTCCATCGTGCTGCTCCAGGAGAAGGTCATGTCCGAGCGGCCGCTGCGCAAGATCCTGCACCGGCCCGGCGGCACCCAGGGGACCCAGACCCCTATCTTGGTGGACGGCCTGACCAAGACCCGGGACCCCCGCGGCCCCGGCTACTACGGCACTCCGCCCCGGGGCAGCGAAGAGACGCCGCCGCTGTTTTGGGACGCCCGTGCCGACCTGATGTGGACCCCGCCGCCTAACTTCCTCGAATTGAGCGAGACGGACCGATCCCTGGCAAAATCCCTGACGGAAAAATTCGGGGACGCGGTGGCCCAGACGGAAAATACCTCGGACATGCCCACCTTCCAGGTGGCGCCGGCGCGGGTCGAAGCAGTGCTGCGCTTTTTGAAAACCGAGTCCGAGCCCAAATTCCTGCGCCTGGACGACCTGACCGCGGTGGATGAATCCGCCCGCCGGGAGCGGGAGCAGTACCCGGATTACACCCTGAACTACCAACTCCTCTCCTTCGAGTCCGCCTCGCGGGTGCGGCTGAAGGTTCCCTTGGATGGCCCTAACCCGGCGATCCGCACCATCACCGGCATCTGGCCTTCGGCCGACTGGTACGAGCGGGAAGTCTATGACATGTTCGGCATCCGCTTCGAGGGGCACCCCCGCCTGTGGCGCCTTCTCATGCCGCACGATTGGGAGGGGCATCCGCTCAGAAAGAGCTACCCGGACCGGGCCACCGACCTGCCGCCCTACACCCATTACGACGCCCAGAAGCGCCAGCCCCGGGATGCCGGGGAGTACATGGCGGGGCGTCTGGCCGCAGACCAGTACGTCCTCAATATCGGTCCGCACCACACCAGCACCCACGGCCTGATTCGGTTTATCCTGGCCCTCCGGGGCGAGGAGATCACTGCGATCGACACGGACATCGGTTACCACCACCGGGCCGCGGAGAAGATCGGCGAGCGCCAGTCCTGGCACCAGTACCTTCCCTACACCGACCGGGTGGACTATCTCACCGGGGTGGCCAACAACCTCACTTACCTGTTGGCGGTGGAGCAGTTGGCCGGCATCCAGGTGCCGGACCGGGCCCAATTCATCCGGGTGATGCTCACTGAGTTTTTCCGGTTAAGCAACCACCTGGTCTGGTTTTCCACCTATACCCAAGACACCGGCGCCATGACCCCCACTTTCTACTGCTTTGCCGAGCGGGAGAAGATACTGGACATCGTGGAGCTGATCACCGGCGGGCGGCTGCACCCCTCCTGGTTCCGCCTGGGCGGCGTGGCCATGGACCTGCCCGACGGCTGGAAGGAGCTGGTGGACGATTTCGTCAAGCTCTTCCCCAGGCGCATCAAGGAGTTCGAGGCCCTGATCACCAAGAACCCCATCTTCGAGGCCCGGACCCGGGAGGTGGGTTATCTCTCCAAGCAGGACGCCATGGAGTGGGGGGTCACCGGGGCCAATCTTAGGGGCAGCGGCCTGGAGTGGGACCTCAGGAAAGAGACGCCCTATTCGGGCTATGAGGCCTTCGACTTCGACATTCCTTACGCCACGGGCGGCGATTGCTATGCCCGTTACCTGGTGCGGGTGGAGGAGATGCGCCAGAGTGTCCGGATCATCGAACAGGCGGCCAACCGGATGCCGCCGGGGCGCTGGCTCAGCGACGACTACCGTTACATCATTCCGCCCAAGGCAGAGACCCTGACGGACATCGAGACCCTGATTCACCATTTCATCAACGTCACCCGGGGGGCCAAGATCCCCCGGGGCGAGGCCTACGTGGCCACCGAGCACCCCCGGGGCGAGCAGGGAGTTTACGCCGCCAGCGACGGTCTGCATATGGCTTATCGCCTGCGCTTCCGGTCGCCCGGCTTTGCTCACGTCCAGGCCCTGCCCCTGATGGCGGTGGGCCACCTGCTTGCGGATTTGATCGCCATTATCGGCTCCATTGATTTCGTTTTGCCGGATATTGACCGGTAGGGGCTATGAACCAACCTAAAATCCCCCCTAACCCCCCTTTAGAAAAGGGGGGAATAAAGAAACGGGAGCCGAAGTCCCCCTTTTTTAAAGGGGGATTTAGGGGGATTTTTAGGAATGGCCAATCAGATAAGAACTTATGATCCCAGCGGAATTGCGAGACAAATTACAGGCTGAAATCGCTACGGCCGAACACCCTCGGGAGCAGGCCATCAATGTGATGTACGCGGTCCAGGGGCACTACGGCTACCTGACCGATGAGGGCCTGGTGGAGGCGGCGGACATCCTCGGGCTGACCCCGCTGGAGTTGGAGGAACTGGCCACCTTTTACGACTTCATCTACCGCCGGCCGGTGGGCAGATATGTCATCCACGTGTGCGACGGGGTGGTCTGCTGGATGTTCCATGAGAACTCCGTGTTTGAATATCTCTGCCAGAAGCTGGGGGTCTGCACCGGGCAGGTTTCCGCGGACGGCTGGTTCACGGTGCTGCCCACGGCGTGCATCGGCTTCTGCGACCACGCCCCGGCCATGCTGATCAACGGCAGGATGTACGGCCCGCTCACGCCGGAGCTGATCGACGAGGTTCTGGAGAAATTAAAGACCGAATACTGTGACCTGGTGATTTGCAAGTAATAGGAAGAGTGGGGCGGCCGTCCCCGGC
>JBIOJX010000078.1:0-11018 GCA_044451265.1 Desulfobaccales bacterium
CCTTTACAAACCTATAAATATCTTGGTAAAAAATTGCAGCCGGAACCTTATTAACTTTTTGATAAAATCCTGAAGTTAGGGGATGATACAAAGATGACCCCGGCCGGCCTGACTCACTGGCCCGGGGCAGGCTCGCGCAGGAAGGGGGACATTCATGCGAAGTAACCCTCTTTCGCTGTTTTGGGCCGCCCTGCTTGGTCGCCCCCCGCATAGACGGTTCCTGGACCGCCCAGACCGCCCCCGTCGCCGCTGCGCCCTGGGCTTTTCGCTGTTGACTCTGGTTTTGGGCTTCGCCTACCTTCTCTGGCTAACTCCGTTGGTCTTCAAGAACCGGGGAATCCCGGATTTCCTGTTCCTGGCGGCGGAAACCCTCTCCTTCCTGTTGCTCGGGCTGATGGCCGTCGATGTCTGGCATCTGCGGAGTCATAGACCCGAGGGCCTCAGTCCTGGCCGTCAATGGCCGGTGGATGTCTTTGTCCCCTGCTGCGGGGAACCCTTCGAAGTCATCAAGACCACTCTATTGGCCGTCAAACGCATCGCTTACCAGCCCCAGGAGGTTTATGTCCTGGATGACGGCGCCTCCCGGCAGGTGGCCATTCTGGCCGAGTCCCTGGGTTTTCATTACTTTTCCAGGCCCGAGGCGGGCCTGACCTTGCAGGATCGCAAGAGCGGCAATCTCAATTTCGGCTTGCAGCACAGTCAAGGGGAGTTGGTCCTGGTGCTGGACGCCGATCAGGTGCCGGCTCCGGAGATTCTGCAGAAGCTGGTCGGTTTTTTTAATCAGGACCAGGTGGCTTATGTGCAGAGCCGGCAGGCCTTCTTCCTCCCCGAAGGTGATCCTTTTTACAACGCCGACCGGGTCTTTTATGAAACCATGCAATTGAGCAACGATCAGGCCAATGCCGTGATTTCCTGTGGCTCCGGGGTGGTGTATCGGCGGGAGGCCCTCGAGGAGCTGGGTGGCTTTGCCACCTGGAACCTGGTGGAGGATTTCACCACCTCCTATGAGATGTTAAGCCGCGGCTGGCGGTCCATTTACTTCCCCTATGCCCTGTCCCGGGGGCTGGCCCCCGCCACCTTGCCAGGCGTTTACCGCCAGCGTTTCCAATGGTGCCTGGACACCATGCGTCTCTTCTTTTGGGACAACCCCCTGTGGAAACCGGGACTGACCTGGCGCCAAAAGAGACATTTTCTCATCATCATGCTGAGCTATCTGGCCAGTGGCCTGGCCTTTCCCATCTTCTACGCCATCCCGCTGCTCGTTTATCTCCGGGGCTATTCCTTTCTGCAAGGCTATGAATTGCCCTACGGGGTGTTGCGCCTCGCTTATCTGGGGGCCACCATCCTGATGTTTTATTTCTTGTTCTTCCAAAAGGAGCCTCTGAGGCAATTCAAGATGCTGTGCAGCCTGTTTCCGGTGCATGCCCTGGCCATCGCTACGGCCCTGCTTCATCCCCCAGGGCGCAAGCCCTCTTACCGAGTCAACAATCAGTTGCTCTTCGCCGGCAAAGGCCAGTGGTGGGACGTGGCTCCCCACCTCGGGTTCATCACCCTGCACCTTACCCTGCCCATCATCTCCCTGTACCGGGGTTGGGCCTTCCCCGAGCTGATCCTGTTTAATTCCATCTTCTCGGCAGGCATCATTTGGATCTTGGGGGACCTGGTCGTGGCGGTGCTGGACCAGCCCAAATGGAGTCCTGCCATGGATCCGAGACAGGTTTATGGTTAGCAAGTGGCGTCACCTGATATGGGCGGTCCCCCTGGGCTTCGTGGCCTTGATCCTGGTCCTGGTCTGGCATCAGGATCGCGATTTCTGGCGCTCCACCCCCGCCTTGATGCGGCTGGCCCAGGACGCGGTCCGGCGGGGAGACTATTCGGAGGCCGTGGAACTGGCCCGCAAGGCCATGGCCCGGGAACCCAAGAATGCCCAATATGCTCTGGAACTCGGCCGGATTCATCTGGTGGCCGGGCAGCCGCAACAGGCCCTGGATCTCAGCCGCAAGCTCAGCCCTCAGGACGCCAAGTCTTCCCAGGGATTGACCCTCCAGGCCCGGGCCCTGGATCTCCAGGGCGACCGGCAGGCCGCCCTGGATCTGCTGGCTGAGGGGCTCAAGGATAATCCCGACGACCCCGAAATTCTGGCGATGGCCGCGACCCTGGCGGCCCAGGGGAACTATGACCGGCCCCGGGCGATTACCTGCTACCAACATCTCTACCAGCTGACCCGGGACCCGCTGGTCCGGCGGCAACTGGTGGAGCTGCTCATCTCCCTGAACCGCTTCCCGGAGGCCATTCCCCTCCAGGAAGAGGAGGCGGCCCAGTTTCCCCACAACTCCGAGGCGTTACACCAGCTGGCCCTGCTCCATTACTGGCAGCGGGACTACCAGGCGGCCGGCGGGATTTATCAGCGCCTGTTGGAGAAGGCGGCCGATGATGCGGCCCTACGCCTGGAGGCGGCTCGCAATGCCGAGGCGGGCCAACAGCTTGACCAGGCCCTGGCCCATTACCTCTGGCTCTACAGCCGCAGCCGGGGCGCGAAGGAATATGCCCTGGCCCTGGCCCGACTCTGGGCCCAGAAGGGCAACCATGTGGAAGCCGCGGGCGTCCTGGCCCCCTTGATGCAGGAAAACCCGGACAGCGCCCTGCGCCGCCAGTACGGCCTGGAACTCTTGCTCATCGGCGATCTTCCCGGAGCCTTGAAGGCCTACCAGGCCGCCTGGAATGCCGGGGACACCCATCAGGAAACCATCATCAACCTGGCCCGGCTCCTGGCCCAGAAAGGCCACTTCGACCAGGCCGCGGCCATGTGGGATGAGGCCGGGCGGCGGCAGCTCCTGAAGGGGGAGTTGCGCTGGGAAGGCGCCCTCACCTATTCCTATGCCCGGCGTTATGGTGAAGCCCTGGAGACCATCCAGCCCCTGCGCCGCCAGAACCCCAGGGACCCCAAGATCGTACTCTTTGCCGGCCAGCTAAACTTCTACCAAAAACACTGGGGCCAGGCGGCTCAATGCTTCACGGCCTACCTGGAGCAAAACCCCAAAGACGTTGAGGTGCGCCGGCAACTGGCCGAGGCCCTCTCTTTTACCACAACACCCGAAAGCAAGGACGAGGCCCTGAAGGAGTATGGCGAAATCCTGAAGATCAAGGATGATCCGGGCCTCCGTCTGCGGCGTATCAGCCTGTTGCTGGAAAGCCAGCGCTGGGACGAGGCGGCCAAGGAGTTGCACGACTGCCCCATCCCGGATGAGCCGCATCTGCTCCAGGAGCAGGCCCGGCTTCTGGTCTGGCTGGGAGACCTGCCGGACGCCCTGGAGCGTTATGATCTGCTCCTGCAGAAGACCCAGGACGGCACGGCCCGTCTGGAGAAGGCCCGGGTCCTGACCTACCTGGGGCGGGCCCCGGAGGCACTGGAACTGCTCAACCGCCTGCGCCAGGAGCAGCCCCGGGCCAGGGCGGCGGTGGCGGCGGCCATCGAGGCTCACCTGACCCTGAAGGATTATGCCAAGGCCCTGCAACTGGCCGCTAAGGAACTGGAACCCCTGACCGATCTGAGTGTGGATGAACGCGCCCTGGTGGCCCGCGCTTATTTTCATTCCCCGGACCCGAAGCAACTGCGCCATACCTGCGACCTGCTGGTGACCAACCTGCAAAAAAACCGTCATCACCACCCTACCCTGCTCATCCTGACCGCCCTGCTGCCCCGGCTGCCGCATTACGAGGACCTGGACTACCTGATGGACCGCATCCCCGGCACCCAGGGAAGCACTGGCGGGCCCGCCGCAGCCCTGGCTTACTTCGACGGCCAGTTGGGGCGCCAGGGTGGCAAGCTCAGTTATCTGATGCACGTGCTCCAGGGCTATCGCCGCCAGAAACAGCCGGACTCTCCGGGGGAACTCCTGGGGCTGGCCTGGCTGGCCACCGAAGTGGGCGACCGCCAGGCCGCGGCCCAGTATTATCGCCAGGCCCAAAAGCTCCGCCCCCACGACTCCCAAATTGCCCAATTGTTGTTGCAGTGCCAGGTGTCCCGGAAGGATTGGGCCCAGGCTCTGGGTAACCTGGAAAATCAGCAAGATAACCCGGCCGCGCCTCTGGAGATGGCCCGCATCTACATGATGCGGGGGCAATACGAAGGGGTCAAGGCCATGGGCGAGCGGATTCCCGCCGAATCAAAGGACCGGGTCCCATACCTGCGGCTCCTGGTGCAGGCCTGCCGGGGCGAGCGCAACTATCCGGAGGCTTTGCAGGCCCTGACACCCCTGGAAGGTCAGATCTCCCGGGGCGACTATCTCATGGAAAAGGCCCAGATCCTGGAGGGCCAGGGGGACCAGAAGGCCCGGGAGCTTTATGATCAGATCATCACGGACCAGCCCGACTCCCAGGCGGCCCGGGTGGCCCGGGCCCGCCGGGACCGGACCGGGAAAAATTGGGGCGCGGCCTACCGGGCCTATGAAGTGGCCCTGAAGGAGGCCCCCCAGGACATCGAGCTCCTGAACGAACTGGAGTTCGTGCGCCAGCAGATGCGGCCCGAGATGGCCTCCCGGGGCTTCCCCTATTCCCGGGGGGAGCGCCGGCCCGAGGAGGCCTCCCGGCCCTGGCAGTTCTCCCGCTTCGGCCGCGAGCCCGGGGGTCTGGGCCTGAGCAACTACCTGCCCGCCTTTGTCAGCGACGTCCTGCCGGTGGTGCAGCCCGAAAGCCTCTATTTCAGCGACAGCAACCAGCTTTATGGCTGGCTGGTGCGGATCTCCGGGGGCTTCTGGATCACCAAGGTGCTGCCGGCCCACCTGGGAATGGAATACCGCGAATACAACCAGGACCGGAGCTGGGTCAAGCAGGGACAGCTCAATCTGGGACTGAACCCGGTCTATACCCAGCAGACCAACGTGGCCAGCCGTCTGCGCCGCCTCGACGCCTCCCTGGGCCTGGGTCCCCTGTCGGTGGACGACCGGCTGCGCCTCAGCGGCGATCTGATCTTGCGGCGCTATTGGCGGCGGGATGATTTTGCCGTCCTGCAACAAGGGCAGTTCACCATACCGGGATATTGGACCGGATTTTTTCCGCCGGTATTTATTGAACCAAGGACTATAACCGGTGTAACCAGAAACTCAAATTTTAACACGACGGAAGACCGCAACCGCCTGCTGGGCTCATTGGAGGTGGGCTTCAACCTGGGGGCGAAAACCGACGCCACCCTGCGCTACAGCCGCCGGGACATCTTCGACCAGGAGCCTTACGCCTATCCCCGCCTCTATCAGTCGATCTTGAATTTGCCGGAGGCCCGCATCACCACTTACCAGCAGGCGGACCTGGCTTACACCCACCAGTTTCAGCCGGGCCTGGATTGGCGGGGCACCGTGGCCGGGGCCTACTACTCGGACCAGAACCGCCGCCTCACCCTGTACCAGGGCCTGGCCTGGCAGGCGATCGGGCAACCCCGGATGCACCTGGAATTGACGCCGCACTATTACCTGGCGGCCTACCGGCAGCAGCATCAAGCCTATTTCAGCCCCCACGCCTATAACGCCTTCGGCCTGGGGCTGGACTTCGACCGCCAGATCTACCGTCTCCCCACCCTCATCCTGCAAGGCACGATTCAGGGGGTGAACCAACACGGGGACTTTGGCCCCGCCCTCCAGGGCATGGCCGCCCTGGAATGGGAATTTATCGCCAATTTTTTTACCGACGTGCACATCTTCTATTTCCGGGAGTTTGTGGACAACTACCGCCTCATGACCGCCGGGGTCTCTTTCAGATGGAAATTCTGATGGATCGGTATTTGCGGATTGATATTTGTAGGGGCGGTTCTCGAACCGCCCTATTGGCATGAACGAGAGGGAAGTAACGAAGCCATCATGGAAAGACCACCTCATTATCGGCGATCCTTGCGTCTCAAAGACTACGATTACCGCCAATCCGGAGCTTATTTTGTCACCATTTGTGTCAAGGATCGGAAATATTTGCTCGGTTCCATAACCGATGGAGAAGCGAGATTATCCACATATGGTTCCATAGTGGCCAACTGCTGGCTTTGGTTATCCTCAGGGTATTCTTACCTTTCTCTGGACGAATGGACCATCATGCCCAACCATTTGCACGGCATCATCTTTATCTATCAGCCAAACGCGGGCGGTTCGAGAACCGCCCCTACAATACCCAAACCGTTGCCATTAAGCCGGTTAGTGGGGGCATTCAAAACAGTTTCCAGCAAATACATTAATATTGTCCGCCAAACACTCGGTGCTCCCTTCTGGCAGCGCGGGTTTTATGAACATGTTATCCGCCATGAAGAAGCTCTAAACCGGATACGAAATTATATCGCCACCAATCCAGTGCGCTGGGAACTTGACCGGGAAAATCAACAAGCCACCGGCAAGGATGATTTTGACGATTGGCTGACCAAGTTTCATCAAAAGCCGACAACAAAGGCTATCGTATTGTAGGGGCGGTTCTCGAACCGCCCTGGGGTAAGTCTCACTCTATGAAGAAGCCCGGAAAAGAGAAAAGCTGGAGGGTCTGGGGATTTATCCTGGTCAGCCTGGTGGTTACGGTTTTACTCCCGGCCAGCTGTGCCGAGGTCACCCGGCCCAACCCCTCCGACCATGAAGTGGAAGAAGCCCAATTGACCGCGGCCCGGCGGCATCCCTACCAGAGCTGGTCCGGGGAGCGGGTCTCCCGGGTCTTTCTCCGTCTGCTGCCCTGCCTGCCCCAGGTCCATGGCCGCACCTATCCCTTCCTGGGCTTCAACTGGTGGGTCACCGCCACCGGCAAGGTCGCGGTGGATCAGGTCTGGCATCCTTCCCCCGCCGCGGACGTCGGCCTGAAACAGGGCGATATCATTCTGTCCATCGATAACTGGCCCATACCCACCGAAGCGGCGGCCTGGGACCAGAATATTCAGACGGTGCGGGGTATTTTCAGCAGTTTTCTCTTCTTTGTGCCGACGGAAAGCTATGAGACGACCTATAAATATCGGCGCAGCACACGCCGGCTGCAGCATTACGTCTATATGTGCCTGCCCGGTGAGTTGCTCCCGGCGCTGATGCTGGATTTAAAGCATATCGACATGGAAGCCCGGGGCCGCTACCTCACCGGCCCGGTGGAGCTGCTGATTCAACGGGAGGACCGGAAATTCAACCGCACCCTGTACCCCCAACATCTGCCGGCGGAATATGCCATTCTCGTGGATACCAAGAGCACCCAGATCAATGCCTACGCCGCCATCGGCAAGGTCATCGTGACCAAACGCTACGTAGATTTCTGCCTCAATGATGATGAACTGGCCCTGACCATAGGTCACGAGCTGGCTCATCAAGCCCTGGGACACCTGGTGCGCGGCGCCGCCCACCGGGAATTGGGGAAATTTGTCGGGGGCGCCTTGACCGCCTTCAGCACCCTATCCCTCAACCATCTCATGGACTGGCGGCACTCCACGGTTTCGCCGGATGTCCGCCGGGTGGCCGGGGATGCGGTGGAGAGCGTCTTCTCCCAGGATGACGAACGGGAGGCGGATATCTATGGGGCCTGGTACGCCTTCCAGGCTGGTTACGATATCGATAAAGGG
The DNA here is from genome assembly GCA_044451265.1 of Desulfobaccales bacterium. GTDB lineage: Bacteria > Desulfobacterota > Desulfobaccia > Desulfobaccales > 0-14-0-80-60-11 > JAPLJC01. The sequence continues at coordinate 7,559 of JBIOJX010000078.1, forward strand.
TTAGCCATCTGGGAACGGCTGGCCGCGGCTCAATCTCATGATCCTTTTCAGGGCAATTATTTCCTTGATTCCCACCCCCCGCCCCTGGAGCGGCTGACGAGGCTGCGCAGGGTGGCCAGGTATTTTGAGGCCGGGCAGGCGGCGGAGGTCTTCCTGCAGGCCAAGGACCTCGACCGCAAGCCGGCCCCGCAGTGAACCAGCCGTCAGCGGTCAGCTTGCAGCTTTCAGCAAAAGCCAAGACACCGACGCCGGCTGAAGATTCCGGTTAAGGAAAATGGAGAGCAGGCGCCCTCGCCTGCAAAAGCACAGCCGAGGGCGGCTGTTCTCCATAAAAACTCTCTGTTATTTGAGACAATCAATATTTCATTGAAATGTCAATTGGATATCGAATATTTAGGAAATTTTTCGTAAACAATCCGGGGTAAACTGGAGGGTGATTGGCGGGAGGCTACCATGCGGCCTTTAGCCGTGCAGGTTTCAATTTAAGAACGATAAAGAGCAGAACACCCCGCCGATTTCTAGTCTTGGCTGAGAGCTGAAGGCTCACCGCCGCTATCTATGAAAAAAGCTGCCAGCTTTCAGCAGTCAGCTTTCAGCTACAGACAAGCACTTTCAGCGCCACCGGGCCTGCTGTGCCCCGCAAATGGCGGCGACCAGCTGCGTCCAGATAATGTCTCCTCCCAACTGTTTCGGCTTTTTCTGATAGCTGACGGCTGACCGCTATTCCACCGGCAGGGTCACCGTCGCCCAGGTCTCGCCGGGGACGCTGTCCAGGCGAATCTCACCGCCATAGGAGGCCAGCAGACGCCGGGCCATAAAAAGTCCAGAGCCGGCTCGCCCGTAGGGCCGATCCCTCTTGGTGGTAAAGAAGAGCTCGAAGACCCGGGACATGATCTTGGGGGGAATCCCCGGTCCGGTATCACCCACGTGCAGAATCAGCCGGCCGTCTTCCAGGTCCGTGGCCACCGTCAAGCAGCGGCGCTCCGATTCTTCCATGGCCTCCAGGGCGTTTTCCAGGAGATTGCGGAAACTCTGGCTGAAGTCAAGGTAATGTCCCCGGATGTGGGGCAACCCCTCCTGGAAGTGGAGGCGCTTTTCCACCATATGCCTGAAAAAGGGCTGGGCCTCATAAAGCTCCAGTTCCAGGCGGCAAAGCTCGTTCAAGTCGATATCTACCAGGTCTTCGGCTTCCTCGTAGCTCCCTTGCCGGATGACATTGCGGGCCAGCGCCCGGATATTTTCCAGTTCCAGATGAAACTGGCTGGTCTTTTGCAGCCGATAGCGCTGCAAGGCCTGCAATTTTGCTCCGATGGGATTACCCACCTCCGCCAGAATCTGGGTCTCCTCCTGGGACCGTTGTTCCAGAAGCTCCAATTGGAAGAACAAGACTTGCAAGGTGCTATTCATCTGGTGGATGAGGCCCCGGGAGAGTTGGCCGCAGGAGGAGTGGCGGTAATAACGGACCAACTCGCGGAAACAGCGGTCCAGGACATTCTCCACCTGGGGAGTGTCGAGAACTTCGAAGTCAGGAGGAGTCTGCGGCCACTTGCGGACCGCGGGAGGGGCCAAAGCCGGCTGCACGGCCCCATGGGTTAGGGCCGCGGCACGAGCTGCCCTCTGGCGCGCTGCTTTTCTCAGCTGTTCGTTGCCGGGCAAGGTTGTGTCCTCGAAGCTCAGGAAGGCTCGGATACTAAAGCTGAGTCTGTAATCGGCAGGCTGGTGAAAAAACTTTAGAGATTATTTGGGGCAGCAAACCGGAGGCGGACGGTTTTATACCAAGTTGCGTTCATAGAAGTAAGAAAAGCTTCTTCATGTAGGGCGCACCTGCGGGTGCGCCCTCAATCAGGGCGGACATATAGCCTACAATAGAAATTTCCTGTATGAGAGCATCTTGGTATTCAGGTGGCGGTCAGGGGCAGGCGAATGGTGCAGGTGGTGCCGCGGTCCACTTCGCTGGCGAATTCGATTTCCCCTTGGTGCTGGTCGATCAGGCCGCGGCAGATGGTGAGACCCAGGCCGGTGCCCCCTTCCTTGGTGGAGAAGAACGGCGTGAACAGGGATTTCAGGTGCTCCGGCGGGATCCCCTGGCCGGTGTCCTGGATGGTGAGGACCAGGTGATCGCCCCGGACCGCGGCGCTTACGGTGATCACCCCGCCCCGGGGCATGGCCTCCAGGGAATTCTTCAAGAGATTGAGGAGCACCTGACGCATCTGGCCGGGATCAAAGGGAAACGGGGGCAGGTTCCCCGGCGCCTGCAGGACAAATTCTACCCCTTTTTCCTGGAAGTCTCCCTGCATGAACTCCGTCACTGCCTGGATGAGGGCCAGGATATCGCCAGGGACCTTCTGGGTGGGGGCGGTGCGGCCGAAACTGGCCAAATCGGCCAGAAACTTCTCCAGGCGCTGAACTTCCTGGTGAATGATTTTCAGCTTGCGCCGGTTTTCTGGAGGCAGGTCCGTCTGGCGCTCACACTGTCGGGCAAAGCCGCCGATGATGGCCAGGGGATTTTTGATTTCGTGGCTCACATGGGCCACCATCCTGCCCAGGGTGGCCAGGCGCTCATTTTGCACCAGTTCCTCTTCCAGGCGCTTCCGTTCCCGCAGGTCCCGGAAATAACCGACGATACCGAATTCCTGTCCGCCTTTCCGGAGTAGGCGGGCCGACTGCCAGATGGGCACCAGGGTGCCGTCCTTATGGCGCGCCACGGTTTCATAATTTTCCAGGATGCCGACCCCGCCGTGGCTCGAGCAGTAGATCAGCTGTTTGATTTGATGGGCTCCCTTGCCGGGATAAAAGTCGCTGGCCTTCATCTTGCCAATAACCTCTTCCGGCCGGTAGCCCAGGATACGGGAGGCGCCTTCATTAAAGATGAGAATATTGCCCAGCAGGTCGTTGACGATGATGCCGTCCATGGAGGCCTGCACCAGCATGCGCTCCATTTCATCCAGTTGGCGCACCTGGGACTCCAGGTTAAACATCTGGGTGATGTCCCGGAAGGTGCAAACCGTCCAGGTGGATTCACTGCCGTCCACCAGATGATAGAAGGTGCCTTCGTAGACCAACGGTTTCCCGTCCACTTCCCGGGTGAGGGTGTGGCGGGTCGGGAAATAGGGGCCGAGTTCCAGGGGGCAAAAACCCATCCCTTCGCCGGCGGTGCCGATAAAAGGGCTTCCCAGCTGACGGCAGTCCTGGCCGTAGATCTCTTCCCAACCCAGGCCGAAGTGCTCCAGGAAAGAGGCGTTGGTGTAGACGATGCGCCTCTCTTCGTCCAGCACCAGGGTGAAGATGTCCCGGAGGCTGTCCAGAAGACGGGAAAAGAGTCCCGCCGGGGGCCGCCGCCTGATTTTCTTTTCCTTGGAAACCATCTGTTAATTTGTATGATTTAAATTTTTCGAATGCAAGATCAAACGGGAAATCGGGTTAGAAGAAATCGGTGAGGTAGGGATTGGTGGTCTTTTCC
>JBIOJX010000079.1:0-10978 GCA_044451265.1 Desulfobaccales bacterium
CACCATTCCCAAAAATAGAAGAAACAAATAATGAAAGTGATTTTACACAAAGAGTTTTAGTTCCTATTATAAGGAAATTATCTTTTATTAATGTCCGTTACAACCATGGAAAGCGCGAATTTGGGAAAGATATTTTATTCAGTAGGAGGACAGAATTTGATGAATTAGAGTTTTGGGGTGCTCAAGTTAAATATGGAAATATATCTGGCGCAGCAAATTCTGAAATTGATCAAATAATTAGTCAAATTGATGATGCATTTAAAATGCCATTCTACGATGTTTATACCAGGAGAAAGGAAAGAATATCCAAATTATTAATTGCAATATCCGGCCATTTTACTGAAAACGCAATCGAAAAAATCTGTGAAAAAATAGAAATATCGGCTATTAAAAATAATCTAGTTTTTATTGATGGACCAAAAATAGATACAATAGCTGAACGATTTAGAAAATAATTTTATTATTTAAAGAGTTATTATCTTGATTAGGCAAATCATTCAAAGAGATAAGGTCCAGGCCAGCCTCACCCTGCCCGGCTCCAAGAGTTACACCCACCGGGCCCTGGTGGCCGCGGCGTTGGCCGCGGGGGAAAGCGTGCTGAGCAACGCCCTCAAGGCCGAAGACACCGAACTCACCGCCCAGGCCCTGGCGCAGCTGGGGGCGGGCATTGACTGGCAGGGCAATACCATCCGGGTCCAGGGCGTCGGCGGCAAATGGCGGGCCGTCGCCGAGCCGATCTACCTGGGCAACTCCGGCACCTCCATGCGGTTTTTTACCGCGCTGACGGCTCTGGGGCAGGGCACTTACCTCCTCAGCGGCAGCGAACGCCTCTGCCAGCGCCCCCTAGACGATCTTTTGCAAGCCCTGGAACAACTGGGGGTGCAGGTCGCCTCGGAGCGCGGCGACGGCTGCCCGCCGGTCACGGTCCAGGGCGGCCTCCGGGGCGGCCGGGCCCGGCTCTCGGGCGCGGTCAGCAGCCAGTACGTCTCGGCCCTGCTCTTCATCGGCCCTCTGGCCCCCGAGGGCGTGGCAATCGAGCTCACCGACGAACTGGTCTCCCGCCCATACGTGGACCTGACCCTGGGGGTGCTGGAGGACTTCGGCATCTCCTATTACCGGGAAGGCTACCGCTATTTCCAGGTGCCGGGAGGGCAAAGCTATCAGCCCAGCGCTTACGCCATCGAGGCCGACGCCTCCAGCGCCTCGTATTTCTGGGCCGCGGCCGCCGTCACCGGCGGTCGGGTGACCATTACCAACCTGAGCCAGGATTCCTGCCAGGGCGACGCCGCCTTTCCTATGGTCCTGGGGCAAATGGGCTGTAGCGTGGAGAGCAGCGAGGCCGGCCTGACGGTCCAGGGCGGACCGCTCACCGGCCTCATGGTGGACATGTCAACTATGCCCGACCTGGTGCCTACCCTGGCGGTGGTGGCCGCCTGCGCTCAAGGTAATACGGTCATTACCGGGGTGGCCCACCTGCGCCATAAGGAATCCGACCGCCTGCTGGCGGTAGCCACGGAGCTTCAGAAGATGGGGATTGCCGCCCGGGAAACCGCCGACGGTCTGATCATCAAGGGAGGCGCGCCCCACGGGGCGGCCATCGACACCTATCAAGACCACCGCCTCGCCATGAGCTTCGCGGTGGCCGGCCTGAGGGTGCCCGGAGTAGTGATCAACGACCCCGGCTGCGTGGCCAAGTCCTTCCCGGATTTCTGGACGTATTTCGATAAATTGTGCCAGGGCAGTCTGTAGCTGCAACTGCACAGGCGGGACGCCTGTGCTACCAGGATTATTTGAGGTAATCTCCCTTGTCCTTCGCCACCCGGGCCCTCATCGTCCTTACTGCCCTCAACCTGCTGGATTATCTGGATCGTTATCTCGTGGCTTCCCTGGGGAGCCTGGTGAAAGGAGAGATGGGGCTTAGCGACCGGGCCTTCGGGTTTCTGGGCACCGCCTTCTTCCTGGTCTATCTCTGCGCCTCTCCGGTCTTCGGCTACCTGGGGGATCGCTGGGGCCGCCTCCGCCTCATGGCCGGAGGCGCGGTGCTCTGGAGTCTCGCCACCAGCCTGACCTTCTGGGTCGGTTCCTACCCGGCCCTGCTCCTGGCCCGGGGAGCGGTGGGGGTGGGCGAGGCCTCCTTCGGCACCCTCTCGCCGGCCTACCTGGCGGACATCCTGCCCCTGGGGCGCCGGGGCCGAGCCCTGGGCTGGTTCTACCTGGCCATCCCGGCGGGCTCGGCCCTGGCCTACCTGGTGGGCGGCCTCATGGGCAGCCATTGGGGCTGGCGCCCGGCCTTTCTCCTGGCCGGCGTCCCCGGCCTGGCCATGGCCGCCCTGGTCTGGCGCCTGCCCGGGGTCCGGCCGCGGGCCGCCTTGCCGGCCTCTGCCGCGCCGTTGACGGCATCCCTGGGCCTGATGAAGATCCCCACCTTTCGCTGGGTGAGCCTGGGCTATGGCATGGTTACCTTTGCCTTAGGTGGCCTGGCCTTTTGGATGCCTACGTATCTGCAGCAATTCAAAGGTTTGAGCCTGGCCCAGGCCAACCTGCTGCTGTTCGGCTCGGTGGCCGTGGCCGGCGCCCTGGGGACCTTGAGCGGCGGCTTTCTGGGCGACCGTTTCATGCCTCGAACCCTTAACGCCCCCCTCTGGGTCAGCGGCCTGGGGATCAGCCTGGGGCTACCTATGGCGGCCCTGGCCATCTTCTCACCCACCCCCTACTTGTATGTGCCGGCCCTAAGCCTCGCCATCTTTCTGCTTTTTATGAACCAGGGGGTGCTCACTTCGGTGGTGGTGAGCATCTCCGGGGCCCCGCGGCGGGCTCAGGCGGTGGCCCTGAATATTGTGGTTATTCACCTGGTGGGCGATGTGCCCTCTCCGGTGCTCATCGGTTGGATCTCGGATTTTTCCAACCTCAAATGGGGCGTTTCCCTGACCCTGGCGGCCCTGGCTGCAGGTGCGGTCTTGATCTTCATGGCCCTGCCCCATCTGCCGAAAGATCTGGCCGCGGCCGGGGAGCTTTAGCGCCTTAAGCCTTGGTACCATGGCGCCGTCTGGGGGAATTTTTCCATTGACGGATTCGGAATGAATGGTTATATTTATAAAATAACGTCAATGACGCGGGGTGGAGCAGCCTGGAAGCTCGTCGGGCTCATAACCCGAAGGTCGTAGGTTCAAATCCTACCCCCGCTACCAAATTAAAACAAGGGGTTAGCCTAAAGACTAACCCCTTGTTTCTTTCCTCAGAAAATCCACTTGGCCTGCCCTAGACAACCCTCCCTGAGTAGAATATCCTGCCCACCGCATTGCATATTTTAGAATAATGATGAGCTTAAAGGAGGTCATCAAACTGCACTAATCATGGCCTGCAAAGGAGACGGATTTGGAAGAACATAAGGCAAAAATGGCACAACTGTCCTTTGATGCCCTGCTCCCGCCGGCAATGGCCACCAAAGCCGAAGACGTGGGAGTCACCAAGATCTCTTTGGGCCCCTTTGGCAAGCAAGCTATTCGCTGATTCTGTAAGCTGCCGATTGGGGCAATGCCCGGTTTCCGGTTAAATTTTTCTTGACTTTAACCTAGTAGATGATTATTTAAATTATTATTAAAAAGATGAGGGTAAATTATACTGACATTTAGCAATTAACCAGAGAGATTCATAGCCTCAAGGGCTACAAGGACCGTGCCTGGGCTTCTGCTGTATGGGAGAAAATCTCATGCCTTGCGCCTTGACTTGGATAGCCTGCTGCTTGGTCCTTTTGTTCTGCGGCGATTTGGCTTGGGCTACAGAAACTCGGAAGGTTCTCCAACTTGAGGCTCAGATCCAACCCCGGGCTTCCCTCAGCCTGAGCCGCACCCAGATCTCCTTCGACGGCAGGGAAGATCAACGGATAATTCCTTCCCAAGAAGAGCCGGTGCAAGTCACGGTCAAGGTAAGGACCGGCCCCCCCAAGTCTGTCATCTTGAATGTGCGAGCCGAATCCGATCTGGAGGGCCTCTCAGGCGCCATCCCGATCAACCGGGTGCAATGGACCGCCCAGGGATCGGGGACTTCCACCGGCCTCTTAAGCAAGACCGCCGAGCAGTTGGTGGGTCGCTGGACCAACAGCGGCATATTTCAAACTCTGCTGCAATTTGCCCTAAAAAATGACGGCAATTTTCTTCCGGGAATTTGTTCCACCTTTGTGGACTTCACCCTTACCTCTCCCTGAAGCCAATCTCTTTATTTAAAGATAATGACCCGTTCCCGGCGCTGCACCAGCAGGGTCAGGTCTTTAACCTGCTCCCCGGGTTTGAGAGTCAGCTGTACAGGCAGGCGCGGGGCGGTGATCTGCGAATTTTCGGGCAGAGTGTCAAGAGAAAGGCTGAGTTCGTAGGACTTGGGCAATATGCCTTCGAAAGAAAAATAGCCTTCGCTGTCGGTATAAGTGTTCAGGTCTCCGGGGGACAATAATACCAGCACATCCGGGACGCCTTTGGCCTCGGGAGTGGGTTTGCCGGTACCCTTGGGATCTTCCAGGACCCGCCCCTTGATAGAGATCCCCTTCACAAAAGGAAAATCCACCCGCGCGGCGCCCCGGCGCTTGACCTCCACGGCCACGGTTTCCGAACCCTCAAAGGTATAAGCGGCCGGGATGCGACGAGCCTCCAGGGTAACCACGTGCTTGCCGGCGCCGACCGCCGCAAATTTGTAATAGCCGCGTGGATCGGTGGTCACCTCGCTGCCATCCTCCAACCTGACCTTGATGCCCGACACTCCCTCTTCCCCCGAGTCCATGGCCTGGTTCAGGTTGGCATCGTTAAAGACCCAGCCCTCAATGCTGCCCGCGCCCAGCCATTCCTGTCCCGGTTTAAGTCCGGCTACCTCGCCTTTCTTACCCCAGGAAAAGGCCTTGACCAGACGCACCATTACCATATTGGTGGAAAAATTATTGACAAAATCACCCGAGCCTTTCCCGGTTTCCAGGCGCCCCAGAGCCTGCAGCGAGAAGCCCTTGGGCAGCGTCCAGTTGACGCTGAATTGCCCGCCGTAGCGCTGGGTCTGGGTCCGGTAGCTCAGTTCGCCGGAGATAAAGAGATTTTCTGAGAGGCTATAATCTCCGCCGATTTTCAGATAAGGCCCCTCGAACCCCGCCCCGGCGCTGACCGGAGTAAAGTCGTCATACTCTGCCTCCAGGTACCAGGAAAATTTCCCGTGGTAACCGCGCACCCCCAACAGCGGGGCATTTTTCCGGTAACTGTTGGTCGGACTGATGGCGTCTTGATATTGAAAATACTCATAGCGGACATAGCCTTCCAGAAACTGAAAACGTTTGCTGATCTCTCCATAATGCCCCTGAGTCAGGCCGCGCACCTGGACGGGAAAGTCGCTGCGGGTGGCCAGGTTGCTCTCATAGTAGCGCCAGTAAAAGGTTGGCCAGGGTTGGCGGTAGAGGCGAAGCCCCCCGGAGGTGATTTCCGTTTCATTGAGGCTACGCCCGGGCACAAAGGTCACCAGATCGGTCTTGGCCGAGTCGAAGCTGCCGAACACCGACATAAAGGGCCAGGGCCTGGCATCTCCGGACACGTAATACCCTCGTATGGCCTGATCCGGCTGGTAAATCTGGTTAATCAGGTGGAAGCGGGGCCCGATATCCCGATAGTTGGCTTCCAGTTGGAGACGATCCCCTTTCCAAAGTCCCCCCGCCCGGTAAGCCTGGTCCGTCTGAGATTTATCGAGCCGGTCCACCGAGAAGCTTTGCATGAATTCGCCTGCCATATAAAGCGCCGAGTAGACTTGCACTTGGTTGGCAAACCGGTAGACCAGGTTCTGGTGGGTTATCAGGGTCCCGGTGTAATCTTTTTCATTTTGGGTAAAAAATAGGCCGCTCTCCAGGTTCCACCTCTCCCAGGGCTGCAGCCGCGCCAACAGGCCGTAAAGCCCTTCACCCAGTCCCCCGTAGGTCTCTCCCAGCAGGCCCTTGGAAATGGTGACCTCTCCTCCCAGAGTGAGGAGCTGCACATTAGAATTGGCGTATTGCAGGCTGAATCCCCGGAAATATTGGTCGGGATAGAAGAAGTTGGTGAAACGCACCGGCAAAAGGGATATCTGAAAAGATTGATCCCCGGCCGAAGCGCCCAGGACTCCCCGGCCCCAATGATAATCCTTGAGGCTCAGGCGGCCGTAAGCTTGATTCCAGCCGCTGCCGACGGTCTGGAAGCTTCCCGGCGGCTCCCGCAAATAGGAATAGGCCAGCTTGCCATCCAATATTCCATAATTGATCAGCTTCTGCTGGAAGTCGAGATAGGCGTAATATTCACTGAGGCTGAACTGCTGTCCAAAAGTTCGGAATTGGGTCGAATAATAAGATGAGCCCACGTGTCCTTCCCCTGCTTCCAGGGCCTGGGCGGATTTGGGTGAGGCCAGGAGAGAAAAAAATAGCAGCAGACCCCAAACAGGCCAGAGAGAAAAGAAGGCTCGCTGTGCAGAATAACCCAAGGCGATGATTGTTTCCCGAAGAATTGGGGTCTTATCGGCGTCCTGCCAATTCCAGCTACTCCTGTATGGTTCGAGGTATATAGCTAATCTCACCAAAAAAACAGCTTTTTTTGGCCTGGAAACCTCAAAAAAAGAGCGGGTTAAACGTAGGGGCTACGGCAGTTGCTACTCAGGGAATTGATGGAGCGGGAGGGATTACTTGCCGAGGGTGAAAGTTTGTTTGCGGCCCAGGAAGGCGGTGCGGCCCACATCCAACACCGCCTCGGCCAGGTATTGTCCCGGGGGCAGGGTCAGGTCTTTGGAAAACTCCAGGTTCCGGCTGGCGCCCGGCAGCACGGGAATATCGGGGACCTCTATCCGGGAGACCTCCTGGCCTTGGGAGTTTTTGAGAATTATCCAGCTCTTGCGGAGGCGGTAAAAGGCCGAACCCGAATTGGTCAAGGCTATGTTGAAAGTCAGCTTCCCCTTACCCGGGTGCACCTGAAAGTCCTGGAAGTCAGCCTTAATCTCGGGCTTACCCACGGTTTCATAGACCACCACCGCGATCCGCCCATGCATCCCCATCATGCGACCGGCGGACTTGCCCTCTAAAGGTGGCATCCCCTCCACGACAATGGCGGTCCAATAGGTGCCGGGCTTGGCGCCGGGCGGCACCGTCAGGGTATAGCGGATCTCCCGGGTTCCGGGGTCCAGGCGGAAATCCGTGGGGTTCAACTGCAACCAGGCCGAGCAAGACCGGGGCTCCTTCCCGGCCCGGGAAAAAGTAAGGTCTCCTTTGGCGTCCAGTTGCCAATCCTCCAAGTAGACCTTGACCCGCTCCGACTTTTTGCCTTCGTTTTTGACCTGAAGGATATTGGTCTCGCTGGTCCCGGCCTCGATTTGGTGCTCCGCCCGGACCGGGCTCACCACTAGATCCACCTGGGCCGAGGCCGGGGCCGTCCAGATAACCACCGTCAACATCAGTACCGCGAGGCTTAACCAAAGGCGCAATTGAGATTTCATGGCGAACTCAGAGTAAACAGCAGTCTCTGGGAATAGTTACCTGCCGCATATTCCCAGCGTTTTTTAAGGGTGAAGCGGAGCACCCCCACCTTGGAACCCTGGCCCCGGGCCGTCAGTTGCGGTTGGTTGGGGCTCAGGGCGCCGTCAACGAACACCGGCGCAGGGCCGCCTTGCCAGCTGACTTGGCCGCTGGGAATCACCGCGCCTTCGGCAGATTGCAGAGGCCCCACCGCGGTCACCATCAGCCGCCAGGGGCGTTGGCCCGGGACCACCACCTGGACGGTGAGCGGTTGGGCCGTCGCCACCATGCTCCCCGTCATCACGGGAAAGGAGACGGTGGGGGGCGTAACGATAAGCTGTACCCCGGGAAGCTGGGCCGCCGCCCGGGGCGCCAAACCCAACACCGCCAGCAGTATGATATATGCGGTGGTTTTAAAACGCAACTGATTTATCCCCCTCCCAGGGTCAAGGTGCGGTCAGGGTATAGGTGGCCGTGGCCGCATAGCTGCCGGTAGCATAGGACCAACTATTTACCAGGGCGTAAGTAAAGACCCCGGCATAACTGCCGGAGCCGGTCCACGACCCCGCGCTCTGGGCCGTGGCTTTATTCATGGTGCCCGCCACATAACCAGCCCCAGTGGCCGTCCAGGAGACGTTGCCGATGGCAATGGTATCAGTTCCCGAAATAAGGTCGCCACCGGTTAACACGGTGAGGCTGGGGTGAGCCGCAGACCCGGTGCGCACCGAAGAAGTCACATTTATCGGCCCAGCATTCACCGTGGGGCTGGTATCCGGATCAGCATCGGGAAAAGTGATGCTGGCGGCGCTCAAGGTCAGCTTGGCGCGAGCCGCCGGGGCGAAATTAATGGTCAGAGTTTTAGTGTCCGTGGCGGCGGTGGCCAGAGCGGCCCCCGCAGCTAACAGGCTAAAGACCAGAACTGCGGTCAAGATTTTTTTCACTTTGATTCTCTCCCCCAAGTATTTTGGTTGTCAAGGGTTTAAATTTGCCAACTCAACTCTCCGCTTACTGCCAGATCAGAATTGTGCTTTTTATTTTTCTCACTCACCTCCTCTTGGCCCACGTCCTTGTGTTCCCAAATTTGCCTGCCTTGATGAGGGGGAGGGCCAGTCGTCATTCAAGGCGCCGTCAGGGTAAAGGTGACCTTCTGGGTATAATTGCCGGTGGCATATGACCAGCTATTACTCAGGAAAAAGGAGAGGGTTCCGGTGCGGGTGCCCGATCCAGTCCATCGTCCCACCTGCTGGGCGACGCTTTTGCTCATAGTACCGCCGCTGAACCCGCTGCCGCTGGCGGTCCAGGTGACGTTGCTGATGGGGATGGTGCTGCCGCCGGACACCAGGTCTCCCTGGGCCAGGGCGGTCAGGGTAACGGTCTGAAGGTATCCGGTGGTGGCATTGACCGTCACAGACACCGGGTTTCCAGTGGCCGGGATGGAGGGCACGGTGCCGGGGTCTGCATCGGGAAAGTTAATGGTCAGAGGGCTCAGAGTAAGTTGGGCCGAAGACGCCATAGGAGCGGCGACAGTCACCATGGTGTTGGCGGTGAGCGCGCCCCAGGAAGGCCCCGGCAAAGCCGTGAGTAGCAGGGCCATCAGAATCCCAAGCCAGACTTTGGCCCCCAGGCGACCCGACCGCCATTTTCCTGACGCCAACGGTTTAGTGCGTGAATCAATCACTGATCCCTTCCAGCACCCTTCATCCTTCCAGCCAGGTTAATTTTGCAATGAGCTGCAATGAATTTGGCTTAGAAGGAATTTGGTTAAACGAATTATTGGAATGGAATATGACTTAGGTGAGCTAAGAAAAGAATCAGGGATGGCAGGGAACTTCCCTTCGGTTTACCTGAATTTATCTCAGGGAAAGCCTTAGATATGACCGTGGAAAGGTGCTTCCGGAGGGAAAGGGTCCGACTCGATTAGCTCAAAGGAGCATTAATGGTCCGGGGCCGAGGAATTGTTGGAGATTCTGATGGCTCTGTCCAGGGTCGAAGCTAAAAGCTGCGCCCCCGGCCAGGACGAGGAAGGCAATCCTGCCAAGCAGAGCTCTTAGACCTGATCGAGAGCAGGGCTGCGAGGCCAGCCAGCAGTTGGTGAAACCTAAGGTGTTGGTTTTAACCGTCTGGCCTGGGAGAATGAGCAAGCAATACTTTGGGCGCCAGCTGCCTCGCATCTGCCGGCGCGGTTTTAAAAGCAATTTATCGAGCCTCAGGCTAGTTTCGCTTTTCCACCTTGCTCCCCAGATGCTTGCCCAAAAACTCTTCCATGGCTCGATAAAAGTCGAAGCGGTTCTCTTCGTTGTGGAAGCCATGGCCTTCATTATCCTTGACCATATATAAGACATCGATGCCGCGGTTTTTGAGGGCCGCGACGATCTGATCGGACTCCGCTCTTTTCACCCGGGGGTCATGGGCTCCCTGGGCCACGAACAACGGCGCCTTGATCCGGTCAGCATGAAATAGGGGGGAGACTGCCGTCAGCAACTCTTGGTCTTTTACCGGGTCGCCCACCATCTCGTAAAACTTCTGGAGTTCCAGGCCCCAGTAAGGTGGGAAGGAGGCGAGCAAGGTGAAGAGGTTGGAGGGACCCACGTAATCCACCCCGCAGGTATAAAGATCCGGAGTGAAGGTCACGCCCGCCAGGGTGGCGTAGCCCCCATAAGAGCCGCCATAAATTCCTACCCGTTTGGGATCGGCGAGGCCCTGTTGGATCAACCATTGCACCCCGTCCGTGATGTCGTCCTGCATCTTGCGGCCCCATTGTTTGAAGCCCGCCTGCCAGAAGGCTTTGCCGTAGCCGGTGGACCCCCGGAATTCCATCTGCAGCACCGCCATCCCGCGGTTAACCAGGAACTGGACTTCAGGATTAAACCCCCAATGGTCCCGGGCCCAGGGTCCGCCGTGGGGATTGACGACTACCGGCAAGTTTTTCGGCTCTACCCCTTTGGGCAGGGCCAGATAACCATGCAGGGTCAGGCCGTCCCGGGACTGGTATTGAATCGGTTGCATGTCGGCCAACTCGGCTTTCTGAAGCCAGGGGCTGACGTCGGCCAACTTTTTCAATTCGTGGTTCAGCTGATTGTAAAGGTAATACGCCCCCAGGGATTTATCGCTGTAAGTGCGGACGATTACCCTGGTTTCATCTTTGCTCCTCAGGTTTCTGCCCCCGTCGCCCGCCACTACCTCGTAGCCGGGCAGCTGCTCTTGGAGGATCTCTTGCATCTGCCTCCGGGCCTTGTCGAAGAAATAATAATGCCGTTTATCGGTAAAAAACGCAGCCCCGGTAATGACCTGGCGTGCCTTCGACCGCAAGAGCACTTCCACATCCACCTCCGGGTGGGCGTAGATCAGGTCCAACAACTTGCCGTTTTCAAGATCGTAACGGTAAATCGCCTGCTTATCCCGGCCCAGGTTGGAGGATACATAAAGATATTGATTATCGAAGGTGAAAAACAGCGGCGCTAAAGTATCCTTGAAGTTGGTGGTAAC
>JBIOJX010000080.1:0-10898 GCA_044451265.1 Desulfobaccales bacterium
CTTTGGTGGTATAGAACGGTTCAAAGATTTGGGAGAACTTCTCTTGGGGGATGCCCACCCCGTTGTCGGCGATCAGCACCAAGATCTCGTGGCGTCTGGTATTTCTGGTCACCACGGTCAAGGCGCCGTCTTTCGGCATGGCATCTTGGGCATTCAGCAAGAGGTTCAAAAAGACCTGTTTCATCTTCCCCGGATCCGCCCTCACCGGCAGTAAATCCCGAGCATAGCGGGTTTCCACCGTGATGCCCTGCAACCGCATCTGAAAATCAGCCAGTGATAAGGTCTCCGCTAACACCGTATTGAGATCAACCGCTTTGAATTCCGGTTTGGACTTCCGGGAAAAAGGCAGGAAGCTGGAAACCGTTTTGCCCACCCGAAATATTTCATTATAAACCAGCTCCGTGTGTTTTCTCATCATTCCCAACTCTTCCTCGCCCAGAGCCTCCTTTTCCAGCATACGCTTGATCACCCTGACAGAGCTGAGAATGCCGGTCAAGGGATTATTGATTTCATGCACCACGCTGGCGGACAACTTCCCCAAAGAAGCTATTTTGTCTTCGTGCATCATGCGGGTGCGGCTGATTTCCTGGGTGATATCCCGGGACAGGTCGACCACGGCCCGAATCCGTCCCTCCTCATCAAACAGCGGGTGGCAGACCACGTGAAGATAACTTTCCCGGCCGTCCTTGTCGAAGTGGACGTGGATGGCGGAAGCCGCCTTGCCGGTGGCCACGGTATCTTTTAAGGGACAGGGGTGATCAGGACTGGCGCAAGGCTCTTTCAGATGATGCGACACTTCATAACAGTGCTGGCCCACCACTTCTTGCCGTTGTAAACCCACCATCTCCAACAAGGCCCGGTTGACCTCGACGATCTTATAGTCGAGATCTATGACCATCATGTGATCCTTAATACCGTTGACGATGGTCTCCAGGAAGGCCCTCCCTTTCATGGCCTCCTTCAGCAGCAGTCGAGTCTCGGCCTGCGCTTGCTCCAGCGCCTCTTCCAGATGCTTGCGGCTGGTGATGTCCTTGATGACTTCCACCACCCTTTTCTGGGTCCCTTCCGGCGGAAACAAGGGTGACATGGTAATCTCATCGAAATGCGTCGTGCCATCCGGGGCCGGATAGCGCTGCAAACCCTGGATGGTCTGGCAGCTCTCAAGGACACTGGATAAGGGACAAGTTAGGCCCTCGCGGTCGCAGGGGGCGTCAAACTGATGAAACACCTCATAACAGGGCTTACCGACAACCTCTTCTAATTTTTTATCAAAGCGGTTTAAAAAGGTGCGGTTGGCTTCGTCCACCACATAATTGGGGAGTATGACGAGCACCGGATCGGGTAGGTGGTCAAAAATCTTCTGGAAGCGGCTGCGCTGTCCGGCTAACTTAATTTCGCTTTCCACCTTGGATCGCAACCGGTCGCCATTCCTTTGTAACAATTCCCAGAAGAGACGGGCCTTGCTGTGGTCGATAATCTGGGTATGGGGCTGCCTGCGCCGGACAATTTCTTCCCGCACCTGGGGATCTCCGGTGAGTTCCAAGATCAGATCGGGGGTTTTCGCCAGCAAGGGGGAGTAGTCGCTAAACGTGGGAATACCTAACTTCTTGGCCAGGACCATGCCCTGGGCCAGGGGATTAGGATCGGCCACCCCGAGGATTTCGATTCTGCGCTTGTAACCGGGATTTCTGGTGATGAGCTGCAGAACCTCATGACCTCCTTTACCGCCGCCGACAACGCCTATTTTCAGGGGGGAAGCCTCTTGCATAGACAGGTCAACCGGAATGAGGTCCCAAAAGTCCTCCAGAGAAAAGTCTGGTCGATCCGCACTAAGGACCGTTAACCTCTTAGGAGCCTGCTTATATAACTGTTGAGAGACTTCGTGGCGGCCGGTGGCATCGACAATGACGTCAATTTCAGGGAGATGGAATAAATCAGCAAAATCGAGCGTCACAAAAAGGTTAAACTGATAAGCATAGATTATGCCGGGAGCTTCCGGGTTCAGATCCGCCACTGCCACTACCCGCAAGGGTTGTTCCTTTTTCCGGGGTGGCACCAGGGCCTCCAGGATCGACATGCCTTGCCGTCCCGCGCCCACAATAGCCAGATTATATGACGGTTTGTCGGCTTTCATGATGAATTCCAAGAAAATAGTTGAAGTGCTCTTGCACTGCCATCCACCACCAGACGGAGCAATTCTCTCCCCTGAGAAAAATGGACCCGCACGCCCAAAGGATTTTGGAGATGTCCTTTTTTTAATATTTTACCCGAATGTATCATCTTTACCAAATTTTGGACAAGAAGGAATTATCCCAAGCCCGAAGTTTTCCGACCGCACCATGGCTTTTGCAGGAGCAACAATAACCTGCAACTGTCTTTGTTAATGAATTCTCCAACTCATCAGTCTGTATCCTATTGACCAAATCAGTATCCTATTCGTGGCTCCTTGTCGGCGGGTCGCCATGGATATTCTAGATAACTTGCCAGTATCGAGGCTTATCAGTGGTGTGGGAAGGATTACAGGTATGATCTTAATAGGGAAAGTTTTCAGGGTCTTGCTAAGTTCCCAGTCACAGAGGGTAGTGATACTTTAAGGACTAGTTTGATAAGAGCGGCAATTAAGCGGCTACTAAATCCATTCTGGGGCATTTCGAGGCTAGGAGAATCTAATCCGGAATTGCTAAGTTCACTTCAATAAAATTTAGTAGATGACTGATCTTTTCGTAGTGGCTCTGCTCTTCAAGGGCCAGACGACCAAAGAAAGCTTTGGCCAGAGGGTTGCCCGCTTCCTTTGCCAGCCTGGTGTAATAATCAATCCCGATTTTCTCCAGGCGCAAAACAGTCCTCATAACTTCAAGATCGTGCCGGCTGCCCACTTCTTCAGCGGATCTTTTGGGAAAAGTTATCGGCTTCTGTATAGGAAAATTACAGGCAGCCATGCTTTCCGTCCAGTTAGGGTTCAGGGAAAGCTCCTCAAAGATCTCTTTGAATTTTTCGGCATGATACTCTTCATCTTCGGCCAAATACCCAAGAGCTTGCCGTACCAATGGATTTTTTACAATTGCGGCTGAATCCAGATAGAATTGCCTGCCTTCGATTTCCATCTCGATAGCCTTATTCAAAGCTTCTAACATGGGCAAAACCTTCCTCCTGTCGGCGAGGCTGTCAACAGCCTTAACCGCATCTGTCCATAAATAAGTTTTGAGATCTGATCACCATCCTTAGCTTTATCTGTCCAAAATCGGCAGTTGGGAACCCGAAACACCCCTCTCTTCTAAAGCAACCCTTCTTGTGGGTGACATGATAGCTCAACATTTCTGCATACGTCAAATTTTTTTCAGGACAGGCCTACCGCGCCATCGCTACACGGACACTGCAATGAGAGGCGGAACTCAGCACGGCCGATGAGGCGTTTGATGGAAATGATGGTGTCCTGGGGCGCGTACGAAGATGTTACCCGTTCTGCGGTGGGCGCCTACAAAGGGGAGATTTCCCCTAGGCATTTGCCCATTAATTTCTCACAAAGTTATTGTCTAAGGTTAAGCGGCAGCTTAGATGCCTCTGTCCCGCATCGGTCAGTTTAGGGCACACGCCAGCTGCCTAAAGACAGCCGGGCAGTGGGGGACGGTACTTGGGGCGCAAGAGTACCCTACGAAACCGGGCCAGTCCGGAAAGACTGCGCCAGGATGTAGCGCACCTTATTGGCCTTCTCGCCGTTGTGCTCCAGCAGGCCGGCGGTGAGCAGCAGGTTCAGGTAGGTCCAGGCGGTCTTTTTATTGACCTGGAAGTGCGCCTCGAAGTCCAGCAGCCGGAACCAGGCGCCGCCGTTACGGCTGAAAAAGTCCCACAGGGTCTCGGGACTGAGTTTGCGATTGCCTTTTAGGGGCAGGGCCAGACGGGCCAGGGCCTGGCGCAGGGCCTCGCCCTCGATGGCGCCCGGCTCCGGCAGGCCGGGGGCTTCCCGCCGCCGGGGGGCGCCGAGCCAGTCAGCGGTCAGGTGTTCGAAATAATACTCCACTTTTTCTTCGATGAGGTTCAGGAGGCGGTAGAACTGGGACAGGGTGATCTGGCCGGCCAACCTGGTGACCAGGTAATCCTTGGCCTTCTTGCGGACAAAGGAGACCCGCTCCCGGGGGCCGACGGGCAGCCGGGAGGCATCCTTCAGGACTTCGAAGAACATGCCGGCCACCAGGGTGGTGTCCAGGCCCGAACCGGAGGGCCGCGGCGGGGCGGGCCTTTCGGCCACCTGGAGCGCCCCGGCGCCGAGGCTGAAGTCAGCGAAATCATCGGTGAAGTCGGCCAACTTCTCGGGGGCCAGGGCGCTGATGACCTGCTCCGTCAGAGCCCGTACTACCTCCAGACCACCTTCCAGCTCCATGTCAACACCCTCCTGCAGATGCCCGATTATAGGACAGAACCAGGCAGAGGACAAGAGATTCCGGACCGCGGCGGCAGCAGGCCGGTAATCCTCCTGGTAAAGTCTTAAAAATTGCGCGGGGCTCCGTTAGGCTAGCCGGCCAGGAAAATTTGGTTAGCCCCGGGCTTGACACCCTGCGGCCCAGAACTTACCTTCATATCAAATAATTCCTGTAAAATGGCCAAGTTGAGCTTGCCCAAGGCGCGGCTATAATCTTTTGGAGTGGTCACGGAAATGCAGAGAGTGACTTTCAACCGAGCGATGCGGTGGATTATCCTGGGCAGCCTGTTGCTGGCGGCGGCCTGCGCCGAAGGCGAGGTCCAGACCTACAGACCGAGCTCCTCCCCTGCCTATAGGTCTTCTGACTACTATGGCCCCAGTTACTACCCGGAACAGGACCCGCAATTCTGGCAAATGTGGCAGGATCGCTCCGGGGGGCCCTAAATAATTCCAGCCGTAATCCTTTGCCACGGTCTGCTGGTCAGGGAGCTTGAAGGGCACGCCGGCGGTGCCCCGCTTGCGGCGATCACCGTAACCGGACTATTGGGGAGGGAGATTTATGAGGCCCGCACCGTTACGCATCATTCTTTACCTGGTGGTCCTGTTCTTGCCGTTTATGGTGGTGGCGACCTTCCACCTCAAGACCGAGGACGCCTTTTTTTATAATCTCGGCCGCGGCTTCGCCCAACTGGCCTTTGCCCTCCTCGTCCTGCAAGTCGTTTTGGCCTCCCGGCTCCGCTGGGTGGAACGGCCCTTCGGCCTCAATCTGACCTTTCCGTTCCATCGCCGGATGGGGACCTTCGTGGCTATCCTGCTGCTGCTGCATCCGCCGTTGATGGCCCTGGGCGGCGGCGGCTGGCACCTGATTTACGGGCTCAAGGTGGAATGGTACATCCTGGTGGCCAAGGCGGCGCTGGTGCTGCTGCTGATCAACGTCAGCCTCAGTCTCTGGCGGGTTCGGCTGGGGGTCAAGTTCGAAAAGTGGCGCCGGTGGCACGATATCCTGGGGCCCCTGGTGCTGGTCCTGGCCTTTGTGCACAGCTGGTACGCCAGCGAAGATTTTAGGGTGCGGCCCATGCAGGTATTGTGGGTGACGTACCTGGCCGCGGCCGTCTTGCTGTTTGTCTATCACCGCCTGATCCGGCCGCTGCAGCTTCGGGATCATCTCTACCGCGTCGTGGAAGTCAAACAGGAAGCGCCCCGGGTGTGGACCATTAAATTCGCCCCGCCGCCGGGCGAGCGGCGCTTCGATTTTCTGCCGGGGCAGTTCCAGTTCGTCACCCTGTTCCGGGGCGGAGGGCTGCCGGTGGAAGAACACCATTTCACCATTGCCTCCAGTCCCACCGAAACCGGCTTCCATGCCTCGACCATCAAGGAGTCGGGTGATTTTACCGCCAGCATCGGCCGGACCAGACCCGGAGATACGGCCGCCATCCAGGCGCCGTTCGGACGCTTCTCTTACGTCTTTTATCCCGAAGCCCGCGACCTGGTCTTTATTGCCGGGGGCATCGGCATCACGCCGTTGATGAGCAACCTGCGCCATCTGCGGGATACCCAGGCAGACCGGCGCGTCTTGCTGCTCTACGCCAACCGCACCGCCGGCGACATGGTCTTCAGGGAGGAATTGGCCCGGATGGAGCTAGGAACCAGACCAGAGCTGGGGGTGGCGCATATCTTGAGTAAACCGGGAGAGGACTGGCAGGGCGAAACGGGGCACCTGGACCGGGAAAAGCTGGCGCGGCTCGCGGGCGACCGTCTGGCGACCGGCACTTACTTCCTCTGTTGCCCGCCGTCCATGCTCCGGGGCCTGGTGCAAAGCCTGCGAGATCTGGGGGTGGCCGAAGACCGTATTCATTTTGAATATTTTTCTTTATAGGGACACACCCGGAACAGGGCGGACACGCAGGTCCGCCCCTACAATCCGCCTAGAGAGGGCGCCATGGAATTTAAGCAATTGAACCTAGTGACGGCCTGGGTGATCGCCATGGCGCTGGTCCTGGCGCTGGGGCTGGCCTGGCTGCGGTCGGCTTGAAGATCACGGCGGCCACGGGCCGCCCTGGAGAAATTGTGGGGCCTGGCGCCGGGCGGCCGGGATGGCCGCCCTACGCAAGAAAGGAGATGGCCATGAATAGACGAGATTTTTTAAAGCTGGCGGGGATCAGCCTGGTGTTCGTCTCCGGGCTGGATAACCTGGCCGCGGCCGCCGAGAAGACCGCCGGCGCCATGAAGGCCGCAGGCCAAACGGCGGCGGGCGATTTCTTTTTTGTGCAGATGTCCGATACCCACTGGGGCTTCAATGACCCGAAGGTCAACCCCGATTTCGCCGGCACTCTGAAAAAGGCCGTGGGCCTGGTGAACTGCCTGGCAATGCAGCCGGATTTCATCGTCTTCACGGGGGATCTGACCCACACCACGGATGACGATAAAGAGCGCCGCAAGCGACTGGCCGAGTTCAAGCATATCGTCAAAGACCTGAAGGTGAAAAATGTCAAATTCCTGCCGGGCGAACACGACGCTTCCTTGGACAACGGCAAGGCCTTTATGGAGGTCTTCGGCAAGACCCATTACACCTTCAACCATAAAGGGGTGAACTTCATTGTCCTGGACAACGTCTCGGACCCCGGCGGCAGTATCGGGGAGCAACAGCTCCAATGGCTGGGGGATAGTCTGAAAAAATTGGATAAGGAGAAGGCTCAGATCGTGGTCCTGACCCACCGGCCGCTGTTCGATCTCTACCCGCAATGGGAGTGGGTCACCCGGGACGGGGCCCAGGCCATCGAGCTGCTGATGCCGTATAAAAACGTGACCGTGTTCTACGGCCACATTCACCAGGAACACCACCATATGACCGGCCAGATTGCCCATCATGCGGCCCACGGCTTGATGTATCCCTTGCCGGTGGCGGGTTCCCAGCCCAAACGCGCCCCGGTGCCCTGGGACCCGGCCAAACCATATAATAATCTGGGCTGCCGCCGCGTCGAGACCAAGGCGCCGCCGGCGCAGTTGGAAATTACCGAATACCCGATACAGCAAGCCTGATCACAGGGGAAGACAGCATGGTGAAATCCTGGCAAAAGCGGTTTCTGGTAATCGGGGTTCTACTCCTGATCGCCGCCGCGCCGGCGGTCGCGGCGGAGCAGGTGATCAAGATCACGGCTAAGAAGTTTGAGTACAATCCCCAAGAGATCACCTTGAAGAAAGGGGCGCCGGTGGTGCTGGAGTTCACCTCCCTGGACCGGTTGCACGGCTTCAATTGCCCGGACCTGGGGGTGCGGGCCGATATCAAACCCGGCAAGGTGGCCCGGGTGTCCCTAACCCCGCAAAAGGCAGGCGATTTTGAATTTCACTGTGATAATTTTTGCGGCAGCGGCCATGCCGACATGAAGGGGATGTTTCACGTGGTGGAATAGGAAATGGGGGGCAGGCGCCCTCGCCTGCAAAAGAACAGCCGAGGGCGGCTGTTCTCCATTTTGAAAAATAAACGAGGCAAGTGCGACCCGGCGGGGTCGCCCTATTTTATTTTCCGGCGTTATGGAATGACGGCCTCCCCTGCCCTGCCGCCGACCTTCTCCAACTCCGTCGCCAATTCCCGAGGGTTCGAAAGGTCCGGCAAGCAGGTGAAATCCTTTGAACTCTTCCTAATCTTGCCTCAGTCTATCGATTGTGTTAATGTAAAACAAATGCCTTATCGATGGAGGCACGCATGAAGACAGTTACTGTCTCATCAAAATTCCAGGTCGTGATCCCTCGCGAAGTCAGGGAGTCCATGGATATTCAACCCGGGACCATGGTTCAAGTCCTACAGTACGAAAATCGTATCGAACTCATTCCCATAAGAGAGCCCAAATCCCTGCGGGGCTTTATCAAGGGGATTGATCCAGAGGTACGGCGCGAAGAGGATCGGGTATGAACCTGGTGGATTCCTGTGGCTGGTTGGAGTACTTTGCCGGCAGCCCCCAGGCCGATTTTTATGCCGCGGCCCTGGAAGACCCGGGGTCGCTCCTGGTTCCCGCCATCTGTCTTTTGGAAGTCTTCAAACGGGTTTTGCAGCAAAGAGGGGAAGATGCCGCACTCCAGGCGGCCGCGGCCATGCACCAGGGATTAGTAGTACCTTTGGATGCCAGTCTGGCCCTGCAAGCCGCCAGAATCAGCTGTGATCTCAAGCTGCCTCTGGCTGACAGCATCATTTTGGCGACGGCTCGCACTCACTTTGGGGTCATCTGGACCCAAGACGCCCATTTTAAGGGACTCGAAGGGATTAGATACCTGGAAAAGGTGTGATCAACGGGTTATTGAAGGCCCCTTTCCAAGTTGGGGTTGGGACAGAATAACTGCCAACTTGACCAGAGCGTAGGTCTGCTTCCAGAGTTTCCCGGAATTTCAATCCATCACGGAATGACGACCTCCTCTGCCCTGCCACTGGCCTTCTCCAACTCCGTCGCCAGCTCTTTTGGGTCCTGGAGGCCCGGCAGGCAGGTGAAATGGTGGCAAAGGTAGGCCACCGGGATGCCATCCGGGGAGCTGCAGAAGCGGGCCGCAGGCGCCAGGGCCTCCAGGGCGGCGGGAGCCGCCGGATTTTTCAGGAGCAAGCGGCGCTCCGGGAGAAAATAGCGGTAAACTGTCTGGAGCAGGGCCTGGGTGCGCGGGTCACCGGGGTCGCCCACCAGGGTCAGGTCCAGCGGCGGGGTGAGATGCAGGGCCTGCACGGTGAGCAGGTGGGCGAAGCCCCAGGGATTCTCCCGGGCCTGGGCCTGGAGGGCCTGAAGTATGCCCAGGGCCCGCGCCTGGCCGCGGTTCTCTTCGGTGACGCGGTGCAGTTTCAGACCGACCCGGGCAGCCATGGAACTGCCGGAAGGCAGGGTCTGGTCAAAGACACTCTTGGCGCGCACCAGGGGGGCCTCCTGGTCCCGGGCCACATAGAAATAGACCCCCGAGGCCGGGTCGAAGTCGGCTTCGTAAAGCTCCAGCAGCCCGTGGGCCAGGTGAGCGTAGTCGTCGCAAAAGCCGGGGACGCTGAGCCGGCCCTCGTGCCAGCTCCGGTAAAGACGGTCTTCCCGGAACAGTTCCGCCAGGATAAAGCGAGCCGCCCGGGCCGCCGCCTCGTAATAGCGCCGATCCCCCAGGACCTGGAAGCCTTGGGCCAGGGCCGCCAGCATCAAGCCGTTCCAGGAAACCACGATCTTGTCATCCCGGTGCGGGGGTACCCGGCTCGCCCGGACCCGGCGCAGGGCCTCGAGGGCCGCAGTCAGGGTCTGGTCCGCTTCGAGGCGGCTGAGACCGAATTTGGCCGCCAGTTGTTCCAGGGAGAGGGGCCTGGTCAGGACATTGGTTCCTTCAAAATTCCCGGCTTCAGTCACTCCCAGCGCCGCGACCACCAGGGGGGCCTGATCCGACCCCACGACCTCGTTTAATTCTTTGAGACTCCAGACGTAGTATTTGCCCTCCACCCCTTCACTGTCGGCATCCCAGGCGGCATAGAAGCCGCCACCCGGGGCCTGCAGGTCCCGCAGGGCGAAGTCCAGGGTCTCGATGGCGACCCTACGGCTCAGGAGGCTGCCGGTGAGCTGGTAGTGCGCCAGGTAGAGTGGGGTAAGTAAAGCATTGTCATAGAGCATCTTCTCAAAATGGGGCACCACCCAGGCGTTATCCACGGCGTAGCGGTGGAAGCCACCGCCCAACTGGTCGTAGATGCCGCCCCGGGCCATCTTCTCGAGGGTGAAGCCCAGCTTGTCCAGGATTTCAGCGTCCAGGGAGAGGCGATAATAGTGCAGCATGAAGCCAAACTCCAGGGAGCGGGGAAACTTGGGGGCGCTGCCCAGACCGCCGTGGACCGGGTCGTGGTCCTGAAGGACCTGACGGACCGCCTGATCTAAAGTCTCCCGGGAGGGTTCACCCCGTTCCCCGGGAACCTCCCCCAGGGCCTGCAGGTGGCCGATGACCCGGCGGGCCAATTCTTCGATCTGCTCCTGGTTTTTCCGGTAAGCCTGGTCGAGGGCCAGAAGTAGGCGGGGAAAGCCGGGCAGGCCGCCGCGGTCCTCCGGAGGGAAATAGGTGCCGCCGTAAAAGGGCTTCAGGGCCGGGGTGAGGAAGACGCTCAGAGGCCAGCCGCCCCGGCCGGTGAGGGCGGTAACCACATTCATGTAAGTTTCGTCCAGGTCCGGGCGCTCCTCCCGGTCCACCTTGATGGAGACGAAATGTTCATTCAAGACCGCGGCAATGGCCTCGTCTTCGAAGCATTCGTGGGCCATGACGTGGCACCAGTGGCAGGTGGAGTAACCGATGCTCAGGAAGATGGGCCGGTCTTCCAGACGGGCCTTTTCCAGGGCCTCAGGCCCCCAGGGGTACCAATCCACCGGGTTGTAGGCATGTTGCTGCAGATAGGGGCTGGCGGCGTCGAGCAAGTGGTTGGGGCGGGGTGCGGCCATGCTGGGATTCCTTGACATTATTTTCCCCGCCTCCGGGGGCTGGCGCCGGACGGCCA
>JBIOJX010000081.1:0-10871 GCA_044451265.1 Desulfobaccales bacterium
CATCCAACTTAACAAAAGATGACTTATCTTTTATTAAAGATAAATTAAGAGGCATTATTGATAAAGTTTCCCTCGAAAAGAAGATCGACCTACCTCCTACAGCAAAAGATGTCATTATTAATGAAATAATAAAAACCTCGATTTATGAAGAAATACCGATTTCTCAGCTAATTATTTCTGATGAAAGACCATCACAGTTACTTGATTTAATAGCAAGTGAATTAAACTCAAATAATAAAATAACACCACAATTTGTTGAATCTGTCATAACCAATAATAAAATAAATGAAATTAAGAATAACCTTCCACTTGAAATATCAAAATTTGCTGAAAAATCTCAAATACATTTAAATAGTGAAACTTCTAATTTGATCCAATCTGACTTATTTAACATCACCATAATTTCTGCCAAATCTGGCCTCCCTTTATCTGCAATCAAACAACGGAATGAAAATTATTTAAAGGCAATCTCTATTGGATTGCAATCTATCTATTCCCATAATTTGAATCAAATTGAACCAATCGATAAATTAGCACCAAAAACTATACAGCCATTAAAACAAGAGGCTATACCAGTTAAACAAGAGGCTATACCAGCATTTGTTAAAAAGCCTTCAGCAAATATGTCTGAATTAACGTTATCTATAGATTTGAATAATCAAGCCTACGTTAATATTAAAAATAATATTTTGCCAGAGATATTCCCCTCGTGCCTTCCAAAGTTGACAATTATTACAATACCATCAGGAGCCAGCGTAGAAGTAAGAGAGACAAGCTTAGGAGTTACAAATATTAAAGATAAACCTTTCGATCCTGGAAAATACACTTTCATATTCAAGCTCGAAGGCCATAATCCTATAAAAAGAGAATATGTCGTGGTCCCATATGAGCCTAATCAAAAATTAGTTGAAATTTTTTAACTGCTCACATTTAGGCGCAGCAAAAATTCAGCAAGACTGATAAGGAGGCAGGGGCATCCAGCCCCTGCCCTCAAGAAATCCTCATTGCCCGCTCAGGTGCTCCATGACCCGCATGATGGCGGAGATGTCCTCGTCGCCCCAGCCCTGGGCCACGCCCAGGCGGTAGAGGTGCAGCAGCATCTGGCCGGCGGGCACCGGGGCGCCCAGCTCGTAGGCCGTATCCAGGACGAACTTGGCGTCCTTGGCCAGGTGTTTCAGGGGAAAGGCCGGCGGATAGTCCTGCAGCTTAAAATTCTGGGCCTTGACCTGGAACATCGGAGCGTTCATGGCGCCGGAGGCGACCACGTCCAGCATGGCCTCCAGGTCCAGGCCGCCCAGCCGCCCGAAATTGAGGGACTCGGCGAAGCCTTCCATCATCAAGCCCAGCAGCAGGTTGATGAACATCTTCATCATCGAGCCCTGCCCGGTCTTGCCGCAGTAAACCACCTTCTTGCCCATGGTCAGGAACAGGGGCTCCAGTTCCTGGACCCGCTGTCGGTTGCCGGCGGCCAGGATCACCAGTTGGGCATCCTCGGCGGGCTTCTTGGTGCCCGACACCGGGGCGTCCACGAATCGGATGGCCGTGGGGGCCAGCTCTTTGCCCAGTTGCAGGGTGAAGCTGGGCGAGACCGAACTCATGTTGATGAAGACCTGCTCCGGGTTAAAGGCCGCGGCCGCGCCGTCCGGGCCGAAGAGCAGTTCATAAATGGCCTCGGGCCCGGTGACCATGACGATGATGATCGCCGCCTCCTGGGCCAGGGCCTTCGGGGTGGCGGCCACCTTGGCCCCCAGTCTGGCTAAAGGCTCGGCCTTGCCGGCGGTGCGGTTATAGACCGTTAAGGGGTAGCCGGCCTTGAGGATATTGGCGGCCATGGCGGAGCCCATGATACCCAAACCCATAAATCCCACTTTCGGTTTCATTGTTCCTCTCTTTCCAGACCGAAAAATCCCGGCCCGATAGCTTTCATTTGATAAGGATAATAACTATATAAGGAATTGACCAGGAATAGTTCAAATATTTTCCATTTAAATTGACCAGAGGTGACCTATGCCCAAACTGGCGCCGGGCGACCCGGCCCCCGACTTCGATCTGGCGGATCAGCATGGCAAAATGGTGAAGCTGGCAGACTTTAAGGGCCGGAAACTGCTGCTCTATTTTTATCCCAAGGCCGATACCCCCGGGTGCACCCGGCAGGCCTGCAGCGTCCGGGACGCCCGGGAGGAACTGGCTGCCCTGGAGTTGGCGGTGGTGGGTATCAGCCCCGACCCAGCATCGAAACAGCAGAAATTCGACGACAAATACGGTCTGAGCTTTCCCCTACTGGCGGATACGGAGCGCCGCACGGCCCGGGCTTACGGGGCCTGGGGTGAGAAAAACCTGTATGGGAAGAAGGTGGAGGGCATCATCCGGTCGTCGTTTCTGATCGATGCGGCGGGCAAGATCATCCAGGCCTGGTACAAGGTGAGCCCGGAAGATACGGTCCCCAAGGCCCGGGAGGCGCTGGGGGCCGCAGAAACAAAGTAGGGGCGGGTTGCTTCTGCTTTGAAAAGATATTTCTCACGCAAAGGCGCAAAGGCGCAAAGCAAAGGCGCAAAAATTTAGGGTGCACCTTGCGCACCAAGACAGCGGGCGAGACGCCCGCCCCACGGCTTTTCATAATTTACGGGTGGGCCGAAGGCCCATGAATCACTGCTTCGAAAAGTTCTTTGGTAGCACAGGCCTCCCGCAGGTGCAGCGCAGGCTAAAGCCTGCGGCTATCAAAATAAAGCGGCGGGCACGGAGGCCCGCCCCACCAATTTTGG
Organism: Desulfobaccales bacterium; assembly: GCA_044451265.1. Lineage (GTDB taxonomy): Bacteria > Desulfobacterota > Desulfobaccia > Desulfobaccales > 0-14-0-80-60-11 > JAPLJC01. The sequence goes on from JBIOJX010000081.1 coordinate 2,763, forward strand.
CTGGGAAATGCTCTGAAATCCGAAAGGCGTGGTAGGGGCGGTTCGAGAACCGCCCCTACAGATCACAGGCCGGAGGCCTGTGCCACTAAGAGAAAGGGCGACCCGAGGGGCCGCCCTTAGAGGTTTGGCATGGTTTTTTTAACCGAAAACCTACCTAATGCGACTCGCCGCTGAGCTCCGATTTGTAGATGGGCAGGTATTTCATGCCCAGGTCGAAGATGACGATGCCCAGGGCTACCATGGCGGCGGTGATAATAATCTCGATGAAGGACGGGAAGTAGCTGAACTGCCGGTAGCCTCCGTAGCTGGTGAGGCTGACGTTGAAGCGGTTCAGCACCACCCCGAAGGCTGAGAGGCCCGCGGCCCAATAAAGTCCCTTGGTGCTGTTACGGACATCCTTGAAGGTCAGGAGCAGGGCCGGCAAGGCCACGGTGCCGAAGAGCTCCAGGAAGAAGAAGAAGTGAGGCTTATCCCAGACCCAGACCGTGGCGCCCCGGGCATAGAGGTCGGTCACCTTCATGGCGAAGTAGACCAGCAGGGCGATCCCTAAGCCCTTGCTGAAAGCCGGCAGGATGTCCATTTCCGGCTTGCGCTTGTAGACCCGGGCGCTGATCAGGCTTTCGAGCGTGATCACACTCATGCCGCCGATGACGGCGCTGGTGAAAAAGAGCGGCCCGATGGCCCCGCTGGCCCAGAGGTCGCTCATCTTCTGGGGCATCAGCAGGAACAGGGCCCCCAGGGAGGACTGGTGCAGGGTGGAGAGCATGACGCCGGCCACCACCAGGACCAGGTAGATATCCCGGAAAAACTTGATCCAGCTCTGCTTGCCGTAGCGCTCCAGACCGATGATGAAGAGGTCGAGGCTCAGCACCGTGGTGTAGAGCATGACGCACCAGGACACCTCAAAGAGCACCGAGTGGGGGTTCCACATTACCACGGGGTGCCAGATGCGCCAGGGTTGGCCCAGGTCGAAGAAGAGTCCGACCACGAACATCATGTACCCCAGGAAGGCCGAAAGCTTGGCCGGCCGGAGCAGGGGTTCGAATTTCTTCAGGTTGAAGATATAGATGGCCGCGGCCATGGTGAAGCCGCCGCCGGCCAGGGCCACCCCGGCCAGGATGTCGAAGCTGACCCACAGGCCCCAGGGGTAGCCGTCACTCAGGTTGGTGGTGGCGCCCAGGCCCAGGAACAACCGGGCCATGGCGGAGACGAAACCCAATACCAGGATGACATAGATGATGGCCCAGCCGGTGGTCAGCTTGCCTTCGCCGGGATACCATTTTTCAATTTTTATAGCCATGGCTCAATCCTCCTTCCGCTCTTCGGCATGGACTTCGGCCCGGCGCTGGTTGAGATAATGGAGACCCACTGCCAGGCCGCCCACGGCCACGGCCACATAGGGCACCTTGGACATCCACTCGCGGCCGCGCACACCCTGCGGGGTGTCCCCCAGGTCGGTGCGGAAGCCTGCCTGGGTCAGGCCCAGTTCTTCGAAGGGCAGTGCGGTGAGATAGAGCTTGGAGGTGCCGCCGGCGATTTTCTCGCCGTACACCTGGGGATAGTACCGGTCGGACTGGGCGCCGATGCGCCGGTGCGCCTCCTTCAGGAGTTGGTCCCGGTCCCCGAACAACAGGGTGCCGGTGGGGCAGGTGGTGGTACAGGAGGGCTCCAGGCCCATGGCCTGCCGGTCGGCGCAGAAGGTGCATTTGCGTATCAGGGGCACCGCCGACTCCCACTGGAACTTGGGAATCTGGAAGGGACAGGCCATCATACAGTAACGGCAGCCGATGCACTTAGCGTCGTCATAGACCACCGGCCCGTCCGGCAGCTTGGTCAGGGCTGCCACCGGGCAGGCGCTGGCGCAGGCGGGGTCCAGGCAATGCATACAGCGGCGGGAGATGAAATGCCATTCCACCCGGCCCTCGGGACGGGCGATCTCCCGGAAGATGATGCGGTTAAATTGGTTGCTGCTCAGGTATCTCGGGTTGGACCAGGTCTCGCTGAAGGTGGCTTTACCGCCTGGCAAATCATTCCAGCTCTTGCATGCGACCTGGCAGGCCCGGCAGCCGATACACTTGGTGGTATCGATCAAGATGGCTTTGCTCATATGCGTTCCCCTTTAGGCCTGCAGCCTATACCTTGTCCACGTTTACCAGGAAGGCCTTGTATTCCGGGATCATGGTGTTGGCGTCCCCCACCTGGGGGGCCAGTTGATTGGCGGCGTAATTCCTGTCGCCCGGCCCGCCGGTGGTCAGGCCGGCAAAGCCGAAGTGCCAGGGCAGGGCCACCATTTCCACGGTGTTCTGCAAGCCGCCGACGCCGCAGCAGAATGGGGCGATCCGGTGAGTGACATTGGCCCGGGCCAGGACCTCGCCCCGGATGCTGCTCACCTTGACCCAATCGCCCGCCTTGATGCCCTTGGCCTTGGCCAGACTGGGGCTCAGCTCCACGAACATCTCCGGCATCATTTCCGACTGCCAGGCGAGGTTCCGGGTCATGGCCCCGCCTTGCCAATGCTCGGTGACCCGGAAGGTGGTGGCGATGATGGGATACCGGGGATCGCAGACCTCGGCGAGTTTGGACAACGCCGATTTCCAGATTTTTACCGCCGGGTTGGACTGCTGCGGCGACATGGGATTGCGGAAGGGACATTCCAGGGCCTCGTAGTGCTCCGGGAAGGGCCCGTCCTTGCAGAGTCCCTTGGGAATGAAGAGGCGAGCCTTGCCTTCCGGCAGCATGAGATAAGGGGCTTTAGCCGATTCATCCGGGGGCACCTGGACCTTGGTGGCCGGGTCGATCCATTTGAAGTCCGGCACGTCGAGGTTCTTCCAGGCCTTGGCCGCCTCATCCCAGCGCACCAGGGCCCGGTCCTTGTTGAAAGGCTGGCCCTGGACATCGGCGGAACACCGGTTGTAAATGATGCGCCGGTTTACCGGCCAGGCCCAGGACCAGTTGGCGTAGAGTCCTAAGCCGCTGGAGTCCTTTTTATCACGACGGGCCATCAGGTTATTTTTCTTATCCGGGCCGGGGTAGGAGCCGGAGTAGATCCAGCAGCCGCAGGCGGTGGAGCCGTCGTCTTTCAGGCCCAGGAAGTTGAGCACCTGCTTCTTGTCCGCCACGGTGTAGCCGTTGACCTCCTTGGCCACCAGGTGGACGTCGGGGTCGGCGCCGTAGTTCCAGTCCAGATTGACAATGGGCTCCGGGACGGCCGCCTTGGGGTCTCCTTTATAGAGTTTTTGTAACTCCAGGCCCAGGCGGTTGGCGTACCAGAGATCGCTCCTGGCGTCGCCGTGGGGCTGGACCGCCTGGTAGCGCCACTGGAGCCAGCGGCCGCTGTTGGAGGCGCTGCCTTCCTTCTCGAGGGAGTCAGCCGCGGGGAAGAGGAAGACCTCGGTCTTGATGTCCTTGGGGTTGGCCCCGGGCCGCTTCCAGAAGACCGAGGTGTCCGTCTCCCAGAGGTCGAAGGCCGCCAGCCACTCCAGCTTGTCCAGGGCCTGATAGGTCTGAGCCAGGTTGGGAGCACTCACCGCGGGGTTCATCCCCCAAACCAGCATCCCCTTGATGATGCCGGCGCCCATGGCTTCGAACAGGGGAATCCAGGAGTAACCCGCCCCCTGGAAGCCTTTGCCAACCTTGGGGAGATAATCATAGGCGAAGTCGTTCTCTTTTTTGGCGGCGTCACCCCAAAAGGCCTTGAGGAGGCTGACGAAGAACTTGGGTTTGTTGATCCAGAAGCTGGCCTTGGGGGTCTCCTTTTCCAGGTAATCCTTCAGGGTGGGATGGGCCGCTTCATTGGGGCAACTCATGTAACCCGGAACCAGGTGGAAGAGCAGGGCCATGTCGGTGGAGCCCTGGACGTTGTTCTCACCCCGCAGGGCGTTGATGCCGCCGCCGGCCACCCCCATGTTGCCCAGCAACAGTTGCAGGATGGAGTAGCCCCGGATGATCTGCACCCCGGTGGAATGCTGGGTGCCGCCCATGGCATAGAGGAGGGCGCCGGACTTCCCGACCTGGCCGGTGGCGCAGTAGGCGGCCGCCAGCTTCAGGAAGACTTCCTTGGACACGCCGGTGGTGGCGGCCACCATCTCCGGGGTATAGCGGGCGTACAGGGCCTTCATAAGCTGGAAGACACAATGGGGATGGTTCAGGGTTGGATCGGTTACAGGTTTGCCGTCTTTGTCAACTTCGTAATCCCAGGTGTCCACGTCGTAGGCCCGCTTATCTTTCTGGTATCCGGAGAACAGGCCCTCATGAAAGGCAAAGTCTTTATTAATGACATAGGCGGCGTTGGTGTAATTGACTACATAATCTCGGTGTATCAGGTCGTTGGCCAGGACATAATTGATCAAGCCGCCCATCAGGGCGGTGTCGGTGCCGGGCCGCAGGCGGGCGTAAATATCGGCCTTGGCCGCGGACCGGGTGAAGCGGGGGTCAACGACGATGAGCTTGGCCCCTTTTTCCTGGGCCTTGGTGATCCATTTAAAGCTGATGGGATGGTTTTCGGCGGGATTGCAGCCGATGATCATCAGGCAATCACTGTTGGCCAGATCGTTCCAGTGGTTGGTCATGGCACCCCGGCCAAAGGTGGGCCCCAACGAGGCCACGGTGGAGGAGTGTCAGAGGCGGGCCTGGTGTTCCAGATAGACGATGCCCAGAGCCCGGGACAATTTGGCCAGGAGATAGCACTCTTCGTTATTCAGGGCGGCCCCGCCGATGGAGGCCAGGGTCTCGGTGCGGTTCACCGTCACGTCGCCCGACTTGGCCGTAAAGTTGGCGTCACGAGTGGCCTTGACCCGCTGGGCCAGGGTCTGCATGGCCCAATCCAGGTCCTTCTCCTCCCAGTGGTCGCTGCCCGCGGCCCGGTAGCGCACTTTTTGCAAGCGCCGGGGGCTGGTGACCACCTCAAAGACCGCCTGGCCTTTGCTGCACAAGGACCCTTGATTGATGGGATGGTCCGGGTCGCCTTCCACGTCCACCAGTTTGCCGTTTTTCGTATACGCCACCAGGCCGCAGCCCACTCCACAATAGGGACAGATGGAGGTGGTGGCCGTGGCCTCGAGGATTTTGGCAGGCTTCATGGCGCCAGCCCACCCGGAACGCAGCAGAATGACGTCCGAGAGGCCCAGGGCGGTGAGCCCGCTTCCCAAACTCTTCAGAAAGATTCTGCGGGAAATACCCATAAGTTACCTCATCTAAATTTGTTACAGGTGTGCAAGCAGGATGATAGCGGGAAAATTAAGGAATCTAACACGTTAACCATCAAATGCACCACTTTACTCAGAGCGTATGGCTACGTTAGAAGATTTCTGCAAAATTGTCAACTTGTAACCCATATTTTTGCACAATCTCATTTGCCGATAAGTTAATCACTCAGGGAAGCCCGGAAAATTCAGCTAACTGTCAACTCAGAAAGGAAGGTGGAGAACAGGCGCCCTCGCCTGCGAAAGGACAGCCGAGGGCGGCTGTTCTCCATTAAAACACCCTTATTTGACCCAATTAATATTTCACCGAAAAATCACTTAGATATCCAAAATTTAGAAAATTTCGTGAACATTCGGGGTTAGAGGTTGACTTGAGCGAAATAATCGGGATAGTAATTGGGATAAATCGGCCACGGTGGGGGCGGGTTTGAGACCCGCCCTTGGTTTGCCGATGCAGTCCAATGGAGAACAGCCGCCCTCGGCTGTTTTTGCAGGCGAGGGCGCCTGCTCTCCAGCTGGCGTGGGACGAGACCATTGAACCCAAATCCTGCCTCTAGGAGTACCGAGATGCCCACTAGAAAACGCGATGCCGGCCGCAGCCTGCGACCCTGGTTGGCGCTGGCGGTTGGCCTGTGGCTGTTGGCCGGTTGCGCCGGCCTGTGCACCAAGCATCTTTACCTCTTTCGGGAAGCCTCGCAGAAGCAGCCCCCGGCGCAAGTGGCCCTGGTGGTCACCGATCCGACCCTGGTCCAGGCGGTCATGCCTGGGGCCAACCTCAATCTCCAGGGGGCCCAGTGGGCGCCATTGCAGCCGTCCTACCCCACCGCGATGTATCGTCTGCAAATCGAGACAGTGGACGGCCAGAAGGTTTACCAGGGCCTGTGTCTGGATTCCCTGCCGGTCTACGCCGTGGAACTGAAGCCGGGAAGCCGCCGCCTGGCGGTGCGGGCGGATCTTCTCAGTCCCGACGGACAGGAAAAGTTCACCGATACGGTCCAGGTCGATCTGCAACCGGGCCAGGCCTACTTTCTCAGACCCGACTGGCAGGAGTTGCTGAGCAAACGCCTGGTGATCAAAGCCGAGCCGCTGCCCGAGGGCTACACCCCCTTGCTCCGGGCCCGGGTCATTGACCGGCAGCGGCAAACCGAGAAGGGCGCCTCTTTAGATTAATCATCCAAAGGAAACCTGAAAAATGATTCGCAGCCTCACCCTAGTTATTGGTATTGCCCTACTGGCCCTTGGCCTCGCCATTCCCGGCGTCATGGCGCAGGAGCAGGTCAGCGTGCCCGTTTTGTGTTACCACCGCTTCGGCCCGACGGTGCCCGACAGCATGACCGTGACCACCAAGAACTTTACCGACCAGATGCAGTGGCTCAAGGATAATGGCTACACCGTCATTCCCCTCAAAACCCTGGTAGCCTACCTCAGGGGCGCAGGCCCGGCGCCGGCCCCCAAATCGGTGGTGATCACCGTGGACGACGGCCACAAGACGGTTTTTACCGAGATGCAGCCCGTCGTGAAGAAATTCAATATCCCGGTGACGCTGTTCCTGTATCCTTCGTGCATCTCCAATCCTCATGCGCCCTACGCCATGAGCTGGGAGCAGCTCAAGGCGCTGCAGCAGACCGGCCTCTTCGACATGCAGGGCCACACCTTCTGGCACCCCAACTTCAAGAAAGATAAGAAGAAGATGAAGCCGGAGGAATACACCAAGTCGGTGCAGACCCAGCTGGTCAAGTCCAAAAACGTCCTGGAAAAACGGTTGGGCACCAAGATTGAATTACTGGCCTGGCCCTACGGCATCTATGACGATTACCTGGAAGCCGAGGCCCAAAAGGCCGGTTACGTGATGGCCTTCAGCATCGATCGCCGCAATGCCGCTAAGGACGAAAAGCCGATGTCGCAACCCCGCTACTTGATGCAAAACGGCAACCTGCAGAGTTTTATCGCCGTCGTCAGCGGCAAGGCCCAGGCAAAGAAAGGTAAAAAATCCGAAGTTGCATTTTAGGAGTAACCTATGTCGCTTAAAGTTATTGGAAAATTTTGCTTTTTGGCAAGTCTCGCCGCGCTCTTCTTCATCTTGGGATGCTGAGGCGGAAACAAGCAGCTGCGGTCCGGCAGCTCCCAGTTGCAGGCCCAGATGGATTTGGGGATAACTGATGGACGCGGCAGTGCGAAAGCTGATAGACAATAGCGTCATGGATTGACCGCACTTTTCCTCTAAAACAGGGCTAATCCCCTGTCATTTGTCTGCAATTCTCTGCGGCAGCCTGGATTACTGCGGTTTGGGGAAAATACTGCCTGCTCCGCCTCAGAAGCGGCAGGCACGAGGGGACTGGATGAAGAGACTGCCCATTTACTTACTGATCCTGACGGCGGCCCTGCTCCTGGCCGCGCCAGCCCAGGCCGCCTATATCGGCAAGATCGTGGACGCCAAGACCAAGGCGCCCGTGGAAGGCGCCCTGATCACCCTGGGCGCAGAAGTGGCCCACACCGGCAAGGACGGCACCTTCCGCATCGAAAGCAGCGGCGAGACCCTGAAGCTGCGGGCTCCGGGCTACGCCCGGCGGGAGATCGCCACCGCGGAACTAAAGGAGCCCAATGCCGAGATTCCCCTGACCCCCTTCCAGCCCAGGGCGCTCTATCTCACGGTCTACGGCGCCTGGAGCAGCAAAATCCGGGAAGCCGCCCTGGAGACCATTGAGAAAAACCGGATGAACGCCCTGGTCATCGACATCAAGGGCGACCGCGGCTACATTCCCTTCAAGGTGGACCTGCCCCTGGCCGAAGAGGTGCGCGCCCAGGCGGGAGCCGAAAAAACCATCCTCATCAAAGACATGAAGGCCTTCGTGGCGGGCCTCAAAGAGAAGGGCCTCTACCTCATCGCCCGCATCGTGGTCTTCAAGGA
>JBIOJX010000082.1:0-10808 GCA_044451265.1 Desulfobaccales bacterium
CCGTTTGGCCAATAAAGGGGCCGGCCAGGGCTGGTGGGCCCGGCGCACCTTACTACTTGTGCTGTTTTTAGTCCTGGCGGTCCTGGCAGGCCGGCCGCTGCTGTCGGCGGAGACGCCGTCGAGCTACGACTCGCTGCGCCTGTTCACCGAGGCCCTCTTTGAAATCTCCCAGAAGTACGTCTACCCCAAGAGCGAAGAGGATATGATTTACGGGTCCCTGCGCGGCATGATGAACTCTCTGGATCCCGACTCCTCGTTTCTCACTCCCCAGGAATATAAAAGTTATCTTGGCGGTAAGGATGAGCCGACCGCCGAGGCCGGGGTGGAGGTGATCATTAAGGACAATCTCGCCACCCTGACCTCGGTAATCGACGGTGGGCCCGCGGCCGCCGCCGGTTTGAAACCGGGAGACCATGTCCTCAAGATCGATGGCCAAATCGTGCGCAACCTGACTACCCAGGAGATGGCCCGCCGTTTCCGGGGCGCTCCCGGCACCAGCCTGAAGTTGCAGATAATCCGCAACGGCGCCCTCAAACCACTCGATGTTACGGTGACCTTCGCCCCTCTGACGGAAAACACCGTGACCTCGCAGATGCTCAAAGATTCCATGGGCTATCTGCGCCTGCGGTATTTCAACGACGCCACTCCGAAAGAGTTTGGACTGGCCTTGAAATCCCTCCTGAGCCAAAACCCCAGGGGTCTGATCCTGGATCTGCGCAATAACGCCAGGGGTTCCATGGAGCAGGCGGTGCGCACTGCTTCGCTGCTCCTGGGTGACAAGGAAGTCGTCTCCGCCAAAGGCCGCACCCCCGGCAGTCAGGAGACCTTCCGGGGCAAGGAGCGAGACCTGGTCAGCAAGGTCCCCATACCCACCGTGGTCTTGATTGATCAAGGCACCGCCCGGGCTGCGGAGATCTTGGCTGCGGCCCTGCACGACCAATACCAGGCCACCCTGCTGGGCGCCAAGTCCCTGGGCCTCTGCGGCCTCACCAAGGCCATGCCCCTTCAGGACGGCTCCGCCCTGGTAATGACCGTGGCCCAATGCTATGCCCCCGGCGGCTTTAAGATTCAGGGCAAGGGACTGGAGCCTAACGTCCAGGGCCAAACGCCGAAGGAAAAAGAGAAAGAGCCAGGGCCGATGGTCGAGGAGCCCAAAAAGGCTCCGGCCCCGGAACAGGATCCCTGGGTGCTGCAGGCCGTGGAGATCTTAAAAGGCGGCAAAAAGGCCTAGGGCCCAGCAGATGCAAAGAAACGTCCGGCGAGGACGGGTTAACCTGAGTCGCGTCATCTATGATTAATCGGGTTACAAGGAAAAATCATGTTACGTAGAACCTGGCTTTTGGGTATCGCAGCTTTACTGCTGGGGCTCAGCCTCGGCGGCGCTTGGGCCTTGCACGCCTCGGATCAGGCCTCCCCGGGGACCGAGACCTCCGCCACTCTGGCTGCCATGCTGCCCACGGAATCTCCCAGCATCGGCGCCAAGCTGAAGGTTTTCGCCCAGGCCCTGGCGGTAATTGAGGACCAATACGCCGAACCCAAAACCACCAAGGACCTGGTTTATGGCGCCATCCACGGCGCCATGGGCACCCTGGACCCTCATTCCTCCTTCATGACTCCGGAGGAATTCAAAGAACTGCAGATCGAAACCAAGGGTAAGTTCAGCGGCATCGGCATTGAAATCACCATGAAGGACCAGATCCTCACGGTGGTCTCGCCCATCGAAGGCACTCCCGCCTATCAAATGGGCCTTCAAACCGGCGACCAGATTGTCAAAATCAACGGCACCCCCACCAAGGGCATCAGTCTGACGGATGCCGTGAAGCTGATCCGCGGCCCCAAGGGCAGCAAGGTAACCCTCACCATTAACCGGGAGGGCTTCCCGCATCCCAAGGATTTTGCCATTAGCCGGGAGATCATCCCCATCCGCAGCGTCAAGGCGCGCGTGATCGACGGTGGCATCGGCTACGTCCGGGTATCCAATTTTCAGGACCAGACCGACGCCGACCTGCAGGGCTACCTGAAGAAGATGCGGCAGCATCTGGTGCCTTTCAAGGGCCTGATCCTGGATCTGCGCAATGATCCCGGTGGTTTGCTGGAGCAGGCGGTGCGCGTCTCTGATGAATTCCTCAAAGGCGGCCTCATCGTCTATACCGAAGGCCGCAACCGCCAGCAGACCGGTCGCTTCTATGCCACCTCCGCGGCCGATAAGTTCTCCGCCATTCCCATGGTAGTGCTCATCAATGAAGGCAGCGCCTCTGCCTCGGAGATCGTCGCCGGGGCCCTCAAGGACCAGAAACGGGCCCTGATTGTCGGCTCCAAGAGCTTTGGCAAGGGCTCGGTGCAAACCATCCTCCCTCTGGATGACGGCTCGGCCCTACGCCTCACCACGGCCCTGTACTACACCCCCAGCGGCATCACCATCAACGAAAAGGGGATCGTGCCCGACGTGGTGGTGGAAGAAAAACCGCTGCCCCCCGACAAGTCGGTGCAGACCCTGAGGGACGAGGCCATGGAGCGCCACATTCACAAGGAAGGCCTCACGGATAAACCGTGGAGCCAGCCCATCACCGTGGCGGAATTGGATAAGGACCCGCAATTGAAACGGGCCGTGGAGCTGCTGAACCACTGGCCGCCCAAGAGCCTGGCCCAGCAACAGCCTGCGGCGGGCGCCGCGAAGCCCTAAAGGCGGTTTGCGGTTTTCGGGAAAAGACGAAACTACGATTGTTATGCTGGCTGGGGGAATGAATTTTCATTCCCCTTTTTCATCAGGGCTCGCAGCTTAAACCAGCCATTTGCAGGTGAAGCAGTCTAGCCCGTTAATCATGAATATTTTTAACCACCGCCCAGCTCATCCATCGGGCGATCCCCGGGATCAAATGTCTGCTGCTTCTCACCGAAAACCGCCAAACGAAGACCGCAAACCCCAAAGCCCGGAGGGCCTGGTGGCCATCATCGGCCGGGCCAACGTGGGCAAGTCCACCCTGTTCAATCGCCTCACCCGCTCTTCCAAGGCCCTGGTGGCCGATATCCCCGGGGTCACCCGGGACCGTCATTACGGCAGCCTCACCTTTGACGACCGGGCCTTCCTCCTGGTGGACACCGGCGGCCTGGTGGGCGGCGAAGACGAGATGAGCTCCCTGGTGCGCCACCAGGCCGAGGAGGCCGTGGCCGAAGCCGACGTCATCCTCCTGGTGGTCGACGGCCGGGAAGGCCCCCAGACGGGCGACGCCCAGGTGGTGGATTTTTTGCGCCGCACCGGCAAGACCGTCCTCCTGGCGGTGAACAAGATCGATCACCCCGGCCTCGAGGCCAACGTCGCCGAGTTTTACCGCTTCGGCCTGGACTCCATCTACCCCGTCTCCGCCACCCAGGGCCTGGGGCTCGGCTCCCTGCTGGAGGCCATCGTCGCCCATCTGCCCCCGGTGCAGGAAATCTCCGCCCCGGTCCCGGGCATCCGCGTGGCGGTCCTGGGCCGGCCCAACGTCGGCAAATCCTCTTTCATCAATCGCTTCCTGGGAGAGGAACGCCTGTTGGTGAGCGACATTCCCGGCACCACCCGGGACGCCATCGATACCCCTTTATCCCTGGAAGGGGTCGACTACGTCCTGGTGGACACCGCCGGGTTGCGCCGCCCGAGCCGTGTGCGTCCTGAGGGCCTGGAGCGCCAGATGGTCCTGAAGACCATCAAGGCCCTGTCCCGGGCCGAAGTGGCCGTGCTCTTGCTGGACGCCCAGGAGGGCCTGACCGGCCAGGACCTTAGGATCGCCGGGCTCATCCTGGACCAGGCCAAGGTCTGCCTCGTCCTGCTGAACAAATGGGACCTGATGCCCAGGGACATACAGGAAAAGACCTTGACGCGGGTGAAAGACTCCCTGGAATTCATGGCCTACGTCCCGCTGCTGCCGGTCTCCGTCCAGACCGGCTATAACCTGAGAAAGGTCTTCCCTCTGATCAACGACCTCTATGACCAGAGCGGCCGCCGGGCCGGCACCCCCGAACTGTGCGAGTTCATCCGGGAAGTCACCTCCAAGTTGCCGCCGCCGATGCACCATCACCACCCGGTGAAATTCTTCTACCTGACCCAGGCCGAGGTCCATCCCCCCACCTTCATCGCCTTCGTCAACCAGCCCCAGGCCGTGCCCGACTCCTATCGCCGCTTTCTGGTGAAGCAACTACGGGAGCGCCTGGGCATCCCCCACGCCCCGGTGCGCCTGTTTCTCAAAGGCCGCAGGAGCCGACCCCAATGACTGAGGCAGGCCCCCGCAGGTCCCGCCGCCAGGCCGGATTGATCTAGGTCGCCCTTTGCCCGCCGTAATTCTGAGGGCCTAATACCGAGTTGCGGTCGTAAAAGTAATATTGTCATTCTGAGCGCAGCGAAGCATCTGGATTCGAAACGAAGCTTCACTCCATTCAGAATGACAGATCCAATAATTCTTGTTTGAACGCAACTCGGGATAACAACTCAAGATCGTGTTGCATTTTGCAACATGAACCAAAAACTTCTAGATGGGCTCGCAAAAGAAGAAAAACAGGCTGGCAATGCAGATTACTGCTTACGGCGCGGAAAAAGCTATTTAACCACGCGCAGGGCGGGACGGCTTCCCGAACTGCGAGCGCGGCCATGGGTCTTGCCGTGTTTCAGGGCGTTTTTCACCCGCACCCCATTGATAAGAAAATAGGCAATCACCGCGCGCTCCCACTCGGGGGATGGGTCACATTCTTCCATGCGGGTCTTAAAGTGGTTAAGCAGGGCGGTGAGGTCGGTTTCTTCATAGGCCAGTACTCGGTCGGCCAGACGTTCGATGGATTCCGCGATCATAGGTGGGTTTCCCATATTCCTTCGGACAAAAATTCGGTCAAGTTCTCTTGTATCATTGGAGGGAAATTGATGTCAAGGTAAAAATACCTAGGAAATTTCCTGACAGCATTTATTGCTTCATTAACGCGCCAGGGCATCGATCAACTGCGCCAGCTTTAGTGCCTCCGCGGCCAGAATTGCTTCGCCTTTCTGGGCACTTGCCTGGCCGGGGTCGCCCCAGACCCCGCCGGGCCAGTAGCGGCGCTTGTTCCGCACCAGTTCAAATTTCGGGAAGCTGGGCCATTCCGCCGGTGCGCTGCCTTTGACCAACTGCGGATAAGCCGCCAGCATGATGGCGGTCTCCACCTCCCCGGCGTGGGAGTCGCCCTTGGTTTTTACCAGGTCCGGCCGCTCCGCCAACACCTCCCGCAGCAATTCCAGGATATTCACCACCGCCAACCGCAGGTCGGCGAACTCCTCCAGCAGGGTTTCGCCCGCCTCCACCAGGGCGCACATGTGGGTGCCGCCGGCGTGGCCGCTGATGAAAATCACGCGCCGCAGGCCCTGGCGGTAAAATTCCCGCCCCAGGTCACGGATCAGGCCCCGCAGGGTGTCGCCGCTGAGGCTGATGGTGCCCGGATGTTCCCGGGTGGAGCGGCAGATGCCGTAATAGACCGGCGGCGCCACCAGGACCGGCCGCAAGGCCGCGGCCCGCCGGGCCACTTCGATGGCGTGGCAGGCGTCGGTCCCCAGGGGCAGGTGCGGCCCGTGCTCCTCCACTGAGCCCACCGGCAGGATCACCGTCCGGCTCTCCTCCCGGGCCGCCTCGAACTCCGGCATGCTCAGGTCTTCCCAGTGCGCCATGCATCTCCTTTATCTCGCCAGGTCCGTTCTTCGGTATAGTTTAACTTTTACGCTCTTCCCTTTCACCCCTTTTCCAGCTTTGCGAAATAAATCATTATTGTCCCCGCGGCAGATTGAAAATCCGGGATTAGTGAGCATTTGTGCATAAACCTTTCCTGCTTCATTGGAGCGTTTCCGGCGGGTGCAGAATATTTTTGACGATTCCGGTAATAATCTCCTTGACTAGGGTTTTTCTCCTGGGGTATAAAAGGCGTTGAGGATTGTACCAAAAAGCACAAGGAGTCGGCGTTGGAAATTCCGCAAGCCTTGAGCGATTTCTCCTTCGTTTTGGTCTACTTGGTGGCGGCCGCCCTGTTCGCCCTGGGTCCCATCGTCATTGCCTACCTGATTGCCCCCCGGAGCTACGGCGCCGCCCGCGACGCCACTTATGAATGCGGCATGCCCACCATCGGCAGCGCCTGGATCCAGGTGGCGGTAATCTACTATCTGTTCGCCCTGCTTTTCCTGGCCTTTGACGTGGACGTGCTCTTTCTCTTCCCGGTGCTGCTGGCCTACGGCAAGCGCTATGCCTGGCTGGACTTTGTGGAAATCACCATCTTCATCGGCATTCTGTCCCTGGTCCTGGTTTATGCCTGGTGCAGAGGAGTCTTCAGTTGGAAACGAAAACAGGTGACCCCCTAATTCGCTTCGGCCTCCTGGATGAGGCCCTAAACCTGGCCCGGGCCAATTCCCTGTGGCCGTTGACCTTCGGCCTAGCCTGCTGCGCCATCGAAATGATGGCCGTGGGCATGGCCCGCTTCGATCTGGCCCGCTTCGGGGCCGAGGTCTTCCGCCCCTCACCCCGGCAGAGCGACCTGATGATCGTGGCCGGCACCATCTCCAAGAAGATGGCCCCCGCGGTGGTTCGGCTCTATGAGCAGATGCCGGCGCCCAAATGGGTCATCGCCATGGGCAACTGCGCCATCTCCGGCGGCCCCTTCTACTACGAAAACCAGTACGCCATCGTCCCCGGCGCGGACCTGATCATCCCGGTGGATGTCTACATCCCCGGCTGCCCGCCCCGGCCGGAAGCCATCATCGAAGCCATTCTAACGCTGGAAGAGAAGATCACCAAACGGGGTCGTCTCAGGAAGTTCAGAGATGTTAAAGGATAATCTTACCAAGGCGCTGGCCCCCCTGGGCCTGGAACAGGTGGCCGACGGCGACTACGCCAAGACCGGCTATCACCTGGAGGTGGCCGCCCGTCCCCAGCAGATGCCGGACGTGGCCCAGGCCATGCTGGACCAGGGCTGCTTCCTGGAATCCCTCACGGCCGTGGACCTGCGGGACTCCTTCACCCCTGGTTTATCACTTCGCCAACTTCGACGAACTGTGCCGCACCGTGGTGCACGCCAGCCTGGCCAAAGGCGCCCAGGCGCCCACCATCTGCCGGGTTTTTCCGGCGGCGGATTGGTATGAGCGCGAGGTCTACGACCTTTTCGGCATCAAGTTCGCCGGGCATCCCAACCTGAAGCGCATCCTGCTGCCGGACGATGCCGATTTTCACCCGCTGTTGAAAGACTTCGGAGCCGAGGCGGCCAATGATTGAGTTAGGCATAGAAGAAAAGACCTATACCCTCAACCTGGGTCCGCAGCACCCCAGTACCCACGGGGTTCTGCGGGTGCTCCTGGAGATGGACGGTGAGTACATCACTAAGGCCGAGCCGGTCATCGGCTACGGCCATCGGGCCCACGAGCACATGGCCGAGAACCGCAACTACCATCAGTTCCTGCCCAACATGGGCCGGGTGGACTACCTCCACGCCCTAGCCTACAACCAGGGCTACTGCATGGCGGTGGAGAAGCTCATCGGCGTCACCGTGCCAGAGCGGGCCGAATACATCCGGGTGATCCTGAGCGAACTCAACCGCCTCACTTCACACCTCCTGTGGTTCGGCGCCTATCTCCTGGACCTGGGGGCCTTCACCCCCATCATGTATTGCTTTGATGACCGGGAACAGATCCTGGATCTCCTGGACCGGATCACCGGCTCCCGCCTCACCTATTGCTTCTATCGTTTCGGCGGCGTGCCCCAGGATCTCGACGACGAATTCATCACCGGCGTCCAGGGATTTATTAAACGCCTCCGGAGCCGCTGGTCGGATTACGACAACCTGGTGACCAAGAACGTCATCTTCATCAACCGCACCAAGGACGTGGGCCTCATCACCAAAGACCAGTGCGTCAAATACGGCCTCACCGGTCCCACCCTGCGGGGCAGCGGCATCCCTTACGACATCCGCAAGAGCGAGCCTTACTCCGCCTACCCGGCCTGCGATTTCGAGATTCCCATCGGCGACAAGGGCGACATCTTTGACCGCTATATCGTCCGCCTGCAGGAGATGGAGCAGAGCCTGCGGATCATCGAACAGGCCCTGGACAAGCTCCCCAACGGCCCCATCATGGCGGAGAAGGTGCCCAAACGGATAAAACCCGCCGTGGGCGAGGTCTACCAGGCAGTGGAAACGGCCCGGGGCGAGTTCGGCTGCTACATCGTCAGCCAGGGGGATATCAAACCCTACCGGATCAAGCTCCGGGTGCCGTCTTTCGGCAACCTCAGCATCCTGCCCGAGATTGGCGTGGATACCCTGGTGGCCGACCTGGTGGCCATCCTGGGGTCCGTGGACGTGGTGATCCCGGAAATCGACCGCTAAGAAACTGAAGAGCAAAACTTATGGAACTGCTGGCGCAATACTTGGGAACGGAAGTCGGGCGGTTGCTCATCGGCCTGATCGGGGTCATTGCCCTGGTCTCGGTGAACGCCCTGTTTCTCATCTGGGTGGAACGCAAGGTCTCGGCCCACATGCAAGTTCGCCTCGGACCAATGGAGGTCGGACCCCACGGCGTCATCCAGTCCGTGGCCGACGCCCTCAAGCTCATGAGCAAGGAGCTCATCACCCCGGAAGAAGCGGATAAGCCGGTCTTTTGGCTGGCCCCCATCATCGTCTTCCTGCCGGTGCTGCTCTCCTTCCTGGTAATCCCCTTCTCCCAGTCCCTGATCATCAAGGACATGAACGTGGGGATCATCCTGATCCTGGGCTTCTCCACCCTGGCGGTCCTGGCCATCCTCATGGCCGGCTGGGCCTCCAACAACAAGTACTCGGTCTTGGGAGCCATCCGCTCCGTCGCCCAAAACGTGGCCTACGAAATCCCCCTGCTCATCACGGTGATGAGCATCATCCTGATGGTGGGCTCGTTCAAGCTGTCGGACATCGTGGCGGCCCAGGGCGGCGTGTGGTTCATCGTCATGCAGCCCCTGGCCTTTCTCCTCTTTATTACCTGCGCCACCGCGGAGACCAACCGGGCCCCCTTCGATCTGCCGGAAGCCGAATCGGAGCTGGTGGCCGGCTTCCATACGGAATACAGCGGCATGCGCTTCGCCGTCTTCTTCCTGGCGGAATATACCAACATGTTCATCGCCGCGTCGGTGGGCACCGTCCTCTTCCTGGGCGGCTGGCACGGCCCCATTCTTCCCGGGGTGGTCTGGTTCCTGTTGAAGGTCTACGCCCTCATCTTCATGATGATGTGGTTCCGCTGGACCTTTCCCCGGGTGCGGTTCGACCAGCTGATCACCTTTGCCTGGAAGATCTTGATTCCCCTGGCCTTCGCCAATCTGCTGATCACCGCTTTGGTAATGAAACTCAGATGAGTGGCTCGATGAAGGTTAATTTGCGATGATGACCTATTTCAAAGAAATTGCCACGGGATTTTGGAGCTTGCTGGCGGGCATGGCCGTAACCATCCGCTATTTCGTCAAACCCGTCGTCACGGTCCAGTATCCGCGCCAGAAGATCCAGATGAGTCCCAGGTATCGGGGCTATCCCCAGTTTATCCTCGATCCCGACACTAAGACCCATCGCTGCATTGCCTGCGAGATGTGCTCCCGTATTTGCCCCTCCCAGCTCATCACCGTGGAAGGCGCCAAGTTTCCCGGCGAAAAGCAGAAGCGCGGCACCAGGTACATCCACGAGCACTATTATTGCAGTCTCTGCGGCCTGTGCGTTGAGGTCTGCCCCACCACGGCCCTGGAATTCTCCAAGGAATACCGGCTGGTGGGTCTTAGCCGTCAGGTTGCGGTCCTCGACCACCTGATCCTGCTGCAACAGCGCCAAAAGGCCGCCGGCCTGCCCGTCACTCCCATTCCGACGGCGGAGGAAATTGCCACCGCCGCGGCCGCCGAGGCCAAGGAAAAAGAAGCCAAGGCCAAGGCTGCGGCCGCCGCCGCCGCCGCCAAAAAGGCCGCCCCGGCTAAAGAGGTCAAAGAATGAACCTGTTGAGCGCCTTCTTAACCCCGCAGCATATGGCTACCGCCGCCTTTGTCCTGGTGGTGGCGCTCACCGTCGGGGGCGCCTTGATTGCGGTGGGAGCCCGGAAGATCTTCCACAACGTCCTGGGGCTGGCCGTGGCCATGTTCGGCGTTTCCGGCCTGTTCGTTTATCTCAACAGCCCCTTTGTGGCCCTGATGCAGATCCTCATCTACGTGGGGGCCATCTGCATCGCCATCATGTTCGCGGTGATGCTCTCTGAGCCTCAGTACCTGCCCCGGCCTCCCCGGAATCCCCTGAAGATTCAGGCGGCCATCGCCGGCGCTTTGGCGGTCTTCATTTTCCTGGGGCTGCTGCTGAAAAAGACCACCTTTACCCCGGCCCTGGAGCGCAGCACCGATTGGTCCATTGAGACCCTGGGCCACTTTTTGCTGACCAAGTACTCCTTGATCTTTGAATTGATCTCCCTGCTCTTGCTGGTTGCCATGCTGGGGGCCATCGTCACGGCCCGGGGCGGCCGCCGCAGCAAGGCCCAATGAGGTTTAGAGATGCTGATCTTTAACGAATTGCAGACCTACCTCTACCTGGCCGTCGTCTTGTTCGCCATTGGCCTTTACGGCGTGCTGGCCCGGCGCAATCTCATCGCCGTGCTCATTTCGGTGGAGCTGATCCTCAACGCCGCCAGCCTCAACTTCATGGCCTTCAACCGCTTCCTGGCCCCGACGCCGGCGGTGGGCCAGATCATCACCCTGTTTATCATGGCGGTAGCCGCGGCCGAAGCCGCCATCGCCCTGAGCATCATCATCGCGGTGTATCGCAAACTCAAAACCGTCAACATCGAG
>JBIOJX010000083.1:0-10720 GCA_044451265.1 Desulfobaccales bacterium
ACCACCGAGGCCTACAATCCCCAGGTCAACGAGGCCATGAATTTCTTCATGGTAAGCCCCGACAAGTACTGGTTTCCTTCGGCCTCGGGCAAGTACCAGGAAGCCATGCACGACCTGGAAAGGTACATCGAAGGCCTGCACAAGGGCCGCAGCCGCTTCTATTCCCGGGTGGACCAGCTAATCATCTTGCTCAGCAACTACAAAGACCTGTTGGGCAGCGAATTTCATAACCTCATCAAGGACACCGAGGCTGACGGCAAGCCGGTGTCCTGGTGGGTGTCCGACGACTATTTCTACCGTGCCAGAGGCATC
Organism: Desulfobaccales bacterium; assembly: GCA_044451265.1. GTDB lineage: Bacteria > Desulfobacterota > Desulfobaccia > Desulfobaccales > 0-14-0-80-60-11 > JAPLJC01. The sequence continues at coordinate 313 of JBIOJX010000083.1, forward strand.
GCTTTGGGAATGTCGGTGATGTTGGAGGCGGTGAACGAGGAGTTCACCCAGGAGCTCCAGAAAAAGAACTCCCATAAAACGCTGGAGGACGGCATCCATGCCCTGCATGAGGCCGCCCATCTGTCTCCCTGGATCGTGTTCAACGGCGACAAGGACGGCTGGATCGCCAATCACCGGGCTAATATGGGCACCTACATCGGCGAGGCCGAGCACGTCATCTCCGCCCTGCAGATGATGCTGGCCACCAACTGATCCTTGGGGCGGTTCGAGAACCGCCCCTGCACCCCACAGGTTCGCAGCCCCTCCCGAGAGAGGGGCTTTTTTGTGCACCGGCGCCTCGCCGGTGCGGTGTTCCACATTTTTCTTTCAATCAGACAGATCCCACCGGCGGACGAGCCAATTTCATTGAAATTATTCCCGGCTTGTTTTAAGGTAGAGACTAACCAAGTGGTCAGGAGGGGCAGCGGATGCGGGTCAGCGAGATTATGAGCCAGGAGATCGTCACCACCTCCCCCAACAAGCGGGTGGGTCAGGCCCTGCAACTGATGCAAAAGCACCAGATTCGCCACCTGCCGGTGCTGGAAGGCGGCCGCATGGTGGGCTGGATCACCTCCAGGGATCTGCGGGAGGTGCTCCTGGCCTCCATGATGGAGAAGATCACCGTGGCCGACGTCATGATCAAGGCCCCCCTCAGCGTCACGACGGACACCGGCGTGGAGGAGGCGGCCCGGCTGATCATGGAGCACAAGATCGGCGGGATGCCGGTCCTGGACGGCGACCGGCTGGTAGGGGTGGTCACTATGCTGGACGTAATCGGCGCCTTCCTTACCCTGCTGAGCCTGATTCGCCAAAGCTCCCGCCTGGACCTGCTCCTGGTGGAACAACCCGAGGCCCTGGAGGCGGCCACCAAGATTATCAAAGAGGCCGGCGGCAAGATCCTCAACCTGGCCATGGGACCCACCCGGGGTCACCGGCGGGCCTATTACGTGCGCCTGGAGAAGTGCGACCTCGATCCCATCGTCAAGGCTTTGGAGCAGCAAGGCCTCAAGGTCCAGGATATTATTCCTTAATTTGCTCGAGTCGGGGTCCCGCCAAAGCCAAGGGCGGTTCGAGGAACCGCCCTGACCATTCCCTGAGACAATTTCCCCTAGGCCTTGGGTCCACCTTACTTCAGGAGACAGCCCTCCGGGGCGCATACCTGGTTTTTACCCGCCTGTTTGGCCTGGTACATGGCGGCGTCGGCCGCGTTCACCAGGGCCTCACCGTCCATGTCGGGGCTGAGACTCGACACCCCGATGCTCACGGTGAATCGCAGGTCCCGCTCCGGCAGGGGAATAACTTGCTCGGAGATCTTCTGGCGCAGCCGCTCTGCCAACATTATGGCCTGCTCCAACGGCGTCTTGGGCAGCAGGACCACAAATTCCTCGCCGCCATAACGGCAGATCACATCGGCTTGGCGCAGGGCGCCTTGCAGGTAGTCGGCCAGGGTCTTCAGCACCGCATCTCCCTGGGAGTGGCCCAAGGTATCGTTGATGACCTTGAAACTATCCAGGTCCAGGAAGAGCAGGGAGAGGGGAGTCTCGTAGCGCCGGCTTTGCTCCACCTCATGCCCCAGGAGTTCCCAGAAGTGGCGGTAGTTGTAGAGGCCGGTGAGGCCGTCCCGAATGGCCAGGTTTTTGACCTCCTCAAAAAGCTCCAGGTTTTTCAGGGCGGCTTCTCCCTGGAGGTTGATGACGTCGAAGAGCTCGGATTCCTCCGGAGTAAAGGGGTATTCGCGGCCCCCTGCCACCACGGCCAGGCACTCCCCGGTCTGGACCCTGGCCCAGAGAATCTCTGGGAAAGCCGCCTGCTGGCTTGCCGGGATCTCCGCCCCCCCTGCATTCGCCTGCTGAAAGTGCTGCTTAAGCCAGACCTTAAACCCGGCCATGGCCTCTTCCTTTAGCCCCGGTTGGCGGCGATAGGCCTCCAGGGTGAGTTCTTTCCCGGCTCCCTGGAACTCCAGGCCCAGGACCTGGAAATTCAGGCTCTCCCAGATGATGTTCATCAGGCCATGGAAAAGTTGTTCCCAGGTGAGGGGCACCGCCAGGGTTTCGCTCAGGCGCCGCACCCGGCTGAGATCCTGAGTGTGCTGTTGAGACAGTTCTTGTTGGACCTGATGCAGGTCGGTCATGAGCTTGCGGTTGCTCAAGGCCAAACGGCGTCGCTCCAGGGCCCGGGCTACCACGGTCTGGAGATTCTCCAGACGGATCTCCGACTTCAGCAAATAGTCATAGGCCCCCAGGCGCAGGGCCTGGACGGCGCTGTCCAGGCCGGCGTGCCCGGTGAAGACGATGACCTCCGTCTGGGGGGATTCGGCCTTGATCCGGGAGAGCAGCTCCAGGCCGGAAAGGCCGGGCAGCCCTATATCCAGCAAGGCCAGGTGGAATTTTTGCTCCTGGAGGGCCTTCAGGGCCTCCAGACCGTTGGCCACGGGGTGCACCGCATATCCTTGCCCCCGCATAACTTCGCTGAGCATGCCCAACATCTGGGGCTCATCGTCCGCGATGAGGATCGGTTCCTTCTCTGCCATCATTGCCAACCTTCAGTGGAAAACAGGCTATCCCGATGGAAGTTGTCATCATCCGCCTTGGGATAATCCAGGGTAAAGTGCAGGCCCCGGCTCTCCTTGCGCCGGAGGGCCATGCGGATGATCAGATCGGCCACATAGGCGATATTCCGCAGTTCCAGGAGATCACTGGTGAGGAGAAACTTCCAATAATACTCATTAATCTCGTTCAGGACCAGCTCAATGCGGGCCTGGGCATGGAGCAGACGGCTGTCGCTGCGGACGATGCCCACATAGTTCCACATGAAGCGCCGGATTTCATCCCAACTATGGGAGACCACCACGCCTTCCTCGCTGTCCTTGGCCCCGTAAGTATTCCAGGCCGCCACCGAGACCAGCGGTTTGGAGAGCAACTCGGGGAGGGTCTCCCGGGCGATTTGCGCCGCCTGATGTGAGAAGACCAGGGCCTCTAGCAGGGAGTTGCTGGCCAGGCGGTTGGCCCCGTGCAGCCCGGTCATGGAAACCTCGCCCACGGCGAACAGGTTGGTGATGGTGGTCCGGCCCCAGGCGTCCGTCGCCACGCCGCCGCACATGTAGTGGGCCGCGGGCACCACCGGCATCGGCTCTTTGGTGATGTCGATGCCGAATTCCAGGCATTGCTGATAGATATTGGGGAAGCGGCCCCGGACGAAATCCGCCGGCTTGTGGCTGATGTCCAGATAGACGTAGTCGGCGCCGCTCTTTTTCAGCTCGGTGTCGATGGCCCGGGCCACCGTATCCCGGGGAGCCAGGTCCTTCAGGGGATGATATCTGTCCATGAAGGGCCGTCCCGTCTGGTCCTTGAGGATGGCCCCTTCGCCCCGCAGGGCCTCGGAGATCAGGAAATTCTTGGCGTCGGGATGATAGAGGCAGGTGGGGTGGAACTGGACGAACTCCATGTTGCCGATCACGGCCCCGGCCCGATAGGCCATGGCCACCCCGTCGCCGGTGGCGATGTCGGGGTTGCTGGTATATAGATAGACCTTGCCGACCCCGCCGGTGGCCAGCAGGGTGATGCGGGCCGGAAAGGTGTCCACCTGGCCGGTCTCCTTGTTGAGGACATAGGCCCCCAGGCAGGTCCGCTCCGCCTCGGTCACCTCGCGGCCCTGGCGCACCACCCGCTCCAGGGTGATGAGATTGACCCCCATGTGGTTCACAAAGACCCGGATGTTGGGATGGGCCAGGACCTTTTCGGCCAGGATGCGCTCCACTTCGGCGCCGGTCATGTCCTGGGCGTGAATGACCCGGCGGCGAGAGTGGCCGCCTTCCCGGCCCAGGTCATAGGCGTTTTCTTTATTGGTATCGAAGTGGGCTCCCAGGTCGATCAGTTCCCGGACCCGTTCCGGCCCGGCGCGCACCACCAATTCGACGATATCGGGATGCGACAGGCCCTCTCCCACGGTAAGGGTGTCCTGGATGTGATATTCGAACCGGTCATCCGGTCCCAGGACCGCAGCAATACCGCCCTGGGCCTTGCTGGTGGAGGTCTCCGTCAGTCCCCGCTTGGTGATCAGATTGACCCGGGCAAAATCCGCCACCTTCAGGGCATAGCTGAGGCCCGCCAGTCCTGAACCGATTACCAGTACGTCCGCAATATGCTCCAAAATTCGTTCTCTCTGCTTGGTTGGATTTATCTCTATCTTTATCAAAAAAGCGTTGAACTTAGCCAGAGGAAATCGGCTCTTGAGCGCCAAATTCCGGCAGACGCCCGCGTCAGCAAGCTGGGCCCGGGCCTAAAGCCAACCTCGTCAATAATACTTATCGTACCATTTATAAAGCTGGTCCAGGTTGCCGGAGACCTGGTGATATTTTTGTTTGGCCGGGTCCCACTGCCAGGCGCCCTGGTAGCTGCGGGTAAAGCCGCGCTGGCGCTGCTTATCGCAATCCTCAATCGGGGGGGACGGCTCCATCTTCACGGTCAGCTTGGCCACCACCTTCGGGTACTCCTGGCCTTTATCCGGCTCGGTCCACAATACCGTCCTGGTGGCGAAGGTTTCACACAAGCCTCTCATGCCGAAGGGGGAGACGCTCAAGAGTTGCTCCAGGCGCTGGTTTCGGACCCAGAGCAGATGGATTTGCAGATAACCCTGGGAAGAATTGAAATGTTCCTGATAAATCAGGCAGGCCTGGGTCGCCGGGGTCAGGTCGAGCCGGGGATTTTTGCACCAGAAACCTTCGACCATCCCCATGGTAGTCCCTTGCCCGAGGTCCACCAGGTCCAAGAGCTTGGGAGTCGGGGTGGTTTGAAATAAGGCCAGCAAGTCATATTGCTGTTCTCCGGCGTCTCCTTCGGCCTCGGCCCGCTCCCCGGTGGCGTAAACGAGCAGCAGGAGCAGCGGCCGGCCCTGGTCTTTGAGGGGCAGGGCCAGGACGTCCCCGTAGCCCTGCTGCGCAGTCAGCGGCTGGGCTTTAAAGTAGTCGCCCAGGCTGCGCACCGGCGGAGTCTGAGGCGCCTCTTCCTGCCCTTGGGTTCGCTCCGGGAAGACCAGCTTGAGCAAATCCGCATAGGTGGTGATTGAGCCGGCCGCCACCGGCTGCTTCAGGTCCTTGATCGTCAAAAGGGGCGACGTCGCCAGGGCTGGGCCCGCCAGGAGCAGCAGGCAGGCGGCCAGCAGGGCGGGTAGTCTTAAATTAAGAGTTAGTGACATAGGCTTTCAGCTTTTTGGAAAAAGCACTAAGCTTTGACTGCACTACCCCGCTTCATATCTACCTATATAATTTATATTCGTCTGGTCGTTTTAATCCACACTCTTCCCAAACATGCTCAAAAAACGGTCGTAAAATAATGTGCGGATCTTTAGAATAGTCTTCGATCATTCCCTCGAACGTAATATGATCTAGCACAACACCACCGCTAAAATCATATCCCACCCCTAATGATACAACCATTCTATAACCTAACACGTCAGTGGCTCCAGCAGTAAATTTCAATGGTACAGGTAATTTAAGTATTTCTTTGGCGAATTTAAGATAATGGCTAAGGGTTAAAACGAATAATTTTTCGAAGGCACCGGATGGAAAGAAACCGAAATCGACTTCCCAATGCTCCATTAATGTATTTTTATTTATGGAAACCGCATCAATGCCCCATAATTCACCGCTCTTAAATAATTGGGTTAGGTTAAGAATCTCTCCATCCCTTTTAATACATGCGAAAGCTCCATATTTGTTTCTTCCAAACGCTTGAGCAATTTCCCCTCGGCCCATGGGGAATAGATTTCCAGTCTGTGCAAGGTCGAGAGCAATTTTGCTGGATGTAATACTATCTACAGGCTTTTGAGGGATAATATGCAGAAAGAGACGCTGTACATCCGGCAATGTAAGCGGTTGTGTGCCTGGGCGAAGAGGATCAATGAATGTCTCTCCAGGCTGAAGGAATGTGGACGGATTAGAGGAATATGGGAAGCCATCAAATTCCTTCTGGCTTTCATTCGATTGGGCCAAAATTCCGCTTTCGACCATTGTTTTCAGAGCACCAAATAAATCATTTACCAGATTTTCTTTGACTTTTTTGCATTCTTTGTCATTTGCTGCTTCGTTAAGATGATAAGTAATTGGATTCCTTAAGTGGCGCATATCAAATGGCATGTTGGCCACAGTGGGTTCCCCAAATGCCGAATTGAACACTATTAAAATCCTATAGTTAGAAAGGGCTTTTAATGCCCAACCATATTCTATTAAAACATTTGGGTTTGGAAGCAATCGGTTATTGATAGATTTACCCACAAATGTAAGATCAGCGATGAAAACGCCACAATTGGAAATTTTATTAAATATTTCCTCAGCGATAGCTGGTGTCCCAGGTACTCCCTTTGTATCTTTATCTAACTTCATGTCTTCATCGCGTAAAGCTTCTTGTACCTCCATATCTTGCCCAAGCTTTTTGATAGCTTTTTCTAAAGCTTTCTCGATAAAGGTCCTATTTAGCCTGTTGGGGAGATCGCTCTGCCAGGAATAAAATATTGTAATAGCCATCTTTACAAGACCTTTTCGGTTTAGCTTTTTGGCTGACCGCTGACAGCTGACCGCTACAAACCCATCAATCGTGCCAGATTCTTCCCCAAAATCATTTCCTGCCAGTCCGCCGGCAGGTTGGCCTCGGCCATCTCTTTGACGTAGCGGCTGGGGGGCAGCAGGGGGTAGTCGCTGCCGAAGATGACCTTTTCCGGACCCACCATGTCGGACACCACCCGGTAAATCACCGGCCGGTAAATGTAAGGCGAGGCGGCGGTGTCGAAATAGACGTTTTTGAAGGTCTCGGAGGCCTCCTTCTTCAGCAGGCCGTAGAAGGGCAGCCGCCCGCCCCAATGGGCCAGGATCCAGGTGGTCTCGGGAAAGGCCTTGATGACCCGGTAGACCGCGGCCAGGGGGGTCAGGGAGCGGCCGGGGTACTCCGAGCCGGCCCGGTCGGTGGCGTGCAGCATCAGCGGGACCTGATAGTGCTGGCAGAGCTCGGCCACCGGGGCCAGGATGGACTGGATGTCCTCGCGGCGATCCCGCATATAAAAGGCCAGTTCGCCGATGCCCCGGGCGCCGGCGGCCAGGCAGCGCTCGATCTCGCGCACGCCTCCGGGTACGGCCGGATGCGCGGCGCAAAAGCCGAAGAACTTCTGGGGCCAGCGGCGCTGGGCCTCGAGGATCACTTCGTTGTGCCGCCGCCAATGGCGCTCCCGCCGCCAGGGAAAGCCCAGGACCACCGAGGCCTCGACGCCCTCCTCCTCCATGGCGGTCAAAAGTTCCTCCGGCCCCACCATTTTGGACTTGGGAGATTCATACAGCAGCCGTAAAGCCGGCTCGTCGGCAAAAAAATCTTCCCGCCCGCGGATGACCTCAGCGGGGAAGATATGGGTATGGCCGTCCAGGATCATCAATACGCCACCTTTTTAAGCAAGGATGCCTTCCTCCAAACGCAGGGGGAAATGGGGAAAGAGAAGGGGGAAAGGGGTAAAAGGTTAAAAGGGGAAAGAAAAGACATTGCTGGCCTGGTCGGTTTCCCTTTTCCCCTCTTCCCCGTTTAACCTTTTGACCCTCTATACTTTTACCCCTTTATATACCCCTTTATTTCATATAAAATCATGCTTATGTCAATACTCATGAGAGTTCTTGGATTTTTCCTGCTCATGGGATTTTTGAGCAGCACCTTTGCCTGGGGAGCCGGGCCCTTCACCTACCGCCTGCCCCGGGGAGGGGGGTTTGACCCCGAAGCGGTGACCGTGGTGGGCGAGCCCCAGACTCATCATATCGTCCGCTATGAAAACCTGTACGGCATCGCCCGGCAATACGATCTGGGCTTTTGGGAACTGGCCTACTACCAGCGCAGCCTGGATCACTTCTACCTGCCCTGGGAAACCGACATCACCATCCCCACCCAATGGATCATCCCGGAGCGCCCCTCCTACCCCGGCTATCTGATCAACGTCGCCGAGCTGCGGGGCTACCGGTTTTTCCCGGAAAAGGGCGAGGTGATCACCTATCCCATCGGCATCGGGGTGCTGGATTACAAGACCCCCATCGGCCAGACCTTCCGGGTGCAGAGCAAGGCGGTAAACCCCGGCTGGCACATCCCCAAGCACCTCCAGGCCAAATACGGCATGGCTTATATGCCGCCCGGGGAAGACTGTCCGGTGGGCAGCCGCTGGATGGGCCTGTCCCATTACGGCCTCCACGGCACCCACGCCCCCATGGGGGTGGGCCGCCTGGTAAGCCACGGCTGCATCCGCCACTATCCGGAGGACATCGAGAAGCTCTTTGATATCACCCCCGTGGGCACCACGGTGCTAATGATCTATGAGCCGGTGAAGATCGGCTATCTCAAGGGGCGCATCTTCGTGGAAATCCACCAGGATATCTATGCCAAGATCCCGAACATGCTGCAGTATGCTATGAAAAAGGTCCAGGATCACAATCTGACCAGCCGGATCAACTGGCTCAAATTCCTTCAGGCCGTGGAGGAGCAAAAGGGCGCTCCGGTGGACATCAGCCGGGCCTCGGCCTCGACCGTCTCGCTGGGGATGCAGTGACGATGAATGACCAACTGAGCCGACCGACCGACCTGGTCACCAAGTTACTCAACATCATGGAGGGCCTGTACCACCTGAAAGACCTGGACGCCCTCCTGGACCAGGTGCTCCTGCAGGCCCGGCGCCTCACCAACGCCGACGCCGGCTCCATCTATACCATCGAAAACCAGTTGCTGCGCTTCAGCTACATCCACAACGACAGCCTCTTCAGCCCGGAGAGCAGCAGCAAATATCTCTTTTCCAACCATACCCTGCCCATTGACGATCAATCCCTGGCCGGGTACGTAGCCCTGACCGGCGAGTCCCTGATCATCGACGACGCTTATCAACTGCCCCCGGTCCTGCCGTTCACCTTCAACAAGTCTTTCGATGAGGAGTCGGGCTACCGCACCCAAACGATCATTGCCGTGCCCCTGCGCACCAGCCGGCAGAAAATCGTCGGGGTCTTGCAGCTCATCAATGCCCTGGGAGAAAGCGGCGAAGTCGTGTGCTTCACCGACCAGGACCGGCTGATCCTGAATTACTTTGCCGACAATGCCGGGGCGGCCGTGGAACGGGCCCGCCTCACCCGGGAAGTCATCCTGAGAATGGTCAAGATGGCCGAACTGCGGGACCCTGAAGAGACCGGGCCGCATGTCAACCGGGTGGGCGCCTATGCCGCCGAGATTTACCACCGCTGGGCCCGGAATCGGGGCCTGCCTCCGGAGGAGATCAGGATTACCAAGGACCTGCTGCGCATCGCCGCCATGCTGCACGACGTCGGCAAGATCGCCATCTCCGACCTGATCCTGAAGAAACCCGCCGGCCTGGACGCGGAAGAGTTCAACATCATGAAGTTCCATACGATCCTCGGGGCCCGGCTGTTCCAGAACGCCGAATCGGAGCTGGATACGCTGTCCGCGGAGATCGCCCTGAATCACCACGAAAAATGGGACGGCCGCGGTTACCCCGGGCGCATTGCCGATATCTTCGACCTTCAGGTCAGCCTGGGCCCGGGCAAGCGGCGCGACGAGATTCCCCTGGCGGCCCGCATCGTCGCCCTGGCGGACGTTTACGACGCCCTGGGCTCCAAGCGGAGTTACAAGGAGCCTCTGCCGGAAGAGCGGACCCTGAAAATCATCCAGGAGGAATCCGGCCGGCAATTCGACCCGGAGGTCGTCCAGGCCTTCCTGGAGGTTCACGACACCCTTGTGGCCATCAAGGAAAAGTACCGGGAGGACCCGACTTCCTGTACCTGGGTTCCCCGGGTAATGCCCTGAGCGCGGCCTAACCCTTTTGCACCAGACTGGAGGTTCTTAGGAGCGGCTCGCGAGCCTCCCCAGCCTGACTTTAATGGACGCGGATATCCTCCTGCATCACGCCCTGGTCCTCACCCTGGAGCCTGGGGCGACTCCTATACCCGGCGGCTACGTGGCGGTCACGGGCCGCCGCATCGCAGCAGTGGGAGCGGCTACTGACGCTCGAGACCTGCCCCCGGCCCGCCAATCTCTGGACCTCCAGGGCGCCCTGGTGCTCCCCGGATTGGTGAACACCCACTGCCACGCCCCCATGGTCTGGTTCCGGGGCCTGGCCGACGACCTGCCGCTGCACACCTGGCTTACGGACTTCATCTTTCCCGCCGAGGCCGCCTGGCTCGACCCCGACAAGGCCTACTGGGGGACCCTGGCCGCGGCGGCGGAAATGATCCGGGGCGGCACCACCACTGTGGCCGACGGCTATTTCTTCGAGACCGAGGTGCGCCGGGCCCTGGCCCAGGCGGGCCTCCGGGCTTGCGCGGCCCAGGGGGTGGTGGACTTCCCGGCCC
>JBIOJX010000084.1:0-10686 GCA_044451265.1 Desulfobaccales bacterium
ACGCAGAAAGTGGTCCATGGCGGCGGCGGCCCGGCGACCGCTGGCTGCGGCCGCCACCGCCAGGGTGGGACCGGTGAAGATCTCCCCGGCCAAAAAGATCCCGGCGCTGAAGACCCCGGGGAGCGAAGTGGACATGGTAGCCCGGTCCACCTGAATCCGGCCGGCGGCCACCGCCAGCTTTTCTTCCCGGGCGGCCTCCAGTTCCGCCTCCTGGCCGATGGCGAAGATTACCGTATCCGCCTCCAGGCGCTGGGAGCGGCTCTCATCATAGGTGGGGGAAAAGCGCCCGAACTCGTCGAAGATGGAGGTGCAGGCCATCAATTCGATACCCTCCACCCGCCCCCCTGGGGCCTGCACCAGCTTGGGGGCCCATTGATAGATGAGGTCGATGACCTCGGCCTTGGTGCGTTCGGTCTCCACCGGCGAGGCGAACAACTGATGGGGCGCTTCCAGGCAGATCATCAGGACTTCCGGGGCCCCCAGGCGCTTCACGGCCCGGGCCGCGTCCATGGCCACATTACCGCAGCCGACGATCAAGACCTTCTCTCCCAGCGGCGGGGGCTGTCCCTGGGCCACCTGGCGCAAAAAGGGGAGGGCCAGATAAATCCCGGCCGCGTCCATCCCGGGGACCGGCAGGTCGCGGCCTCTTTGCAGGCCGATGGCCAGCAGCACGGCCTCATAGCCCTGTGCTTTCAAGTCCCGCAGGGAAAAATCCCGGCCCCAGGCCTGGCCGGTGCGAAACTGGGCGCCCAGGGCCTCCAATTCGTGCAAATCCTCCCAGACTATGGCCTTGGGAAGCCGGAACTTGGGCACCACATGCATGGGCATGCCCCCCGGCTCGGACTCCCGCTCCAAGAGGGTGACGGGATAACCCTGGAGCAGCAGGTCCCGGGCCGCGGCCAGGCCGGCCGGGCCGCTGCCGACAATGGCCACTTTCTGCGGCCGGGTCAGGTCAGCCCGGCGATAATGGCGGCGCCGGTATTCCCGGGTATGGTCCATCACGAAGCGCTTCAGGGCTCGAATGGCCAGGGGGCCTTCCACATATTGCCGCCGGCAGGCATCCTCACACGGATGGGCGCAGATATAAGCGCAGACGGAGGCAACCACATTATTAGCCTTGATCACCTCCAGGGCCTCTTCATAACGGCCCTGGAAAATGAGGCCGACATAGCGTCTGGCATCGGTGCCTACCGGACAGGCGGCAGTGCATGGAGGCAATACTTCTTTGCTGCTCTTGCATTCCATCATTATTCTTTCTTTGAAGGGGAATATGCTAAAAGATTATTTTATATACCACAGCCAGGCCTGATTTAGGCACATTTGGGAATGGAAATGGTGGCCGGACCGGGGCTGGCGGCGAAAAAACCAATCCCAAGTGCAACTTAGGGACGAGAAAAACTGTGCATCATCCAAGTAGCTCATATTATTAAGTTTACCAGGTAAGTCGCCCCGGTTTGCGGGGACTTCAGGCCTCAAAAAGCGGCCAATCGGGGCCAGGCTGTGCCGGCAGCTGAAAAAATTCCGCATGTGGGTGCGCATAAGTACCTTATTTGGCTAACTTTAGTCCGCTGAGGTGCCGCTGACTTAGCGGTCCGGGACCGCCGAAGCACCGCGATTGTACCGCATTTGTGCCGCTGGGCGGCCGGGCGGTGCGGGGGTGGAGCGGTCAAGTTACACATCTGGATAAGGTAAGGCCAGGGGAGAGAAAATGCCAGAACAGCAGAGACAGTTGACCCGGGGGCGTAAAAAGAGCGAACTGAGTGCCAGGCCTGGAAGAAGCAATAGAAGAGTGGTCAGTGATCAGTGGTCTGTAAAGATAGTGGACAGGACTCCGGCCGGTGAATCTTGAGGGGAGGGCCGGGGGACCGCCCCGGCCCGGTTAATTATCAAACTACTAGCCATTTCATATCTGCACTTTTTTCCATCCCACTGATAAGGGTCTATTGTGGCAAGTTAGCTGGAAGGAGGAAAGGCTCTGTCCATGTGGACAGCGTTTTCCCTTTATCTAACCCTTACTGCGCTGCCTGGGGTTCATAGGGCGCAGACTAAAAAGAATTAGCTCGCAAAGTGCTGATATGCCCAAGATTCAGAGAACATTTTTTTTCAAGTAAACTTGTGCTATCGTGGGGTCGAAGAGAGGGTTCGGCTCCAAGAACAGTCGCTGCCCAGAAGAAACCGCCAGAGATAGACACGATCTTGCTCGATTAGGTGGTTTTCTGACCCATTCAGCATCTTGAGTCAGCCATGAAACTTTCCGGGATTTTTGCATAGACGCCCAATATTCTATAACTTCTTCGGGGGCACGGTTGCTTTACGGCAAACATAATTTGAAGGAGTGCGAGACGCAGCCCGGCCACAGAAGATGGACAGACCACCAGGAACTCATAAGGAGCTGCCCGCCTCCAATTGCTGAGGAGGAAGTGGGTCAGCCAAGAGGTAATAATATTGCGTGAGATTCCAATGACAAGCCGTCCAGCTTTTGCGTTTCTTTTATCCATTTGTGTGTTGCATTTAGGAATTCGACTGTACCTGATAAACCAACAAGGTTTTTTTTTCGAAGAAACGACCACCTGGAGTTACTCCCGGTCGCTCGAATCCCTCATCCTGGCGATGATGAGTGACGTCCACCCACCGCTGTACTTCGCGTTGATGAGTATGTGGACCAAGCTATTTGGAACCAGCGAGATTGCCTTCCGTTTACCGTCTGTGCTGGGATCTTTTCTTACCTTGATTACTCTCATGGTTTTCGCACGCGAGCTGGATCAGAGGCGGAATCTTGTTCTGGCAATCCTTGTAGGTGCCCTCTACGTGTGCCTTCCTTATGACATCCACTTGTCGAAAACCGCGAGAAGCTGGACAATGACGGCATTTTTGTGCAGCTTGTTCAGCTACCTTTATGTGAATGTTACGCTTCGAGACAAAAAGAACTGGTTTGTGGGGAGCCTGATAGTCGCGGTCTGCGCGGTTTTTGTCCATTATATCGCCATCCTATCCGTGGCAGCCGCGGTGACTGCCGCAACCCTGATTCAACCGACGAAAGCCAACTTGCATTATGCGGGAAAGACGCTGGGGATTATCTTTATTTTTCTCCTTCCTTGCCTCTTGTTGGTGTTTCCTTTCCAACTCATAGCCAAGGCCAATATTCCATTCCATTTTCATTTTTTCTGGGAGCAAAATGCGGTGTCAATTCTCCTGGAACCAATTAATCCTGGTACATGGAACCCTTTCTTCCCGATTGAGGAGTCGGCTGGTGTTTTCCACGGAATAGGGCTTTTTCTAGCGCTGGTCGGGGTTACCCTAGTGCTATTTCGAGCAGGTGTCTGCTGGGCGAATCGGCTCACTCGTTTCCTGATGCTTCAAGTGGTCATCATGATCGTCTTTCTGCTCTTGAGTCCTACGCCGCTATGCAACCAAAGAACGATGTGCATTTTTTTGCCGCCGTTCCTGCTACTGCTATCATTTACATTGGAAGACTTGTTCACGTCGAAGCGATTGCCAGCTGTGCTTGTGTCAGGTGTGTTCGTAATATCTTTTGTGGCCATGTCTCTTTCGGGTTTCCCTATCCCTCCGAAGCCGGTAGCCTGCGGGAAATTGCTGAGTTTCTTCGACCCAGTTGGAACAACGCTCGCCATCCTGTGGCGCTCTTGTCTCCATCTACCCATCTATTGACCTTGCAGTATATGCAGAATCGAGGGTCCACCGTATTTACCGAGGTTTTTTTCGCTCCGGATCCTGTCGTTCTGCTGGATTCCCCTTGGTATGAGCCTTTGCATCCGAAGATGATGGAATTGCCACCCAAGAAAGTGCCACGATGGAACCGCGGACCGCAGTATGAACACGGCTTTGTCTGGACGATGAACCGATTGTTTGCGATTAACCGAGACGTCACTGATGTCTTTTATCTCCGTGAAGGGACAGGCAATCTTTTCGAATGGACTATCCAGGGACGTGTCAAACTGGGCCAGTTCGAAGATGAAGCGCAATTCGCTATGACAAGGATGAAGCGGTTCGGGATATGGACGGTGTATCATTTGCAGCCACAGTGCAGCATGCCGGTCAGTGGTACACAACATAACGAGGCTCAGGCCAGCTCCTACCGAGTCGATGATGAACAGACTGGTGGATCGGCCGCGGGGATGTAATGAAGGTGCTGATCGAAGCGATTCAACGTATATCTGCGGTCGGTGCACTGCTGATTGTTCTCGGGTGCGGAGCTCTGAGCTCATGGGGGCTGGTGACACGGGGACTACCGGCGCTGGCGACCTCTATGAGCCAATTAGCAGCGAAGTATGACGCTGTGTTTCCCGAGATCACCTTCCGAGACGGCAAACCATCCATTAGAGAGAAGCCTCCTTATTTCGTGCATGCATTTGACTTGAAAAATTTGGCCCTGGTCATTGATAACCGTGAAACAAGGCTCGCATCCCTTATGAACGACCTCAGTAACGTCAAACATGGGGCTGTGCTAGCTAGGGAGACGCTTGTAGTCAAGATCGGCGGACAAACACGCATTCTTCCCTTGCCCCAGATTCCCGATATGGTCCTGAATTCACGCATCATTGAACAGTTCATACGAGAGCGGTTTCCTCAGGTGACAAAATACCTCACGGTCCTGATAGTTCTGTACGGCATAGCGGTAAAACTTTTGCAAATCCTGATTCTCGGATTTGCTTTCTACTATGCAAGCCGTCTATGTTCGGTCTCATTGACGTATGGTGAGTCCTTTAAGGTGGCCTCTGTAACAATGATTCTCCTCGTGCTATTGAATTTCTTTCTGGATGTCAATAGATTATAAATCCATATTAAATATATTTATGTGACTGAAGTAGTGAAACAAGCGCAGGCTGGTCATGCAAATCCTTGTTCAAATGAGAGGCAATGTTTTTACAGGCATTCTGTTTGTGTAAAGGAGTTGCTTATCGGGCGGCGTTCCTCTGTCAAGCCTTTTTTGTCTTTCCTAGTTTAGAGTGGTTGGAGTTATAGCCCAATAGTTAAACCTCCCATCCTTAAGCTCGAGGGCGAAGGCCATCCCTTCGCCAACAGCCTACTTCCCCAACCGCATGCTCCGGAAGAGGTGTCAAGGTGGCAGAGCGCCGTAGGGAAACATTGATACCTCAACGGGGCACATGCTATCAACCCTTGGCCGAGGCAAATGGAGCTCTTCCTAAGCAGTTTTGGTTAAAGGCCTGTGAGCCGTTTTGGTTGGTTCCAGTGAATTGAGACCTCTAGACCATCTATGCTTTTATCCGTGCTGACCATGGTCAGGGACCCAATACTGTATCCGCTTAGCTTGTGTTTTAGGGGACATATTACATGAAAGGAGGTCAGAATCCTGTAAGTAAGGATCACTGCTATATATGTGCATCACGTTCCACGGCAGGCAGTTTATTGAGATGGATTCCTGACTGCGTATCAACCTCTCCGGTGGCGTTGCCGCGCCAGCCGGTACCGCTGGTCAGCCCAGCCTTTGAAATTTCTTGCTTGCAATGAGCGCACCAAAGGGATAAATTTTATTGGATATAGTTTCGGCAGCGCCTGCCTTGACCTGTCGTGATTTTCCGTGATTTCAGCCGACAAGGAGTCGATTTAAGATGGATGAAAAATGCCCTTCGGGAGCCGACCCCAGTAGCTGCGGTTCCGGCGCCTCGTCCTGCTCGGGGTGCGGCAGCGCCTCCCAGCCACAAGAAAAGTCTCAGGAAGAGAAAAACCTTACCCGCGCCCTGAAGCGCATCCGCCACAAGATCGTGGTGATGAGCGGCAAGGGCGGCGTCGGCAAGAGCAGCGTCGCCGTCTCCCTGGCCCTGTCCCTGGCCCGGCGCGGCTATAAAGTGGGCCTGATGGACGTGGACCTGCACGGTCCCAACGTCCTCAGGATGCTGGGTCTGCAGCAACCCCTGGACCTGCAGCACGCCCAGTTCCATCTGCCCCCGGACCTGTTTGACACCCTGCGGGTCGTCTCCATCGAGATGCTGATGCGCGACCGGGACATGGCCGTCATCTGGCGCGGCCCCCTGAAGCACCAGTTGATCCGCCAGTTTTTGACCGAGGTGCAGTGGGACGACCTGGATTATCTGGTGGTGGACTGCCCGCCGGGCACGGGCGATGAGCCCATGAGCGTGGCCCAGACCATCCCCGACGCCAAGGCCGTCATCGTCACCACCCCCCAGGAGATTTCCCTGGCCGACGTGCGCAAGTCCCTCAACTTCTGCGAAAAGATCAATATGCCGGTCCTGGGGATCGTCGAAAACATGAGCGGCTACTTTTGCCCCCATTGCGGCAAGGAACTGCCCCTGTTCAAGCAGGGCGGCGGCGAGATCGTGGCCCGGGACGCCAAGGTGCCCTTCCTGGGGGCCCTGCCTTTCGATCCCGGCATGGTGGAAGCCGCCGATGCGGGCAAACTCATGGAGGTCAAAGACAGCCCCTTCTTAAAGGCCCTGACCCCCATCGTCGACTGGCTGCTGGCGGTCCTGCCCCTCACCCCGGTGAGCCACCGGGAGCCCGGGGTGCAGCGCTTCGCCCTGCCGGTGGACCAGGGCAAGCTCTCGGAGCGGTTCGGCCAGGCCTCCCAGTTCGCCCTGATCACCACCAGAAACGGCGCCATCGACGCCAAAGAATTGGTGCCCACCCCGCCCCATGAGCCGGGCGGCGTCCCGGAGTGGCTGGATGAGCTGGGCGTAACCCACGTCATCGCCGCCGGCCTGGGGGAGAAGGCCCAGAAGCTTTTGGTCCATAAAGGCATCGAGGTCGTCGCCGGCGCCCCCCAGGGCGAGCCGGAAGAATTGGTCAAGCAATACCTGGAGAAAACCCTGGTCACCGGCGCCAACGTCCACCCGGGCTGCGGCTCCCAGTGTTCGACGGCATAAAATAATTGGGGGAGGGGGCTAAGGGCCGATGGCCCTTACCCTTACAAAAAACTCCCCCAATCCCATATGTAAAAGGCCGGAGAAGCCGGGACAAAAGCCCCGGCTTCTCCGGCCTTCTTTATTTCTAAGAGCGGATTTATTGGGTAAAATTTTTTCAGCCTTGCCTTTTCCCCTCTGCCCCCTTTTCCCCGTCTCTACTCCCCAGCCTCCTCTTCCCAATACAAGGCCAGTAGAATGGCGTCTTCCTTGGTGTCATCGTAATAGCCGGGCCGGAGGCCCACTTCCTTAAAGCCGAAGGATTTATACAGGGCCCGGGCCGAGGCGTTGGAGGGCCGCACCTCCAGCCAGGCCACCGTCGCCCCCAGGTTGCGGGAGCGTTCCAGGGCATGGCTGAGCAAAACCCGGGCGATTCCCCGGCGCCGCTGCTCCGGGTGCACCGCCAGGTTGAGCAGGTGCATCTCCTCAGCCGCGACCCAATAGACGATATAGCCCCAGACTTTCCAGGGCTCAGGCGGGGCGGGGCCGATCACCAGGAAGTAGCTGATCGGCTGGGTCAGTTCCGCCAGAAAGGTCCAGCGGGACCAGGGGGTAGGGAAGGACTCCTTTTCGATGGCAAAGATGGCCCTGACGTCCGTCAGGGCGGCTTTGCGGATCATGAGCCCCCGGCTCATTTCTTGTGGAGCACTTCACTGGCCACGGTGATGCCTTTTTGGCCGGACTGTTTCAGAGCAGCGGCAGCCTCCCGTAAATCGGTTTGCTGTCTGATCTGGGGCAATTTCATGAGCATGGGTAGATTGACCCCGGTGATGACCTCCACCTTGCCCTCCTGGAGGAAGGGCAGGGCCTGGTTGGAGGGGGTGCCGCCCAGCATGTCGGTGAGGATGATGACGCCGCTGCCGTTATTGACCTGGGAGAGAGCGCGCTGAATCTTTTGGCGGGAGACTTCCGGAGAATCATTGGGGTCGAGGGAGACGGCCTGCACACCTTCACCGCGGCCCAGGATCAGATCCCAAACGCTGATCAAGGCCTCGGCCAGTTCTCTGTGTGTGACGATTAAAATCCCGATCATTAATGGTCTCCTGAGGTCCGCGGCATGTCGCGATGGTTGAGGGTGAAGGGTAAATTGCCCCGGGTCAGACGCTCTGCCAGGAGGTTGGCGATGACCACCGAGCGGTGCTGGCCCCCGGTGCAGCCCACTGCCAGGGTGAGGTGGGTCTTGCCTTCCTCCTGGTAACAGGGCAACAGATAATCCACGAAGCTGTAAAGGTGGTCCAAAAAGGCCTGGGTCTCGGGCTGTTCCAGGACATAATCCCGGACCCGGGGATCGGCGCCGGTGAGAGGGGCGAGCCGGTCCACAAAGTAGGGATTGGGCAGAAAACGCACGTCAATGACCATGTCGGCTTCCGGCGGAATGCCGTTTTTATAAGCGAAAGAGATCAGGTGGAGCCACATGCGTTGGCTGGGGGCGAGGCCGGAGTACTCGTCCTTGATCAACTCCCGCAGCTGGTGGACATTGTAAAAAGAAGTGTCGATGATGCGGTGGGCCAAGCCCCGCAGACCGGCCATGGCCGTGATCTCCTCCCGCAAGGCCTGGGAGATGGACTCGCGGTCCGCCAGGGGATGCTGCCGCCGGGTCTGGCTGAAACGCCGGATCAGGGATTCTTTGTCGGCCTCCAGAAAGATGAGGTGCAGTTTGAATCCCTGTTTCTCCAGGCGGCGAAAGACCCGCGCATAGCTTTGCAAAAAGCCCTGGGTGCGCACGTCCATGCCCAGGGCGATCCTGCGGCCCTCCCGGGAGGCGTCGTTCTGCATCGCCAGAAAAGGGGGCAGCAGATGCAGGGGCAGGTTATCGACACAGAAATAGCCGACGTCTTCCAGGGCGCGCAGCACCGTGCTCTTGCCCGAGCCCGACAGCCCGGTAATAATCAAGACCGGCGGACTGTCCTCCGGTGGGCGGATCGGTTGCTGAGGTGTCGCGGGTTTGGTGGCCATTTCTCACAGTTGCCGTAGTGAGGCCAAGAAAAACTCTCTAGAGTTTAACCTTAAAATTCCGCATCTCTTTCGGCAATCAGGCTGTAAATCTCTTCGGCCCCCGGGGCTTTCATGAGGTTATCCCGGAAGGTCTGGCTCATGAGCATCCGGGAGATCTTGGCCAGGGCCTTGAGGTGCAGGCCGGCGGAGTTGACCGGGGCCAGCAACAGGAAAAAGAGGTTGGACGGCTTGCCGTCCATGGAATCGAAGTCCACCCCTTTGAGGCTGCGGCCGAAGGAGAGCCGCAGCTCGGTGAGTTGGGCCAGCTTACCGTGGGGGATGGCGATGTTGTCGCCGATGCCGGTGCTGCCCAGACGCTCCCGATCCAACAGCACTTCCATGACGGCTGGTACGGTCAGGCCATCGGGGCCTGCCACCAGGGTCTTGGCCAGTTCCTCCAAGACCCCGCGTTTGTTGCTGGCGTGCAGCTCCGGCATAATCCTGTCCGGGGCCAAGAGGTCGAGTATCTTCATAGGTTTGCCGCTTCTCTTAGCGCAGTTCGGGCTCCACCAGGACGAAACTACCATCCTGGCGCCGGTATAAGATATTCAAGCCGCCGCTGGCCACGTTGGTGAAGACCAGGAGGTCGTCCCCGCCGGATTGTAGCAATTCTAAGGCATCATCCACCTGCAGGGGCGAAACCTCCACCTGTTTGCGGCGCACCGTCGGGAGCGGCGCCTCTTCGGACTCCGCCTCCTCTACTACCACAGCCGTCCTGGCGCTGCGGTCCCCTTTGGCGCCCCGCTGCTTGTCTCTGAACTTTTTCAACTGCATATCGATCTTGTCCATGACCAGATCGATGGCCGCGTACATATCGGTGTTCTCTTCTTTGCCTTTGATGATCCTGCCGTTGCTGTCAATGGTGACATCGGCCAGGTGGCGGAATTTCTCCAACCCCAAAACCACGTGGGCCTCCACCGGCCCTTCCAGGTAGCGCTTAAACTTGCTCAGGCGGTCCGTAACATAATTCTTCAAGGCGTCAGTTGGCTCTAGCTGCCGGAAGGTGACGGATATCTGCATAGGTTCCTCCCATGGATGACTCGTGAGGCGGTGAGATTAATTGGCATGGCTGCCGGGTAGGCTCTTGCGCCGGAATCCGGGCTTCTTGCGTTTACTGGAGGAGAGCACTCCCAGCATGCCGCGGTATTTGGCGACGGTGCGCCGGGCGATGAGGACGTCCTGCCGGTGCAGGAGATCGGCGATCTCCTGGTCGCTCAAAGGGTTCTCGGGATTTTCGGACTGCACCAGCTGCCGGATCTTCTCCTTGACGCTCTCGGAAGCGATCTGGTCCCCGAGCTGCATGTTAATGCCGCTATTGAAAAAGAACTTCAGGTCGAAGACCCCCTGGGGGGTGTAAACGTACTTGTGGGTGGTTACCCGGCTGATGGTGGATTCGTGCATTTGCACGTCTTCGGCCACCTGGCGCAAAGTCAGGGGCCGCAAGCGGGAGAGGCCGTGGTCCAGAAACTCCCGTTGGAAGCGGACGATGCTCTCGGTCACCCTGTACAGGGTCTTTTGGCGTTGGTGAATGCTGCGGATGAACCACAGGGCGTTGTCCAGGTGTTTCTGGATGTAACTCTTGACCCCCTCCGGCAGTTTGTCGGGGCCCCGCATGGCCTCCAGGTAGAAGGAGTTGATCCGCAGCTTGGGGAGGCCGTCTTCATTCAACCGGATGACGTAGTCGTTGCCCACCTTCTCCACGTGGACGTCGGGGTGGACGTAGTCCGTATCTTCGCTATCGAAGCCGCGGCCGGGTTTGGGCTCCAACTGCATGATGATTTCACCGGCCCGG
>JBIOJX010000085.1:0-10602 GCA_044451265.1 Desulfobaccales bacterium
CCGCGCTTATCTAAAAGGAGTTAGGGTGGCATTCAGATCCAGGTTCTTAACCAAGATCATTTTTATTGCCTTATTTTGGGCTTGTCCAGCCTCGCTTCTGGCAGTGACGCCGCCTATCCCGGCACAGCCTTCCCAATATGTGGTGGACCTGGCCGGAGTGCTCGATGCCGGCACCCAGGCCAGGCTCAATACCAGGCTCAAAGACCTGGAGACCGAGACCACGGCCCAGATGGTGGTCCTGACCATCAATTCCCTGGAAGGGGAACCGATAGAAAGCTTTTCGCACCAGACCGCGGTAAAATGGGGCATCGGCCAGAAGGGTAAAGACAACGGCGTCCTGTTTACCGTGGCAGTCAAGGATCATAAATACCGGATTGAAGTGGGCTACGGCCTGGAGTCCACCCTGCCCGACAGCCTGGTGGGCAGCCTCGGCCGGGAATATCTGGTGCCGAATTTCCGCAAGGGCGATTATGCCGCCGGCATCGTCGCCGTGGTAACTGAAGTAATCAACAAGCTGAGCCAAGTCACCAGCGCCCCTGATGCCAACCAACCCGCCACTCCCGCAGCAACCGTGGCTCCCACTCCGCCGGGTGATGGGAAAACACCACCTCAACTAATTCTCCTGGCCATCATTATTTTTGTTATCATCCTGCTGCCTGCGATTGCCCTGATCCTGCCGAGAATTTTGGGGGCCAAAAAGCGGGACAGCCACGTTGGCTTTTGGGGCGGCGGCTCTAGCGGCGGCTCCTCCTGGGGAAGCAGCGATTCCAGCAGCTTCAGCGGCGGCGGCGGCGATTTCGGCGGCGGCGGCGCTTCCGGGGATTGGTAATTACCCGGTTTGCAAAGCTGGGTCTCACGCCAAGACGCAAAGGTGCAAAGCCAGACGCAAATATCAAGATATCTAGTGATGCGGTAATCTATCTTGTATTGCTATTCGCATCAATGGTTGTCCTTGCAGCCGCAGGTTTTAGCCTGCACCGCACAGGCGAGACGCCTGTGCCACCAATGCTATTGACAATTCAACCTCATTGGGGAGGAATCAAATGAATAAAAACCTGCTAATCGTGCTGGGGGTGATCGTCGTTCTGGCGCTGATGGTCGGCGGCTGGCTGATGAGCGGCTACAACCGGGTGGTCACCATGGACGAAAACGTCAAGACCGCCTGGGCCCAGGTGGATAACCAGTTGAAACGGCGCTTCGACCTGATCCCCAACCTGGTGGAGACGGTCAAGGGTTACGCCGCCCATGAGAAGGAGGTCTTCGAGCACCTGGCCGACGCCCGGACCAAATACTTTCAGGCCCCGGACGTCAAGGGCAAGATCGAGGCCTCCGGGGATTTTGAGCGGGCTCTGTCCCGGCTTCTGGTGCTGCAGGAAACCTATCCGCAGCTCAAGGCCAACGAGAGCTTCCTGAAGATGATGGACAGCCTGGAAGGCACCGAGAACCGCCTCTCGGTGGAACGGAAGCGTTACAACGACGCGGTGCGCACCCTGAATACCTACATCCGCACCGTGTTCGGCCGCTTCTTCGCCGGCCTGGCCGGGGTCTCGAAAGCCGAGTACTACCAGGTGCCGGAGGCCGAGAAGGCGGCCCCGAAGGTGAAATTTTAATCAAAATTTTTTAAGCCAATCAACGGGGGAGGGGACCAGCATGGAAGGCTCAAGGCCGGGCATCCAGTGTCAGGTGTGCCGGAATCGTTTTAAGGTGAGCGAGGTCATCAAGGCCAAATTAGTGGAAGAACCCCTCGCCCAACTGATCCGGGAAGAGCACCCGAAATGGTCTTCTCGAGGGTTTATCTGCCTGGCTGATCTGAACATCTTCCGAACGCGGTATGTCACCGAGGTCCTCAAATCCGCCAGCCAGGAGGTTTACGACCTGGAACAGGGGGTGGCGAAAAGCCTCGAAGAGGAACAGGTGCTCTCCCGGAACGTCAACCAGGAATTCGAGGGCAGCTTCACCCTCGGGCAGCGGATGGCCGACCGGTTGGCGGATTTCGGGGGCAGTTGGACCTTCATCAGCATCTTCATGACCATGCTGGTGGTCTGGATGGGCATCAATACCTGGGTGCTGCTGAAACAGCCTTTCGATCCCTATCCTTACATCCTGCTCAACCTGGTGCTCTCCTGCCTGGCGGCCATTCAGGCCCCGGTTATTTTGATGAGCCAGAACCGCCAGGAGGCCAGGGACCGGCTCCAGGCCAACCACGATTATGAGATTAATCTGAAGGCGGAAGTCGAGATTCGCAAGCTGCATGAGAAGATGGACCATCTCTTGATGCATCAATGGCAACGACTGATGGATATTCAGCAGCTGCAGGTGAATCTGATGGAGGAAATCAGCCAGATTTCATTGAAGAAGGATAAAAGTAAGGTCGGCTGAGCGAGATCGAGTGGCCGCGGGCGCTCTTCCGCCAGCCACTAGTCAGGTTTTTTTCGGGCAAAGACAAAGTGGTGGTTCTCAAAGAGACGAAAGGCCGTCTCTGAAACGGCCTCGAGGTTAACCACCTTCTCTGAGATGGCGTCAACCGGGTCCCGGGGGCCAGCTCCGGCGCCTTCCCAGATATCCAGGCAGTCCCCCTGATACCCCTCGGAGACGAGCCGGGCAATTACCCGATATAATTCGGCGGTAGCCCGCAACTCGTCCGCATCTTCGGGATACCAATCAACCGGCTCGCCAAAGCCCAGCTCCATAGACGGCAAGTGCCGAAAGGCGCAACTAACTGCACCCCGATTTCGACCCGACGTACCATCTCTGTCGATTCCTCAAAATGTTTATACCTGCAGTTTCCACTGCGTCAAGGCGTTTGAAATTAAGCAACTCAGAGTTGTAACGAGTCAGGTCTGCAGAGGAATTGGTGGAGAGATAAAGTGAGTAACACATCGAGGGGACCGGTTAGCTAAGAAATTTTCAGGTCGATAGCCGGGAGGTTTCCAAGGCTTTTCCTCAGGCCGTTATTCCGGCCCGGAGGCTGGCGGACCCGTCCCTGGTTCCCCGGCCGGCCCCTCTTCCGAGACCCCCGCCGCTTCGGTGAAGCGGTGCGGCAGGCGGATGGTCACGGTGGTGCCCCGGCCCAGGCGGCTGTCCAGGGTGATGGCGCCCCGGTGTTCATCCACGATCTGGCGCACGAAGACCATGCCGAGACCGGTGCCCCCCAGCTTGGTGGTGTAAAAGGGCACGAAGACCTTGTCCACCACGTCCGGGGCCATGCCCCGGCCGGTGTCCTGCAGCACCAGCACCGCAAAATTCTTCTCCATGGAGGTGCGCACCATGATGGTGCCGGCGATATGGCTGGCTTCCACGGCGTTGCGCAGCAGGTGCGCCAGGGCCACCTTCAGCAGATGCTTGTTGTAGCGTCCCATCAGGGGTTCGGGGCAGATTTCGCTCACCAGGTTGAGGCTCTTGACCCTGAGCTCCGGGCGCAGCAGGTCCAGGGTGGCCTGGACGATGGCGTTCAGGTCCTCCTGGGCGAAAAACGAGGTCTTGCGTTGGGCCAGGGTCTCGAAGCGCTCCACCATGTGCTCGATGCGCTTGGCCTCCTCGGCAATGGCGTTGGCCCAGGCCCGGCTGGGGTCCGATTCGTCGGTCTTTTTCAGCAGCCGGTGACTGAAGCCGCCGATGACGTGCAGCGGGTTGCGGATGCCGTGGGCCATGCCCAGGGCCATCTCCGACATGGTGCGCTCCATCACCAGGGCCTCCATCTCCCGGTTCAGGGCCAGGATTTCGTTGCTGGTCTCCGCCAGGTGATGATGGTCCGCCTGCATGCGGCGGTAGAGGCGCTGGATGCGATGGAAGAAAAAGATGATGGCCGCGATGGTCACATAGATAACGCTGTCAAACCCGCCGAAGGCGCGCTGCCAATGCGCCATATTGGGGAGGCTCCAGTAAGCGACAATCTCCAGCAGAAAGTGAGCCACCACGTGGAGGATAGAAAAAATGACAAAGGCGAGGCAGAGCCAGTTGAGAAAGAGCCACAGGGCGTTCTCCGGATCTTTTCGGACCAGGCGTTTACTGAGGCGATGGGAAAGAATGCTAAAGACGATGACCAGGGCAGAAGCAAGGATTTCCAGAAGCCACAGAGGGGAAAGGGGCAGGGCGATCATGATCACTTGCCTCCCGCTTGCTGGTCCAGGACCTTCAAGCCCCGGTAAAGCAGGTAAAACGCCGGCACCAAAAGCACAAAGTGATCAATCTTGCCGATATAGAACATCCAGGTCTTGGTATCATACATGAGGATCCTACGGGCAAAACCCTCACCGAGGATAACCGGATTCCCCAGGGTCCACTCGGCCCAATGTCCCACCACCGCGTCGAGATTCCACCAGGCCAGCAAGGCCCAGGCCCACGCCAAATATCTGAACCCCCGGAACTTTTGCAACTCCGAATGGAAAATCTCATAGATGAAAAAGATCAGCGCCGCGGCAAACAACAGGTGCGCGGTCTCATGGACATAGGAGCCTTCGGTGCCGAACTGGTACCAACTGGCCCATTGGGCCTGACTGGGGCGGGGAGCGAGGAAGATGAGCGTGCAAGCTGCCACAAAGACCTGGACGACACGACGCCGCATGGGGTTTGCCTCACTGGTTCTATTGTGGGCATGCATGAAGAAATTGTCAATGAGTCTTAAAAGCAGGGGCCAGGGGTTAGGGGTCAGGGGTCAGAAAAAAAAGCATTTACTGACCCCTACCTCTGGTAGCCCAGGGCGCGCAGGGCCCGGGGGTCTTTGCGCCAGTTCTTCCAGACCTTGACCCAGAGGTCCAGAAAGACGTGGGCCCCCAGCAGGGCCTCGATCTCGGCCCGGGCCTCGGCCCCGAGGGTCTTGAGCATGCGGCCCTGCTTGCCGATGATGATAGCCTTCTGGGAGTCCCGTTCCACGTAGATCACCGCCCGGATGCTCACCAGGGCCGGCCGCCGGCTCTCGTCGAACTCCTCCACGGACACGGCCACGGCGTGGGGCACCTCTTCCTTGGCGTGGTGCAGGACCCGTTCCCGAATGAGCTCCCCCACCAGGAAGCGTTCGGTGGCCTCGGTCTCCTGGTCCGGGGGGTAAAGGGCCACGCCGGCCGGCAGCCGTGAGACGATCTCGGTCTGCAATTGTTCGACGCCGTCACCCATCAGGGCACTGACCGGAATGATGGGCGCGGTGGGAAAAAGCTCATAGTAGGCTTGCATCAGCGGCAGCAATTTGGGTTTCGAGACGGTATCGACCTTATTGATGGCCACGATGAGGGGCCGGTGGAGCTGCCGCAAATGGGGGAGCAACACGCGGTCCCGGAGGTCCGGGGACCGGGGCTCCGTCAGCCAGACCACCACGTCGGCCTCGTTCAGGGCCGTGAGGGCCGCCTGCACCAGGGTCTGGTTCAAGGCCCCTTTGGGGTCAATGACTCCGGGAGTGTCCAGGAAGAGCAGTTGCGCCTCCGGCAGGTTGACGATACCCAACAGGCGAAAGCGCGTGGTCTGGGGCTTGGGCGAAGTGATGGCCAGCTTGTCCCCCACCAGCCGGTTCAGCAGCGTGGATTTGCCCACGTTGGGATAGCCGATGAGGGCGATGTAGCCGCATTTGAAAGAGCTTTCGGTGATCATTGGCTAACAGATTAGCAAGTTTATGGGGACATTACAACCTCATCAATCCCTGGACCCACGAAATAAAAGGACCAGAGAAACGCAGTACTGAAGACCTCAACCTGGCTGGCGGCCTGATTAATCATTTAGAAAGCATTTTTCAGGAGATTCACTCCGCAAAATCAGGATTTTCCCGATTCCATGAGGCCTGCTTTTAGGTCAAAATTTTGTTTAGAATATATTTCTAAAGGCAATCTCCGAGGAACAGTCGCATGGCAAAGAGTAACCTGATGAATGCTGAAAGCATGGTGGTGGACAGGAGACTGTTCCCCAGGGTCCATATTTCCCTGTATTTCGAATTTGTGCACTTGTGTGCTTCGGGGGAGTCCAGGTCGGACCGGGCTCTCTTGAAAGACATCAGTCTGACCGGTTTGCATTTCATGTCCGAGACCTCCCCGGAACTGAAACCCGGCGAGGTCGCGGATTTCATTTTCAAATTTCCCCAGAGCGATTCGAACCCCCTCCTGGTCAATGAAATCCGGGCCAAAGGGCTCATCAAGCGCATCGACCCGCCCCTGGAAGAATCCGCCCAGTTCGGCGTGGTGGTGGAATTCCTGTCAGGGCCGATTTTCAAGCAGGCGGATTATTGATTTGCAGGGCGGCTGAAGCTCCATTACCGGCCTATCGCCACTTATCAGTACCGCCCACCTTGAGCCTTTCGCTTCCCAGGTCCAGGTAAGCAAAACAGTTGACTCAGATAGGTCCTGGAAGGGAAGCATATTATATATCCTCTTCTTCCTCTATTAGTGAAGATTAATTTTCTTTTTGGTCGAATAAATATATTTTGTAAATTAAATAAATTTTGCTATAGTTCGTTCAGTTGAGATATCAATAAATATTTAAAAAATTCTTACCTGCCTCCAAGGAGTGGAGCATGCTGCAACCCCGTCTGACTCGGGTGGCGCGCAGACTCGGCACAGAGACAGTCCGGTGGTTAATCTTATTTCCCTCCTTCATTCTCCTTTCCGGGTGCGTCTCCTGGAATTCCGCCGACGGCACCCGCCATACCCTGGTTCTGGGCCTGGGTCTGATTTCCACTAAAACTTCTCCGGATCAATCAGCCACCGCCATCCGCAGCAACACCCTCGGGCTGGCTGTCGGGGGAGGAGGCCCCTCCGGCGGTTTGGTGCTGGGTTACCAGAGTCTGCAGCAAACCAGCATCTCGCCGGACTGGCAAGGGGTAGTCCAGGTCAACGCTGCCCCCGGACAGCCCCTGACCCTTGAGGGCCATGCTACTGTTCCCCAGGCCGGCGCGCCTACAACCACCAACATCAAAGGAGAGCAAATACCATGCACATGGCAAAGCGCCGGACCTTGATCTTTTCCATCCTGCTAATTGCTGGCCTCCTGGCGGTCCAGGGCTGCTCCGCCAACGGTTACATCACCGCTTCGGTGCAGAGCGTCATCGGCCTGGACGTCAGCGAGAACCCCCAGACCCAAGTGCCCCATGTGCGCTTTGGCTTTATCCGTAATCAGTTATATTACGTGCCCACCGGCAAGGTGGGCAATACCTCAGGAGATGCCAGCCAAGTCCCGCACCTAGTGAGTTCCATCAAATTGGACAGCACATTCGCTCAAAGCATGAAAATAGAAGAGAATTTCGCCGTTGGCGATGAGGCGATAAAATCGCCGGCCGCCCATGCCTTGTTCGGGGCGCCGGCAGTTTCCGTCCCCGAAGTGCAAGAGTTGCGGGAGAGCATCTTCAGGCTCATGAAAACAGGTAATAACACCCAGAAGGCCAAGGAGTGGATTGCCAAATATAAAGGAGAAACTAACATTGCGGCAGTTGACCCCAATACGTTTGTCATGATGCAAACTGACCCCAAGGTCTTGGCGGATTTAAAGAAGGCCCTGGAGTAATAGACAAGAGGAGATGCAGCCATGCCTGACACCCCTGAATACGAATACTTCGTCCTTCCAGTAAGTTTTACTTCGGCTGATGAGTTAAAAAACCTGTGCGATGCACCAGGGGCCGGCGGATGGATTTTATCCACTCTGGTACCTCTGGATAACAGCTATCTAGCCGTATTTTATAAGGAAAAAATCGGGACTCCCTGAACAGGACATTCTTCAATCCTAGCATAGCCATCTCTTTAGAGTATTGTTTAGGGAGCGCTTTGGGAGTAGCAATGGCGGCGGTAGGAAAGTTGGTCGTAGTTGCGGCCTGCCGGGCGAATTAGTCTGCACCATCAGGCCAAAGCCGGCTCAAATGAGCTAAGCCATCTTATCAAAGGGAGGAAATAGTATGAGCGGTAACTTCTTTACCGATGTCATCAAAAAGGATTCCAGGTACCTCTCTACCAAGTGTATCGATGATCTCAACCTGCTTGAGCCCGTGTTCAGAACCAAGGTGCTAGAGATTGTGGCTGAGGCAAAAACCTTGGGGCATAAGCTGATGGTTTTTGAAACCTATCGCAGCCAACAACGGCAGGAAGAATTATACAAGAAGAAGAAGACTACACTCAAAGAGGTGGGGGTGCATCATTACGGTCTGGCGTGTGATCTGGTTAAGGACATTAATGGTCAGCCTTCTTGGGATGGGGATTTTTCCTTCCTGGGCCTACTGGCCAAGAAACACGGCCTGATCTGGGGCGGCGATTGGGGAACTCCCGATGAGCCGCATAGTTTCCGTGATGATGACCACGTGCAGCGATGCTCTATTGAGGATCAGAGCGGGCTCTTTAGTGGCGAGTGGTATCCGGGCCAGGATTATGACCCTTACGGCGGCATGCCGGCGGAACCGCCAACCTTGCTTTTCCGGGAAGGCTCAGTCGGCCCGCAGGTAGCGGCTATTCAACAGGCACTGGGGATTAAGGCCGACGGCATCTATGGCCCGCAAACCAAGAAAGCGGTTATGCAATTCCAGCAACAGCACGGCGGCCTGGCGGTAGATGGGGAAGTCGGCCCCCTGACCCTGGCGGCCCTGGGGCTTAACCCTTAACCCCGGAGTCGCCAGCGAACTGACAGCCGCGACTGTAGCCTAAAGAGGTTGAAGAAGGAGGTAATCGTGAAGCTCGAAAAATTATCAGCCGTAACTGATGCGACCCCTCTTGACCAACTGGATGAAGCCCAGATAAGGGAGCTGCAGATTGCCCTCAGCCGGCTGGGCTATCCGGTGGGAGAAATTGATGGGTTGTTGGGGCCGAAAACCCGCAATGCCTGGGCGGAATTCATGAGCGATGTGGTGGCCGGCAAACCAAATTTCATCGGTTCGACCTCAGTGGCAGCCCTCCAACAAGAGTTGGCAGAACTTGGGGAAGGGAAAGGTTATGATTTCTCCACCAAGGAAGGGACAATGGAGGCGATTAAGTCGGAATGCACAGCCCAAGGGATCGGACTGAAAGCTCAAATGGCGTATGTCCTGGCGACGGTGGAATGGGAGACCAATAAAACCTTTAAGCCCGTCAAGGAAGCCTATTGGCTGAGCGAAGACTGGCGCCGGGCTAATCTGAGGTATTATCCCTATTATGGCCGTGGATTTGTCCAGCTCACCTGGAAGAATAACTACGCCACGTATGGCCAGTTATTGGGGTTGGATTTGGTTAATGAACCCGATTTGGCCCTGAACCCTGATACTGCTTTATTCGTCCTGGTGCACGGCTTTAAAACGGGCACCTTCACGGGCAGAAGGATTAGCGATTATATCAACGCTGGTACCGCTGACTTTGTCAATGCCCGACGTTGTATCAACGGCACCGATCACGCCCATGACATCGCCCAATTGGCTGAAAAATATTTGCAGGGTCTCGCTTAGATGACCTCGGAGGCCGGGGTTGTCATCGAGCATAATTTGGGCGAGGTTTGCCCCCCTCACCGCCGCCGCCGGGCCAGGACGAGGGCCAGGGCGGTGAGGAGGAGGCAGGTCCAGGCGAAGACGTCGCCGATTTTGGTGTAGAGGCTGCCGCCGGGCAGGAGGGGCAGTTCCAGGGCGTGGGCCTCGGGGACGTAGATTTCCGACTGCCAGAGGATCCGGCCCCGGGCGTCGATGAAGGCGGAGATGCCGGTATTGGCGGCCCGGGCCAGGCAGACGTGGTTCTCGACGCAGCGCATGACCGCAATAGCCAGGTGCTGGTAGGCCGCGGCGGTCTTGCCGAACCAGGCGTCGTTGGTGATGTTGACCAGGAGTTTGGCGCCGTTGGCCACCTGGGCCCGGCTCAGGGCGGGAAAGATGGACTCATAGCAGACCAGGGGTCCGATGGGGACGCCGTCCGGCAGGCTAACCGTGGCCCCCACCGGCCCCTCGGCAAAGTCGCCCACCATGGGCACCATCTTGCCGACGAAGGAAAAGGGCGGGTAGCGCCGCAGGGGCACATATTCGCCGAAGGGCACCAGGTGGGCCTTGTCGTAGTAGCCTAAAACCTCACCCTGGGGGGAAAGCAGATAGGACCGGTTGAAATAGCGCTCGCCGTCGGTGGTGAGCTCCCAGGCAGGGGCGCCGAAAAGGAGGCTGCCGCCGCTCTCTTTGGCGATGCCCTGGACCTGGGCCGAGAGGTCCGGGGTGCGCAGGAAGAAAAAGGGCGCCGCGGTCTCGGGCCAGACGATGAGCTGGGCTCCTTTGACCTTCCCGGTTAATTCGGCATAGCGGTCCAGGGTGGCCTGGACCATCTCCTTCTTCCACTTCTCCCCTTGTTTGATATTGCCCTGGACCACAGCCACCTTGAGCTTCGGGCTCTGGGCCTCCAGTTGCTGAATATCACCCAGGCGGTAATAGCCGTAACCCAGCCAGGCAGCCAGAATAAGGCAGAGGGCCACGGCGTAGGGGTAGCGGCGGCGGCGCCGGCCCCGGGGCGGGGAGAGGAGACGCCACAGGCAGGCATTGATCAAGACCAGCAGGAAGGAGAGGCCGTAAACCCCGGTCAGGTCCGCCACCTGGAGCAAGATGGGATGCGGAACCAGGCCGTTGCCCAGGAGTTCCCAGGGGAAGCCGCTGATGATGTAGGTCTGGCCGAACTCGAGACTGACCCAGAGGACCGGCCCCCACCA
>JBIOJX010000086.1:0-10519 GCA_044451265.1 Desulfobaccales bacterium
ATTTATAGCTTGTAAAGTAATTTATTAAAATTATTTTTTAAAAATAATTATTCACAAAAACTTTATTCTAATTTCATCGATGCAGCGAAGATGCTCAAATCGGGAAGAAGGGGGGTAGGGGGAAGAACTATCCGGAAGAAAGTGACCGCAGCAGGAAAAGGTTTAAAAAATCAAGCTAATCAATGCCGGGCAGGAGACCGGATTGGCTCGATTAACCGGATTTATCTCGGAGCGGGGGCTGCCTAAATCACCCCTCTCAGCCTGGCCCAGGCCAGGCCCAGATACTCGTGCAGGGCGACTTCCCACTGTTGTAGGCCCCCGCTGCTGGGAAAACAATCGCCGGGAGACCAGTGCGGCGCTTGCCGCACCAAATGGCCCACGGGTGCGGCCATCGGCATCAGTCCCTGTTTCTGGAACATGGCCATGGCCCGGGGTAAGTGAGAAGCTGAGGTCACCAGGAAAAATTTTTCCCGGCCTACCATGGGTCTAATCAGGCGAGCCTGTTCCTCAGTGTCCAGTGAAGTAGATTCCTGGATAATATCTGGCGGATTCACCCCCATGATCAGGGCTATACGAGACATGGCCTGAGATTCAGGGACCGGGTCGCCATCCCCGCCGCCCGACAGAATGAGTTTGCGGCCCGGCCCGGCTTTATAAAGTCTGACCCCTTCCAGGACGCGGTAGAGAGATTCGGTGCTAATCTGGGACGTCACCGGCAGGTTCGGGTCGCTGGTATGCCCCCCGCCCAGGACCACGATATATTTACCGGCCTGGCCTTCCTGCGGCCCAGCCTGGC
This sequence comes from Desulfobaccales bacterium, assembly GCA_044451265.1. GTDB lineage: Bacteria > Desulfobacterota > Desulfobaccia > Desulfobaccales > 0-14-0-80-60-11 > JAPLJC01. The sequence goes on from JBIOJX010000086.1 coordinate 797, forward strand.
CGGCGGCCAGGTCAGCAACCGGCGGATACTGCCGTTCCAGTGGCCTGAGCATTAGATCGGGGACGAAGGAATAACCTAAGATCAGCAGCACCCCGGCGGCGGCGCTCACCAGGATCTTCCCGGCCCGCTGCCTCCGGGTAAACCACAGGAGAGCCAGACCGGCGAGGAGGAGTTCCAGACACAGAGGCACGGGGAAAAAGAACAGGGGCACAATTTTTTTGAATAGAAACATCAGCCCTCACCGGAGATTCCCAGAGGCATCTCAAACCCGAAACTCGAAACTAAAAACTCAAAGGCTCAAAGCCGGATAGCCCAGCAGACGGTTGACCTCCTCCATCAGGTGAGCGGAAGGGGTAAGACTCAGGTCCGGCGGCAAGGCCAGGACGGCTTCCTCGCCGGGGTGCAGGAAATTCAGAAAGGCCGGCACCGGTCCGGCATGCCGGCTGAGGATCTCTTTGAGCTGGACCAACTGCTCCTTCGTTACGGCTGCGGCCCGCAGACGCAGGTCCAGCCTGGCCGGCCAGGGGGTCAAGGCGGTCTCCAGGGGGGCGATTTCCTGCACCCGGAGCTTGGGCCCGTTTTCTTCCTGGATGACGTTGCCCTTCACCCACAGGGGCAGGCTTTCCCGGCGCAGCAAGGCCGCGGCCTTCTCATAGACATCCGAGAAGACCAGGGCCTCGATGCTGCCGGACAGATCCTCCAAGGTGCAAATGGCCAACCGGCCGCCTCTTCTTCCGACCTTTTCCTTCAGGGCGGTGACCACCACCCCCAGGGTCACTTCCTGGCCATCGGGGACCTCGGCCAGGTCGGCGGTGGTGGTCCTGACCCGGGTCTTGAGGAGGGTGCGGTGGGCGTCCAGGGGATGGCCGGAGAGGTAGACCCCCAAAGCCTCCTTTTCCCGGGCCAGTTTGACGGATTTTTCCCAGGGCTCCGCCTCCGGCAGCCAATCGTTGTCGTCTTTTGACTCGACCAGCCCGCCGAACATGGACATCTGCTTAGTGGCCTGCTGCCGCTTCAGGTTCTGGGTCTTCTCCAGGGCCTCATCCAGACCGGCCATGAGGCGGGAGCGCCGTGGATACACGGTGTCGAAGGCCCCGCCTTGAATCAACGACTCCAAAACCTTGCGGTTCACCTTGTTGAGACTGATGCGCTCCAGGAAATCCCGGAAGCTCTCGAAGTGGCCCGGACCCCGGGCCGCCAGGACCTCCTGGATGGCCCCCAGACCGACGTTTTTGACCCCGGACAGGCCGTAGCGCACCTTGCCGGCTTCCACGGTGAAGTCCCGGTCGCTCCGGTTGATGTCCGGCGGCAGGAGTTCGATCCCTTGATCCCGCGCCCCCATGATGTGTTTGGCCAGGGCCGTGGTGTTGTTGATTTCACTGTTGAGGACCGCGGCCAGAAACACCAGGGGATAGTGAGCCTTGAGAAAAGCAGTCTGATAGGCCACCAGGGCGTAAGCCGCGCTGTGGGACTTATTGAAGCCGTAGCCGGCGAATTTTTCGATCAGGTTAAACAATTCCGTGCCCCTGGCCTTAGCCACCCCCAGCTCCACGGCTCCGGAGACGAAACGGTTTCGTTGGGCGGCCATGACCGCCGGGTCCTTTTTGCCCATGGCCCGGCGCAGGAGATCCGCCTCCGCCAGGGAGAAGCCCGATACCGCCGCGGCGATCTGCATCACCTGCTCCTGATAGAGGATGACCCCGTAGGTCTCTCTCAGAATGGGCTCCATCTGGGGCAGGAAATACTCCACTTTGGCCTCGCCATGCTTACGGCGCACATAATCGTCGTGCATGCCGGTTTCCATGGGTCCCGGCCGGTAGAGGGCCACCAGGGCGATGATGTCCTCAAAGACCGTGGGCTTTAGGCGCACCATCAGGGCCCGCATGCCGTTGCTTTCCAGCTGGAAGACCCCGGCGGTGTTGGCGGCCTGGAGCAGCTGGAAGACGGCGGCATCGTCCAGAGGAATAGTGTGGATGTCGAAGTCGGCCTGATGGCTCTTTCTGATCAGCCGCACCGCTTTGTCGATGATCGTCAGGGTGCGCAGGCCCAGGAAGTCGAACTTCACCAGGCCCACCTTCTCCACCCCCTTCATGTCGAACTGGGTGACCAGCTCGCCCTTGTTGCCTTTGTAAAGCGGCAGGTACTCGATCAAGGGCCGGTCGGCGATGACCACTGCCGAGGCGTGGGTGGAGGCGTGCCGGGGCAGCCCTTCCAGGACCGCGGCAATGGCCAAAACCTCTTTGACCGCTGGGTTGCTGTCTCGCAGCTCCCGGAGGCGCGGCTCCATCTCCAGGGACTGCTCCAGGGTGATGTTCAATTTCTCCGGCACCAGCTTGGCGATCTTGTCCACTTCCGGGTAAGGCACTTCCAGGGCCCGGCCCACGTCGCGGATCACCTGGCGGGTCTTCATGCTGCCGAAGGTGGTGATCTGGGCTACGTTTTCCCGGCCGTAGGTCTTGGAGACGTAATCGATGATTTCGCCCCGGCGCTCGTAACAGAAGTCCACGTCGATATCCGGCGGGCTCACCCGCTCCGGATTGAGGAAGCGCTCAAAGAAGAGGCCGTAGGCCAGGGGGTCCAGCTCAGTGATCCCCAGGGAATAGGCCACCAGGCTGCCGGCGGCGGAGCCCCGGCCCGGACCCACGGGTATCCGGTGCCGCTTGGCATAATTGATGATATCGGCTACCACCAGAAAATAGCCGGCAAAGCCCATCTTCACCAGGACGCCGATCTCGTATTCCAGCCGCTGCCAGTAGGCCTCCGCCGCCGGCCGCGGGTAGGCGGCCGGATGTGCCAGGCGGGCCGTGAGCCCTTCCCGGGCCATGCTGGCCATGAGCTCTTCGACGTTTTGGCCCTCGGCCTGGGGGTAAACCGGGAAGCGGTAGGTGCCCAGGTCCAGGCTGACGTCGCAGCGCGCCGCGATCTCGGCGGTGGCGGCCAGGGCCGCCGGGTTCGGGATGGACCGGGCCATCTCTGCCGGGCTCTTGAAATAGAGCTGGTCGGTCTGGAACTTCATGCGACCGGCACTGTTGATCGTCCGGCCCGTCTGGATGCACAGCAGGGCATCCTGGGCCCGGGCGTCTTCGGGCTTGAGGTAGTGCACGTCATTCGTGGCCACCAGGGGAATTCCCCAGCGGGGCGCCAGTTCGAACAGGGCCTCATTCACCTTGTGTTGCTCGGGCAATTCGTTGGCCTGGACTTCCAGGTAGAAGCGCCCCGGGAAAATCTCGGCATATTCCCGGGCCGCAGCCTCGGCCCCCTGGGGGTCGTCGTCGGTGAGGCGCTGGGCCACCTTGCCGTGGAGGCAGGCGGACAGGGCAATGAGGCCGCCGTTCAGCTCCTGCAAGAGCTCCTGGTCCACCCGGGGGCGGTAGTAGAAGCCCTCCAGATGCCCCTGGGTTACCAATCGGATAAGATTCTTATATCCCTCATTATTTTCCGCCAGCAGCACCAGGTGGTTATGGTCCCCCTTGCCCTTGCGGTCATGGCGGGACCCTTTGGCCACGTAGACCTCGCAACCCAGGATCGGCTTGATGCCCGCGGCCTTGGCCTTCTGGTAGAAATCCAGGACCCCGAAGAGCGAGCCGTGGTCGGTGATGGCCACCGCCGGCATTTCAAAGGCCGCCGCCTGGACCAGCAGGTCCTTGATGCGCACCGCTCCATCCAGCAGACTGTAGGCGGTATGGACATGAAGATGGACGAACTGCGACTCGGACATGGTCACCCTGTTTGGGAAGTAGTCAGTAGTCAGTTGCCAGTAGCCAGTAAAATCAATAGTGGCCCGCGACCGCAGCAATTCAGCGGGCCCAGAGGCTCGCGTTACCAATTTTTCATTTATGGGTGGCCGCAGGCCCCTGAATGGCTGTCATGAAAGTTAACGTGATAGAATTATAGCAAAAATTATGCGAAGAGGGAATGTTGCCGCTGTATACTACGCCGTTGTCGGCGCCTATCATTCTCGGGGTTGGAGGACCGGCCCAATGTCTGGGTACGGTCGCGGCTATCATACCTCGAATCGGTGGCAAGGGGCAAGGGGGAAGTGGGGTAAGGCGTGTTTCGTATGTCGAACTTGGAAACCGGGATGAAGTAAGGGCGGACACGCAGGTCCGCCCCTACAAAAGGTCTACTGCGCCTGGGCCGCGGTCTGTTCCAGGCGCTCCACCTCCAGGGCCATGGCCACCTGCTTGGCCAGGGATTCCAGGAGGCGCAGGCGCAACTGCTCCGGCAACAGCCATTGTTCGGATTGCGGGTCCTTGGGCCGCAGGGCCAGCACTCCCAGGACGCCGCTGGCCGCCTGCAGGGGGGCATAGAGGATGGGGGAGTCCGGGTGTTTTTGGGTTTCCCAGCCCGCCATCTGGCCGCTTTCAAAGGCCGAGCGGGCCACCCCCATCTCTTTCAGGATATCCTGGTGGAATACCGCGGACAAATCTCCGGCGGCCGCCTTCAATTTGCCCTGGTCGTCGGGCACCAGCGCCACCGCCTGGCACTCGAAGATCTGGGAAATCTGGTGCACTGCGGCTTGCAAGATGTTGGCGACCCCGCGGGTGGCGGCGAGCTGGCGGCTGAGGGCCAGCATGGCGGCGGTCTGGCGCTCCTGCAGACGGGCGGCTTCGGCCTGGCGCCGAATCAGGCTGGCCAGATGGCTGATCACCACGGCAATGATGAACATCACCACAAAGGTGACGATATATTTGGCCTCGTCCACCGTAAAGGTCCATCGGGGCGGCACAAAACAGAAATCGAAGGCCAACACGCTTAAGAGAGAATTGAGAAGGGCCGGCCCTCGGCCGCAATGCACCGCGGTGACCATGACCGCCAGCAGATACACCATGATGAGGTTGGGGAGATCGAAGAAGGGATACATCAAAAAACAGATGGCGGTGGCCAGGATGAAATATAACAGGCCCGTTTCATAGCCCGGCAGGCGGACGGCCTTCGGCGCCGCGGCGGCCTCTCCCGGTTCGGCCGGCTCCCCGGTGACGACCCGGACCTCGATCTCGCCACTCTGGCGCACCAGGTCATCCACGGGACTTCTGGCCAGCCAGTCTTTCCAGCGGGGACGGGGAACCGGCTTGCCGATGAGAATCATGCTGACCTGCCGTTGCCGGGCGAAGCTGACGATCTCGGCGGCGATATCCTGCCCCCTCAGGGTGATGGCCTCCCCGCCCAATTGCTCCGCCAGCCGCAGGTTCTGGACGGCGCGCAGGCGCTCCGCCTCCGGCAGTCGCAGCATTTGGGGGCTCTCGACATAGACCGCGAACCATTCGGCCTGCAAGCGGGCGGCCATTTTCCGGGCAGCCCGGATCAGGCCGGCGGAAGAAAGACTCGGCCCCACGCAAACCAGGAGCCTTTCCGTCTGGGGCATTGAACCTTCTGTCATCGTAGTCTCCTCTCTTGGCCTATAATGAAAAATACATGCCAAAAGGGGCTAAGGGTTGGCAGATTTCTGCAATCAGCCGAAAAATTTGCTTAAGCCCACCTTATCCTGAACTTCGGAGATAGACAAATTTTTGGGAAATGACCTATACTTAATATATGTGCCGTGGCAGAAAAATCAACTTAATGATGCCGAAGGGAGCCGCCGAGGCGAGATGATGCCCAGTCTGGCCATTCTAGTGGTGGATGATGAGCCCAACATCCGCAAGACCCTGACCATTTCCCTGGAAGCCGAAGGTCATCGGGTCACCGCGGTGAGCAACTTTCAAGACGCCCTGGCTGAGGCCGGCCGCCGGTTTTTCGACGTGGCCCTGGTGGACCTGCGCCTGGGTACGGCCTCGGGGCTGGAATTGATCCCGGCGCTGCACACCCTCTGCCCCTGGCTCAAGATCGCGGTGATCACCGCCTACGCCTCCATCGACACGGCCGTGGAGGCCATGCGTCGGGGCGCCTTCGATTACCTGCCCAAACCCTTCACCCATGATCAGGTGGCGCTGCTGATGCAAAAGGTGGGTGAAGTGCGGGACCTGGAACAGAAAGTGGCCGTCTTGCAGGAAACGCTCCACGAGGCCCTGCCGGAGTCGGACCTGACCAGCCGCAGCCCGGCCATGCAACGGACCCTGACCCTGGCCCGGAAGGTGGCGGACAGCGACGCCACCCTGCTGATTCGCGGCGAAAGCGGCACGGGCAAGACCCTCCTGGCCCGGACCATCCATGCCTGGAGCCGGCGGGCCGTCCGGGGTTTCGGAGTGGTCTCCTGCCCGTCGCTGTCCGCCGATCTGCTGGAGAGCGAACTCTTCGGCCACGTCAAGGGCGCCTTCACCGGGGCCCTGCGCGACCACCCGGGGCGCCTCGCCGCCTGTGAGGGCGGCACGCTTTTTCTGGATGAAATCGGTGACTTACCCCTGGCCTTGCAACCCAAACTGCTGCGGGTGCTCCAGGAAAAGGAATACGAACGCGTCGGCGATCTGGTCACCCGCAAGGCCGACGTCCGCATCATTACCGCCACCAGCGTGGACCTGGAGGCGGCCGTCCGGGCCGGGCGTTTCCGCGAAGACCTGTTCTATCGCCTCAATGTGATGGAGATTGTCGTGCCGCCCCTGCGGGAACGCCGGGAAGATATCCTGCCCCTGGCCGAACGCCTCCTGGCCTTTTTCGCCCGGCAAAACCACCGCAAGATGTTGGGGTTCACCACCGAGGCCCAGGAAGCCCTGGTGCATTCCACCTGGCCCGGCAATGTCCGGGAACTGCGCAACGCCATCGAACGCGCCGTGCTGCTCAGCAACGATGACCAGATCGGCCGGGAGCACCTGCCTCTGAAAGTCACGCCCCCGGCGACGGAGCTTCAGGTGGGCGACCTGGTGTCCCTCGAAAAGATCGAAGAGCGGCATATCCGGCAGGTGCTGGCCGCCACCAAGTCATTCGACGAGGCGGCCAGGGTCTTGGGGCTGGACCCCGTCACCCTGTGGCGCCGGCGAAAAAAATACGGCATTTAACTCCCCCATTGCATTTTGCAAGTTGTGCCCTCAATTTTCCTTGCATTTTGCAATCCAAAGCAGCGGCCTTCATCGCCTGCCCAATAAATAAAATTAGCATATCAATGTCTTAGCCCATCTTGCCATTGGGCACGGGGATTGCTATCTGTTTTACCAGGAGAAGTTTTCATGAGCATCAAGACCAAGCTGGTCTTGGCCTTTGGCGGCCTCATCGTCATCCTCGTGGTAGTCAGCGTCGTGACCTTCCACACCCTCAATGAGTCCAGCAAGGCCATTGACCGGATCATGCGGGAGAACTACCACAGCGTGGCGGCCTGCTACAAGATGAAAGACGCCATCGAACGGCTCGATCACCTGGCCGAGGTCTTCCTTTGGGAGAAATTGCCCGGCTCCAGCCGCCAGAATGAAGCAACGATAAGTGATTTTGAGCAGAATCTCAAATTCCAGGAAGGCAATGTCACCGTCCCCGGGGAGAGGGAACTGACGCATAAGCTCGCGGCCCAATGGCAGGCCTATCGTCAGGGGCTGCAAGACTATTATCAATTATCCGACCTGGGGGTTTCGCCGCGCGACTACTACCGTCAGACGCTGTTGCCCCGTTCTCAAGCGGTCCGGGATACGGCTCAAAAGATTCTGGAATTGAACTTGAACAACATGGTGGCCGCGGACGGCCAGGCGCACCTCCAGGCCGTGCAAACCAGGAACGCCATGTTGTTCCTGCTGCTGCTCGGCATTGCCCTATCGGTGGGGGTCATTGCCATCGTGGGGCCGAAAATCCTGAATCCCATCGCCAGCCTGAAGCGGTCGGTGAGCGAAATTCAAAAGGGGAATCTGGACCTGGTGGTCAATGTGCCATCCCGGGACGAGATTGGCCAACTGGCCGGGGCCTTTAACGACATGGCCGCCAGCCTGCGGGAGTTCCGGCGCAGCGACCGGGCCCAACTGCTGCGCACCCAACAATCGACCCTGCTGGCCCTGAACAGCCTGCCCGACGCCGTGGTGATCTGCGACCCCAACGGCCAGATCGAGCTGGCCAATGAGACCGCCCAAAACCTGTTCGGTTTGCAGCCGCAAGCCGCCATCGCCGAGGCCGGCAACGATAAGCTCAACCAGTTGTTTTTGCAGGTTTGTCAGGCGGAACGGCCGATCCATCCCAAGAGTTATGATGCCGCCATTCAGGTCTTTATCGGAGAAAAGGAGCGTTTCTTCTTGCCGCAAGGGGTGCCCATCTTCGATGAGCAACGCCGCCTGGTGGGGGTGACCCTGATGCTGGCGGATGTCACCCGGCTGCGCCGCCTGGATGAGGTAAAGACCGGCTTGATCTCCACGGTCTCCCACGAGTTAAAAACGCCCCTGACCTCGGTGCGCCTGGCGATTCATATACTGCTGAGCGAAAAGATCGGTTCCTTGTCCGACAAGCAGTCGGAGGTCCTGGAAGCGGCGCGGGAAGATAGTGACCGGCTGTACCGGGTGATTGAAGATCTGCTGGATATCAGCCGCATCGAGTCGGGTAGGGCCGGGATTCGCCTTAAACCCATGAATCCCGAAGACCTGGTGGTGCAGGCGACCGATAAGATGAGAGCGGCCTTCGTGGATCATGGCATCAATCTGAACATCGAGGTGCCCGGAGACGTGCCGCCGGTCCTGGCCGATCCGGGACGGATTCCCCTGGTGTTTGACAACCTGCTCAGCAATGCCCTGAAATATACGCCCATCGGCGGCCAGGTCAGGGTTACGGCCAGGCGGGAAGACGGTCTGGTGCGCTTTGCCGTGGAGGATACCGGCATCGGCATCGAGCCGCAGTATCTCACCCGCGTCTTTGAGAAGTTCTTCCGAGTGCCGGGGCAGGAGCATATCGACTCGGGACTGGGGCTCACCATCGCCAAGGAGATCGTGGAGGCCCACGGCGGCACCATCGAGGCCGCCAGCCAGATCGGCAAGGGTGCGAAGTTTTCTTTTACGCTGCAGGCGGCGCCGGAACCGGGCGCCCAGGGTTAGACCGGCGCCTAAAAACCTGGGGGGCGGGTTTTAAACCCACCCCTGCCTAAAATGTCCATCTCCAAGGAGAGTCTTAATTTATGGATATCGTTTGGATCATCATCACCTTGATTTTCTTTGTCATCTGCCTGGTCTATGTCGGCTTTCTGGCCAAGGAGGGCAAGACATGGAAAACCTGATCGTCGGCCTGGTGGCCGCGGCGTTGATTATCTACCTTTTCGTGGTGCTGTTGCGGCCACAAAAGTTTTAACCGGGAGAATACCTGATGAATGCCAATGGCTGGGCACAGTTAATTTTGTTCAGCATTATCTTGTTGGCCCTCACCAAGCCCATGGGCCTGTACCTGGTGCGGGTGCTGGACGCCGAGGGGCGCACTTGGCTCGATCCGGCCTTGAAGCCGGTGGAGCGCCTGATTTACCGCGTTGCCGGAATCGATCCGGCCAGGGAGCAGAACTGGAAAGGCTATGCCGTCTCCGTGCTGATCTTCAGTCTGGTCACCCTGCTCTTGACTTATCTCATCCTGCGGCTGCAAGGGGTGCTGCCCCTCAATCCCCAGGCCTTCAGCGGGGTGGCCGGGGATCTTTCCTTTAATACCGCCGCCAGTTTCACCACCAACACCAACTGGCAGAATTACACCGGCGAAAGCACCATGTCCTATCTGTCGCAGATGGTGGCCCTGGCTTCGCACAACTTCTTCTCGGCCGCCATGGGCATTGCCATCGCCGCCGCCCTGGTGCGGGGCATCTCCCGGGATAAGGCCGCGACCCTGGGGAATTTCTGGACCGATCTGATC
>JBIOJX010000087.1:0-10121 GCA_044451265.1 Desulfobaccales bacterium
CGACGGAGCCGCTGGAGATCGCCGCGGCCCCCGGAGGCTCGGGTCTCCACTGGAATCTCCCCGGGCCGACGGTGAAGACTCCCAAACCGCTATGGCGCATCGCGCCGCCCCGATGGAAGGTCATCGCCGGCCAGGGCCGGGAGCGGACCGTCACTATGCAATTATCTGTCCCGACCCCCGCCATCAGGTAGCCTTTCATACATAGAAATTGCTGATCCGGCTGGACCGTCATTGGCAGGAAATTGATGGCAATCTGCTCCCTAATAGCATATAGTCCGATACCATAATTCCGATACCATAATGTTAATTTTATTGGAGAAGTAATATGTGGAAGCAAGGTTTACCCCGCAAATGGGTTCTGGTTGGGATTTTACTCGGGGTCATTTTCTGGGTTGGCAGTTGTACTTCCATGGAAGGAAAACGCGACAATTTTCTGGCGCAAGGCAAAAAGCTTTACGAAAAAGGGGATTATATCCGGGCCAGCTTGCAGTTCAGAAACGCCCTGCAGATCGATCCCAAATTCGCCGAAGGCTATCTCTGGTTAGGAAAGACTGACCTGAAATTGAAAAGTTTTCAGGGCGCCCTTGGGTCTCTGTCCAAGGCGGTGGAGCTTAACCCCGACCTGATAGAGGCTCAGGTCATGTTGGGCCAGTTGTTTTTGATGGCGCGAAAACTGGATGAGGTCGAAGCCAAGGCCGATCTGGTCCTTAAAAAAGAGCCGGAGAATTCCGAGGGCCTGCTCCTGGCCGCCTCCTTGGCGATCGCGAGGGACCAGAGCCAGAAGGCCCTGGATTTGCTGACAACCGTCCAACGACTGAAGCCGCAGGAAATCAACGCCTATCTACTACAGTCACTGGTCCAGGTAAAGCAGAAGGACCCCGAGGCTGCGGCCAAGGCCCTGGAGAAGGGCTTGCAGGCCAACCCCAAGGCCATCCAGTTATATTTGGCCCGCGCCAACCTGGCGGACCAGCAAAAGCAGTTTGAAGTGGGAGAGGCAACTTTGCTCAAGGCGCTGGCCTTGGACCCGAAAGATGCACAGTTACAGACCGCACTGATGCGACACTACGTCACCGCCGAGCAATGGGACAAAGCAGAGGAGACCTTGCGCAGTTACCTCAGCCAGGAGCCCGACAAAGAGGCGCATGCCAAGGACTTGGCCAGCCTTTTGGCTAAACGGGGACGTCCCAAGGAAGCCGAGCAAACCTTAAAGGATTTCGTGAGCGCCCACCCGCAGAATTACGAGGCGCGCTTCGTCCTGGCGGATTTTTATCTCTCCATGCGCCGGGGCACCAAGGCCGTCAAGATCTTACAGCAGATCGCCGCAGATGACCCCAGCGGCCCGAAAGGGGTAAAGGCCTTGGACCGGCTGGCGGCCCTGCGCCTGACCCAGGGGCATGTAGACGAAGCGGAGAAACTGGTAGCCGGGGTTCTCAAGGCTAACCCCAAGGATATGGACGCGGTTCGCCTCCAGGGGCAGATTGCCCTCTTGAAAAAAGACGGCCTCAAGGCGGTGACCAACTTCCGGATTATTGTCCAGGATCAACCCAAGAATCCGGAGGCCTGGTTGTTACTGGCCCGAGCCCATAAATTGCAGGGAGAGCTGGAGCAGGCCAAGGAAAAGGTTGCCAAGGCCCTGGAACTCAAGCCGGATTTCCTGGAGGCCAGAAACTTTCTTTATGGCTTATTTTTGGAAGTCAAAGATTACGACGGGGCCATCCAGGCCATCAAGGGCACCCTCCGGGCTAATGATAAAGACATCTCTAATCTAATCTCCCTGGGGGATGTTTATGTCCTGAAGGGTGATTATGTCCAGGCCCAGAATACCTTTCAAAAAGTCGTAAATTTAGACCCCCAGAAACCCCAGGGTTATTTCAGGCTGGGCCTTCTCAAGCAGGAACAGAAGCAGCCGGACCAGGCTATGAAGTATTTTGACCAGGCCCTGGCCCGGGATGCCGACTTTTTACCGGCGTTGCAGCAAGAGGCGGGTATCTACCTCGGGCAGAAGCAACTGGATAAGGCGGTGGAATTGGTCCGCCAACACCTGGCGAAAACTCCCAAAAATCCCCAAATTCAGCAAATGTTAGGGGTACTGCTCCTGGCCCAGAAGCAATTCGCAGCTGCGGCCCCGGTCTTGGAGCAAGCCCTTGCCTTGCAACCCACCCCACAAACCTTGCAGCTGCTGATCGCCGCTTATTCGCACGAACCTGACCAGCAGCTGGTGATATCCCAGCTGGAAGCAAGAGCCGCGGATCCGAAGGCGCCACCTTATAATTTTCTGATCCTGTCGGCGCTCTACGAGGAGAAAAAGGATTACTCCAAGGCGATAGACCTTTATAACCTGATGTTGGCCAAGGATCTCTTTCCGGATATAGCCCGCAACAACCTGGCGTACCTGCTGGCCGAACACTTTCCCACCCCGGAGAATCTCGAGCGGGCGGCCAAGCTTTCCACCGAAAGTCTGGAAGAAAACCCCGAAGAATCCGGCTTCCTGGATACCATGGGCTGGGTCTTGGGCAAACGGGGGGAATATGCCAAGGCCAAGACCTATCTGGAGCAGGCGACGGCCAAAGCCCCCAAGAACCCGGTCCTGGCCTATCATCTGGCTTGGTGCGAAGCCAAGTTGGGCGAAACCGCCCAGGCCCAAGAACTCCTGAAAAAGGCCCTGGAACTCAAACCCGACTTCCCACACCGCGCGGCAGCCCAGAAACTTTTGGACTCCCTTTCGTCAGGCAAACCTAACTGAAACTGTGAGGGGCCGAGCGAGAACCACGCCTAGGGCTAGACAGTCAAGGTAAAGAGTTGCCAGCAAAAAACTGAAGCCGCAGACCAAAGCCTGCGGCTTCAGTTTTTTTGATTCTAGTCGAACTCAGGCTTCCGGGCCATCTCCCGGGAGGAGCAGAAAGCGGCTCTTGCCTGAGGCGATGCGCTGGCCGTCGGCGATCCGGACGATTTCGCCTTCGGCGTGGCGGCGGCTGCCGTTGGGGGTGTGCATAACGCCTCGCACCCGGATGGGCTCGTCGGGCTTGAGGGGTGCATGGAAGCGCACCTCCATGCCCAGGGTGAGGCCGGGCCCGGCGAAGCGCCACACGGCATGGGCCATCAGCTCATCCAGCAAAGTCGAGAGGATGCCGCCGTGGATCACTTCGGCCCAGCCCTGGTATTCCCGGGGAATACTGAGCTCGGTTTCCGCCGCCAGGTCCGCTTCGGAATAACGCACCTCGATCTGGAACCCTTGCGGATTGTCCTTACCGCAGACGAAGCAGTAATTGTCGGATAGGGGCGTCGGCAATGGAGATTTTGAGGATTGGTGATCTTTTGAGGTCATCTGCCTGCTTCAAAAAGTCCTTGGGAATTGGTAGCACAGGCTTTCCAGCCTGTGCCGGCGCAGGTTTTGGTTTTTTTTGTTAGATCCTGCAGATATCAGTACTTCCTAATAACTCGGAAAGATACTAACCAGGATAATTCATAGCACAGGCGAGACGCCAGTGCCACTCTTTTGGCTGTCAGTGGTCATTTGCCAGTACTTTCCCGGTGAGCATAATCACCGCTAAAAACTGACCACTGACTACTGACCACTATCATTTGGGCTCCGTCGGATAGCTCGCCTGGTCCCATTCCTTCCAGCCGCCTTGCAAAGCCCAAACCTGCTTGAAGCCCAGGTCGAGCAGTTCCTGCGCCACCCGGGCGCTGGTACCCTCGTTGTGTCAGGCGCAGTATAGCACGATTTTCTTGTCTTTCGGCAGGCCGGCGGCCCAGGTCTTGACTTCTTTGGGCTCCTGGCGCACCGCGGCCTTAATCTTTTTATCGCTGCCTTGCCAATCTTGGGGTTGTCTGACGTCCAGGATGATTACCTGGGGGTCGGAGAGCCAGCCCTTCAGGGTGTCCTTATCCAGACGCGGCACGTCCTGGCCGACGGCGCAGGATAAGGGGAACGTCATCATCAGAGTGACCGCCAGCACCATGGCCCATAACTTTGACTTGTTCATCTTCCCTCCTGGCGGGGTAATTCCCGGCTTTGGAGAAAAAGATAAGACTCCGGCAGGGCTGAGGCAACCCGGTCAGCTCTTCGGGGTCAAGCCCAACAGTTGGGCGATCTGACCCGCCAGATCGGCGGTCTTCCGGGCCGGGTCCTCGGTTTTCGGGGTCAGCAGTTGCGGCCGGTTCTGGTATTCCGGCTTCGGGATCACCTCGAATTCCGGTGGGAAGGTGTTTTCGAAATACATCTGCTGGAAGCCGATGAATTTCAGATGGTGGGCGGTGGCGTCCAGGACCGTCACTTCGCCCTGGGCCACCAGCTTTTCCTTCAGGGCCACCCGGAAGCCCGCCAGGGATTCGCCCCCCTGGGTGTCGGCGATGTGGCCGTGGCGGTTGGCCAGAAGCATGGAGTCCATGATCTCCTGTTCGCTCACCTGGACCACGGCCACCGAGCCCGCGCCGGCCCGGCGGAGGTATTCGTCCACTAAGCGGATAACCCGGGGCATGGAGACCGGGTTGCCGATCATGGCGGCCTGGGCCACGCTGGGCGTTACCATCACCGGGGTGAAGATGCGTTTGCTCTTATCCGGCTCCAGATAGTAGCGGAATACCGGGTCGGCGTGACGGGACTGGACCCCAAGGACCCGGGGCAGGCTCTCGATGATCTGCAGATCATGCAGCCGCAGCAAGCCCTGGAGGATGGCGGTGATGTTGCCGGCGTTGCCGATGGGCACCACCACGACCTTATTGGCTAAATCATAATCGAACCATTGGGCGATCTCAAAGGCATAGGACTCCTGGCCCCGGATGCGCCAGGGGTTCTTGGAGTTGAGCAGGGCCACCTGGTAGTTGTCCGCCAGGGCCTCCACCACCTTCATGCAATCGTCAAAGACCCCGGGAATTTCCAGGACCCGGGCGCCGCTGCCCAGCGGTTGGGCCAACTGCTGCGGGGTGACCTTGCCGTGGGGCAGGAGCACCGCCGAGGCCACCTGTTTCCCCAGATAAGCGGAGTAGAGGGCCGCGGCCGCCGAGGTGTCGCCGGTGGAGGCGCAGATGGCCAGCATCTTGCCGGCCCCGGGCCGGTGCACCAGAAAGTTGAGGTAGCTCAAGGCCGCGGCCATGCCCCGGTCCTTGAAGGAGGCGCTGGGGTTTTGGCCGTCGTTCTTGAAATAGAAGGCCGCCCCGACTTCCTCCCGGAGCGCCTCGTTGGCCGCCACCTGGGGGGTGTGGCCTTCGCCCAAATAAATAATCTCGTCCAGGGGGATGACCGGGGTAATCAATTCATAGAAGAGATGAATCCCCTGCAAAGCGGGAACATTGAGCATCTTGCGGTAATCAAACAGCCGCCGCCAGAAGGCCCCGGGGTGCTTTTTCAAGCGGTCCGCGGCCTTGTCTTCCAGGAGAAACAGACCCTTACATTTGGGGCAGGTGTAAAGCAGCTGGCTGATGTCGTATTCCGCCCCGCATTCGAGACAGCGATAGACCAAATCGCCTTCCGGCTTCGGAATGAGCCAGGGACGGATGTCGTCGGGGAATTGTTCGAGCTTCAAGGGGCCTCCATCGGGAAGTAGAAGCTAAGCACAGGCGAGACGCCTGTGCTACTTATAGGGCGGCCCCGTGGCCGCCAGAACTTGCCGGGCACGGTCGCCCTAAAACATCTTCTGGTGGGGCTGCCGTCCCTGGCCGCCCGCCTCACCATGGCCGGCGCCAACACCTTAGGTCGTTAAGTGATACTTCTTCAACTTGTATTGCAGCAGGCTCTTGGTGATGCCCAGGAGTTCGGCGGCCCGGACCTGGACCTGCCCGGACTTTTCCAGGGCCCGGCGGATCATCTGCTCCTCGATGGCCTCCAGGGCGTCGGGCAGCGGCGTGTGCAGCGGCACGAAACGGTCGATGTCCAGCTTGGCCTCGGTAACCGCCGGCGCCAACCCCCCGGGCAGGTCCTCGGGGGTGACCAGATTGTCGTGGCAGAGGATCACGGCCCGTTCCATGACGTTTTCCAGTTCCCGGACGTTGCCCGGCCAGGGGTAATGCACCAGCACCTTCAAGGCCTCCGGGGTGAGGCGGATCTTGCCCCGGACGTTTTCCAGGGCGTACTTCTTGATGAAGTGGGCCGCCAGCAGGGGGATGTCCTCCTGGCGCTGGCGCAGGGGCGGCACGTGCAGATGGACCACGTTGAGGCGGTAGAACAGGTCCTCCCGGAAGCGGCCCTCCTGCACATCCTCTTTCAGGTCCCGATTGGTGGCGGCTACCACCCGCACGTCCACCTTGATGGTGCGGTTGCCGCCCACCCGCTCGAACTCCATCTCCTGGAGGACCCGCAGCAGCTTGACCTGGAGGGCCTGGGACATCTCCGCCACTTCGTCCAGGAACAGGGTGCCGCCGTCGGCCAGCTCGAAGCGCCCCTTGCGCATGGCCACCGCATTGGTGAAGGCGCCCCGCTCGTGGCCGAAGAGCTCGCTTTCCAGCAGGGTCTCGGTCAAGGCGGCGCAGTTTACCGAGATGAAGGGTTTCTGGGCCCGGTTGCTGCATTGGTGAATGGCCCGGGCCACCAGCTCCTTGCCGGTGCCGCTCTCGCCGCTCACCAGGACGGTGGCCTTGGATTGGGCCACCCTTTTCACCAGGGCCAGGATTTCCTGCATCGACTTGGCCTCGCCGACGATGTTGGGGAAGCCGTATTTCTTCTCCAGTTCCTGGTAGAGCAGGCGATTGGTGAGAATGAGGTGGCGGTACTCCAGGGCCTTGGCGATGGTCATCAGGATTTCATCGTTCTTAAAGGGCTTCAGGATGTAGTCGAAAGCCCCTTTCTTCATGGCGGTGACGGCCTTCTCCACCGTGCCGAAGGCGGTCATGATGATCACCGGCAGTTCCTGATAAAGGCGGTGCAGCTCATCCAACAGCTCGATGCCGCTCATCTTGGGCATCTTCATGTCGGTGAGCACCAGGTCCAGATCGGAGGCGCCGGCGATTTTCAAGGCCTCCATGGCGCTGGGGGCGGTGGCGACCTCGTAGCCCGCCTCGCCCAACAGGGCCTCCATGACCGTCAGATAATTGACTTCGTCGTCAACGACTAGGATCGTATCCATAATAGTTTCGAGTTTCGGGTTTCTAGTTTCGAGTTAAATTCAAGCAACTTAGGAAAATCATCTTCGTTTCTGGCTGACCACTGAGAGCTGATAGCTTCTAGTTAGGCCACCTTCTTCATGGACAGCTCCGGCAGGGTGATAGTCACCACCGTGCCCTGGCCCATTTCGCTGTCGATCTTCAGGCTGCCCTGATGGGTCTCGATGATGCTCTTGACGATGGGCAGCCCCAGGCCGCTACCCTTCTCCTTGGTGGTGAAAAAGGGGTTGAGGACCTTCTTCAGGCTCTCGGGTTCAATGCCGTCGCCGGTATCGGCGAACCGGATCTCGCCGCCGCGGCCCTGGGGGCCTGCCTGGGTGGACACGGTGAGCCGGCCGCCCCCGGGCATGGCCTGGATGGCATTGAGCAGCAGATTTAAGAAGGCCTGATGCAGCAGGTCCGGGTCCGCGGCCAGCATCCGACCGTTGAGCTGATAATCCCGGGTGACGCGGACGCCGAGGCGCTGAATCTCCGGCTCCAGCAGTTCCAGGCTCCGGTCCACCACCGCCTCCAGATCGCAGGGGCGCAGGTTGGGAATCCGGGGCCGGGCAAAATCCAGGAACTCCGTGACCTTTTCATTGAGGCGGTTGGCTTCCTCGACGATGATCCGGGCCAGACGGTTCTGCGGTTCGTAGCGGGCCAGGCGCTCCTGCAACAATTCGGCCGTGGAACTGATGATCCCCAGGGGATTGCGGACCTCGTGGGCCACGCCGGCGGTCATCTCACCCAGGGCCGCCAGGCGTTCGGATTGGTGCAACTGGCCCTCCAGGGCCCGCTGCTCCTCCTGGCGCCGGGCCAGGATGATACCCGCCTTTTTGACGATCTGGCGCAGGACCATAAACAGCAATCCCATGATCACCAGCAGGGTGACCAGGATGATGAGACGGAACTTGCTGATCTCCGCCAGGTCGGCGGAGATGTTCTGGGTGATCTCGAAAACCCCCACGACCGGCCCCTCATGGGGCGGCTGCTTGCCCTCCAGGCGAAAGGGAATGAAGGCATTGAGCGTCTGCGCCTTCTCGCTGTTGGGCCAGATGATGCTCAAAAAAGCGCTGTAGCCGGGCATTTCGAAATAGTTCACTCCGGCCAGGGCCTTCTGGACCCCGATGCAATTGTCGCACTTTTGCCCCAGGGGCAGGTTGGCGGTGCTGTAAGAGAAGACCCCTTCCTGGTCGTATTGGTTCAACTGCTCCACGTGAAAGCCGTGGATGGTGTTGCGCACCACCTCATCCAGACGCCTGGATTGCTCGGGGTCGGACAGGGTGATGCGGCCGCCCTTCTCAAAGGCGGTGGGCAGCACGAACTGCTGATAAATCTGGTGGTTCAGGTTGGAAGCCAGCAGGATGAGGTAGTCTTCATTTTTCTTCAGGGTCATCTGCTGGGCCCGGACCGTCAGGAAGACCACCAGGATGCCGGTGAAGATCAGAATGACGATAAAACCGGGCAGCGAGAAGAATTTTACCAGTCCGAAGGGGTTCAGGTCCCTACCTGGGCGCCACCACGGAGTTTGCAGGCTGAGACGCTTCATAAGTTCAGGAAACCGTATACTTCTCCAAGGCCGGGCTGCCCTGGGCGAATTCCCGCTGCTGGGCCTCGAATCCCGGGCGCCCCATCAGGCCGTAAGTGGTCTGCTTGCCGCCTTCCACTCCCGGCTGGTCCAGGGGGTTGACTCCGAAGAAGTGGGCCGCGGCCACGGTGGCCACTTCCAGCAGGTAGATCAACTGGCCCACGGTAAAGGCGTTGATCTCCGGTAGTTTCAGGCTGAGGCTGGGCCTGCCGGCCTTCATGAGGTTGAAGGCCGTGGCCCGTCTTTCGGTGGCCAAAAGCTCGCCCAAAGAATGATTTCCCAGGTAACTCAGCTCTTCCTGGTCCGGATAAAGGTTGGGGATTTCCACCTGGTGCTTGTATTTCTCCACGTCCACAAAAGTGATCAGCTTATCCTGGGGTCCTTCCATGTAGAGCTGCAACTGCGAGTGCTGGTCCGTGGCCCCCAGGGCCCTTACCGGGGTGCTGCCGGCGTCGACTCGCTTCCCCAGACTCTCGGCCCAGAGCTGGCAGAACCACTCGGCCAGGCCCGCCAGGAGCGAGCTGTAAGGCATGAAGACCAGGTTGTTCCGCTGCTTCCGGGCGGCGAACAGGTAATAAAGGGTCGCCAGCCGGTGGGCCAAGCGATATTGCGTGGCTTGCAGGCGCTGGTCCATGAAGCCGGCGCCGGCCAGGAGTTCTTCCGCGTCGATGCCCACCAGGTGGGCCGGCAGCAGGCCTACTGCCGAGAGCACCGAAAAGCGGCCGCCGACGTTGGGCGGGACGCTGAGGGAGGCAAAGCCTTCCTGCTTCGCCAGACGGCGCAAAGGACCCCGGTCCGGGTCAGTGGTGACGATGATCCGTTCCCGGGCCGTGTCTTCGCCCACCCGGTTTTTGACCATTTGATAGACCCAGAGGAACTGGGCCAGGGTCTCGGCGGTGGCGCCTGACTTACTGATGACGTTGACGTAGGTGCGCCGCAGGTCCAGGCCGTCCAGGATGCCGAAGCAGAAATCGGGATCGATGTTGTCCAGCACCCAGAGGCCGGGGCGATGTTGTCGCCGGCCTATGGGCAAGCGGTTGTGCTGCGGGTGCACCAGGGCCTGCTGCAGGGCCCGGGCCCCCAGGGCCGAGCCGCCGATCCCCAGGACCAGGAGGTCCCAGCCCCACTCCAGCACCGGCTTGGCCACCCGGCGGATCTCCTTGAGAACTTCTGTCTGGTGGGGCAGGTCCATGAAACCGAGGCGGCCGTCCTGTCGGGCCGCGGCCAGGTCCTGGGCCAGGGCCGCGGGGTCGGGGTTCATATCGGTCAAATCCGAGTCGTTGAGGCCCTGGGCCCCCACAAACTCGGCCATGGCGTAATTATAATCGAGTTTCAGGGCCTGGCTGGCGACCCACTTCGGGTCCTGGTAGCGCTTGGTTGACATGGTTCTCCAGTTCGGGCGGCGCCATGAGAAATTATTTTATTATATAAATA
This sequence comes from Desulfobaccales bacterium, assembly GCA_044451265.1. GTDB lineage: Bacteria > Desulfobacterota > Desulfobaccia > Desulfobaccales > 0-14-0-80-60-11 > JAPLJC01. Next base: position 10,100 of record JBIOJX010000087.1, read on the forward strand.
ATTTAGCTTATATGCTATGGAG
>JBIOJX010000088.1:0-10007 GCA_044451265.1 Desulfobaccales bacterium
GCACCGTGCCCCCGGCGGACTTAAGGTGCTCAAAGAGCCGGCGGCCGGTGCGGCTGCTGCCGGAAGGCCGTCCGCCGACCTGGCGCTGGTCCATGGTTTGGTGATACAGAATTTCGAGGCGCTGGTCCAGACCGGCATCGATGGTGGGTTTAAAAATGGTGGAGCCGTCGAAATTGAGGGTGAAATAGAAGAAACCGCCGGGTGCCAGCAAGCCCAGCAAGCCGGGCAGGGTCGTACCCAGATCCACCAGGTCCAGGAAGGCATGGGCGAGAATAAGGTCCCAACGGCGGTGGCCCTGCTCCCGGGTGAGCAAGTGGAAAAGATCAAGGGCTTCGAATTCCACCGCCACAGTCTGCCCGGGTTGGCGATATAAGCAGCGCCCGGCCTCCTGGGCCAGATCGGCTCCCCGGGCGGCGGCAAAGCGCCGGAAGCGCCGGCGGGCCTCGCCGATATTGTCGGGATGCGCATCGATGCCCGTATAGGCGGCCTCGGCCAGCAGCTGCCAATCAATCAGGCGTTCCAACATGGTGCCGATGCCGCAGCCCACTTCCAGCACCCGGCAGGCGGTGTTTTTCCGGCGCTCCAGCAAGGCGCCGGCCAGGGCTTCCCGGACGTGGCGGTTCAGGGAGCGGTCGTCCAGGCCCTGCTTGGCGGCCAGATAGCGGTGGAAGCTGTATGCTGCGGGGATGCCAGTCATCATGGTAGCGTTCCGCGCTCAGATCAAACGAAATCCCGGCAAAGGGGTTATCTCCGACTCTTGGAGAACACCTTGGAAAACACGGCCACGGCCACGGCTCCCCAGATCACCAGGCCCAGCCAGGCCTTGCCAATGCCGACGGCCACCACCGCCTCCCCCAATTGCCCCACCTGGGTCGAATAGGGCATCAGGGTCAGCCCGGTGAGCAAGGAGGTAAAAAACATCACCAGGGCCAGATCGATTAAGTTTAGGCTGGAGAAGATGAAGCCTCCGGTTATGGCGATCAGTACCACATAAATGCCGGTAACCACTACGTGATGCTCCATAAATAACCGCCCCAGAGCCAGCCATCCGGCCGGATTTATCAGCCAGACGCCCAGTTTCACCAGAATCAGGACTGCAAAAATGCCGGCCAAAATCTTTTTCGCTAACATGCCTTCACCTCCTGGCCTTTTCAGCCGATAGCAGATCCACCAGAAACTCCCGCACCCGGGCGGCGCTCTCCTTCCAGGTGGGCTGGGAGGCGGCGTGGGTCAGGGCCGCCAGACTCAGGCGCGTCAACAGGTCCCGATTTTCCAGCAAGGATTTGAGCAAACGGCTCAGGGTGGCGGGGTCGCCCGGCGGCGCCAGAAAGCCGTTGACTCCGTGGCTGACGATTTCCCGGGCCCCGCCGGCGGCCGAGGCAATCACCGGCAGGCCGAAGCGCATGGCCTCCAGATAGACGATGCCGAAGCCCTCGTAAGCAGACGGCACCGCCAGCAGGTGGCTCTCCCGCAGGCGCTCGGCCAACTCTTCCGGAGGCAGGGTTCCTAACATCTTGATTTTGCCGGTCAATCCCAGAGTGGCGATCTGGCGGCGGATGGCGCGGGCGTAAGGCGGGTCCAACTCCGGGCCACCGACCACGGTCAGGCGCCAGTCCGGATCAGGCAGGGTGGCCAGGGCGTCCAGCAGGACATGCAGCCCTTTTCGAGGGATCAGGTTGCCCACGAAGATCAGGCGGCAGGGACCCGGGGCTCCGGCCCGCAGCAAGACTTCCTCCCGGGAGAGGCCGCCGGGGACGTTGTCGCCCCCCGGCGGAGCCACCACCGCCGGCCGTCCTGCCGCCACCAGGCGTTCCACCTCGGTCCGGGTGGCGTTGCTGTTGCAAATAAAACCGTCCACGGAAGTCAGATATTGTTGCTCCACTTGGCGGTACAAAAAATTTTGCCAGGCGGGCCGGGCTTCACAGCAGCGCAGGTGGTGGACGATGGCCACCAGGGGGTACGAGACCCGGCGCCGCAGCCGGTGATTGAGGCGGCACAACGAAGGATGGACCAGCTCATCCTGAACCAGCAGCTGGAAAGAAGCCCGGCTCAGGCGTTCGGACAGGGCGGGGGAGAAGTTGTCCAACAGGGCCCGGCCGTAGGGGCGCCAGGGCACGGAGATGACCTCCACCTCATCCCCGCAGCTCTGCAAATGCTCCACCAATTTGCGGTCATAGAGATAGCCGCCGGAGACGGTCTCCAGGCTGCCGTAAACCAACAGGCCCAGATGCAATTAGCGCTCCTCGCGGTAGGCGGTCCAGGCGATGTCATCCTCCCACACCTTGGCGGTGAGGGCATGAAGAGGGTCTTTGATGCGGTTCAGGAGTTCCTGGCCCAGGAGGCGGGCGAAATGTTCGATGCTGGGATTGAGCCCGGCAAATTCCGGCAGCTCGTTCAAGATCTGGTCCCGGTAATAAGCCGCCAGTTCATCCAGGTGGGCCTCCAGGGCCACAATATCCACCAGAAAGCCGTGTTGATTGAGGACCTTGCCCTCCAGCAGCACCTCCACCCGGTAATGGTGGGAGTGGAGCTGGTTTTCCGTGCCCCAATCCCCGCCCACCAGGAAATGCCGGGCTATGAAGTGACGTTTGACGGCCAGGGTGTACATCATGTGCATGTGCAGCTCCTCAATACTCGAAGATCACCTGGATCGCCTCGCCGGGATTCTGGTCGAGCAACTCATAGGCCTGGGCGGCCTGGGTGATGGGAAAGCGATGGGTGATGAAACGGGCCGGTTTAACCTGCTCCAGCATCTGCCAGGTGATGTGGTAGCGCCGGGACTTACTCCAACGGCCGGCGAGTTCCGGTGGGATGGTGCTCACCTGGCTGCCGATGAGCCGTACCCGGCTGCGATGGAAACGTCCTCCCAAGTCCAGGGCGCTTTGCTTGCGGCCGTACCAGGAGCCGATGACCACCCGCCCGTTAAAGCCGGTGACCGCGATGGCCTGGTTCAGGGCCTCGGGATTGCCGGAAATCTCGTAGGTCAGATCGGCGCCGGGATAAGGGCCGGCCCCTTGGAGATATCCCAACAAACGCTCCGTCAGGTCCGGGGTCGAGGGGTCCACGCTGTGCTGAGCCCCCAGGCTTTCAGACAGCAGCCGCCGCTTGGCGTAGAGGTCCAGGGTCACCAAAGAGTTCAAGGGCCAGCGGGCCAGCAGGGCGGTGAGGAGCAGCCCCACGATCCCCTGGCCGAAAACGGCCACTTGCTCCCCCATCAGAGGCTGGCCGTCCAGGAGGAAGGTGACCGCGGTCTCCATGTTGGGGAAGAAGACCGCGTCTTCGGCGGTGAGATATAGGGGCAGCATTTGCAGCTCGTCGGGAGTGGCCAGGAAGTGGCTTTCGTGGGGATGAAAGGCGAAGACCTGCCGGCCCTGCCAATCGGGGGACACCCCGGGGCCCAAAGTGACCACTTTACCCACCAGGGCGTAGCCGTACTTCAAGGGGAAGGAAAAGTCGCCGGCCAGGGCGGCGATGGTGTCGTCCCGGGCCATATCCTGGGGGGCCTGACCCCGGTAGATGAGGCCCTCGGTGCCGGGGCTGATGGCCGAGATGATGGTCTGCACCAGCACCTGGCCGAAGGCGGGGGCCGAAATAGCCTCGCGGCGCAGGGCCACCTGCCGGGGTCCGGTGAAATAGATGGCTCGCCTATACATTCCCTAATCCTGCCATTCGGGTTCACCCATGAGGACCAGGTCCTCTCCCAGACGTTGATAAGTGAGGTTGCTCAAACGGGGAAAGCGCCCTCGCCCCAGGCTGTCCACCACCCGCAGGCCACCCACCAGCAAGGGGGCAATGGTCAGGATGATCTGGTCCACCAGGCGAGAGGATAGGAAACTGGTGATGATCTGGGCGCCGCCCTCCACCATGAGACTGTCGATGTCCAGGTCCCCCAGTTGCTTGAGCAGGGTCTCGAGGTTCACCAGGCCGTTGGCGGCGGGCAGGCAAAAGACCCGGGCGCCCATGGCCTCCAGGGCCTCCCGGCGCTCGGGGTCGGCGCCTTCGTTGGCCACAATCCAGGGGGCGCGGCCGTGGTGCAACAGGTTGGCGTAGGGCGGAAAGCGCAGGCGGCTGTCGACGATCACAGGTTGGGGGCTCTCGCCGGTCACCAGCCGCACGTTGAGGCGCGGGTTGTCGGCCAGCACCGTGCCGATGCCCACCAGAATGGCGTCATGCGAGGCGCGCAGGCCGTGAGTCAGGGTCATGGACTGGGAGCCGCTCAGAGACAGGGGCCGGCCGGGGCGGTCGGCGATGCTGCCGTCCAGACTCTGGGCATAGCTCAGAGTGACCAGGGGCCGGCCGGTCCGCCGCCGGTGCTCTGAGGCGGCCGCCAGGACAGTTTTGGCCCGGTCCATCACCCGGGTTTCCTGGGCCCGGACGCCGTTGATCTCCTCCACCTCCTCCAGGATGAGCAGGTGGTTCAGGCGGCTGGCCTTGGTGCGCAGATAGGCGGCGTTTTCAGCCTGCACCTTGCCCTGGAGGGGCACCCGGGCGGCTACCTTGATCCCCAGTTCGTCCAGGCTTTCAACCTTAGCGGGGTTATTGGTGAGGAGGCGGACGGAAGTGACCCCCAGGTCCCGCAGGATGAGGCCCGCCAAGGTGTAGTCCCGTTCGTCCACTTCGTGGCCTAAGAGCAGGTTGGCCTCGGTGGTGTCGTAGCCTAGGTCCTGCAGGTTGTAGGCCCGCAATTTATCCAGCAGGCCGAGGCCCCGGCCTTCCTGACGTAAGTAAAGTATGACGCCGCTTCCGGCCGCGGCGATCTCTTTTAGGGCCAGTTGCAGTTGCTCGCCGCAGTTGCAGCGCCGGGAGCCCAGGACGTCCCCGGTGAAGCATTCGGAATGCAGCCGCACCAGCACGTCCGGACGGCCGCTGACCTCACCCCGCACCAGGGCCAGGTGCTCTTTGTCGTCCCGGTTGTTTTCGTAAAAGAATAGCTGGAATTCGCCTGCCGCGGTGGGAATCCGGGCCGAGGCCTTTCTGGTGACCACCATCTCGTCCTGTCTGGCGGTTGCCGGCATGCCATTCTCCTGGAGCAATCTCTGCGAGGGCCAGCCGCGGCGCAAGGGAGCAAGCCTTACCTCAGTCCGCGCCGCTGCCTTTAGCGTCATGCACGTAACAGTAAAATGGGGCTGGCAGGTGCCTTTGTCAAGTTGAGGGCTGGGGGTGGGATGATTAAGGAGCGGCAGGGAGAGGCAGGTGCTTCACATCAGCACAAGGTCTGGCGGCCGCAGACGGCCGCCCCACCAATGGTTTCCTGGTGGGGCGGGCCTCCGGGCCCGCCAGGCCGCTGGTTAAATCACCGGCGGGACGCCGGTGCCACCCAAACCCTACACTTTTTCCAGGGCATTAAAAAAGAAGGCGATCTCGATGGCGGCGTTTTCGGGGGAATCGGAGCCGTGGACGATATTGGCCTCGATCTCCTTGGCGAAATCGGCCCGGATGGTGCCGGCCGCGGCCTGGCGGTAATCGGTGGCGCCCATGAGGGCCCGGTTCATCTGGATGGCGTTCTCGCCCTCCAAAATCAGCGCCACAATGGGGCCGGAACTCATGAAACTGGTGAGACTGTCGTAAAAGGGCCGCTCCTGATGCACCGCATAGAAGGATTGGGCCTGGGATTTGCTCAGATGCAGCATCTTCATGGCCCGGATCTTGAGGCCGGCTTTCTCGAAGCGGCCGATAACCTCGCCGATGAGACCGCGTTGGACGCCATCGGGTTTGATCATGGATAGGGTTTGTTCTAGTGCCATAGTTATTTCTCCTTGACGCCTGGTTCGGAGGAGACTGAATCTTCGGGGCGGAGGCCGCAAGTCCCAGGCGGACCTTCCCCGGAAGATTCCGGGCTGCCGCGCCGGTGCATGATGGCCCCGAAGTATGCCTTTTCCTCCGTCAAATGTTGCTGCAGAGCTGCTGCCGTGGGAGCCGCCTGCGACCTCTCCAGCCAAAAAGCGTCGAACGCCGCCTCGATCTGCTCCTTTTCAACCTTGGTTCCGGCAGCATTCATCCTAAATTTCAGATAGGCGACGATAACCGCGGCCTCTTCCCGGGTGAAGACCGACAGCCGATAGCGGGCGTAATCATTAAAAGTCATGGCGCCGTAGCGCCGTGGATTCAGCAATTTTGACTTGCCGGTTTTCAGCAGAAATACCCGCCCTTTTACGGGAGACTCGACGGTGATATCGAAAAATCCATGGGTCAGGTGGAAAACCGGGTCCGCCGTGTTCAGTTGGCCCTGGAGATCGGCCACCAGATAGGCCGGTAGAAAGAACCGGAAGCCCGCCTCGGAAAAAAAGCTGGGCGCGGCGTAATGGCCATCCAGAAACTCAGGCGCGAGCTTCTGCCAGTTGCGCCGGCCCACGAAGGGACCCACCTCCTCGTCCGGTTCGCAGCCCTCGCGGCTGCCTTGCAGATAACCGTCGCCGGGGTACTCGTTGCCGCCGAAGGCCTGGCGGATTTGATCGATGATGGTCTGTTTATCGCTCATATTGGATGGTGCGCAGGGCGCACCCCACATTACTGCCAATCTAGCTTCACCCGCTTTTGGTGCTACATCCGTTTACCGACCTGAGCGAAATTCAATATCTGCTCGGTTAAAAACACCGGCTCTTCCTCGGGCACAAAATGTCCGCTTTCTTCGGCAATGACACCCTTGAGATTGTCAGCCTTTGGCGTCATTGCCTTGAATAGATTATCCGAAACTCCGTATCGCCCCGCAATAGTCAGGACCGGCATGGCGAACTTCCGGTCCGCATAACCTGCGAGAAACTTGGCGTCGTCAAGCAAGGTGCGATAGTAATTAAACCCGGCGGTCATCCCTCCGGGACTGGCGTAGTGCTTAGCATACTCAGCGCGTGCATCTTGGGTTATTGCATCTTTCTGGTGCAGCCACTGCGTCATTTGCGCGGAAATGTATTCTCGTTCTCGGCCTTTGGTCAACATCTCCGGGAATTTCGCAGCCATATGAAAGCCATAGTGCCACATCCCGTCTTTGGAAGGATCCATATTCTCAGTTCCGGGCGGCATGCAATCCACCATGATGAGTTTCGTCACCAGTTCGGGGTACAACAAACTTAGGACATAAGCAACTTTTCCGCCCATGTCGTGCCCCACGACAATTGCTGATTTTTCTCCCAAATGTTTAATTAATGCTGCAATATCGTTGGCAATAGTGTGCTTGTCGTATCCAGTCTGCGTCTTCTCTGAAAGCCCCAAGCCTCGCAAGTCTGGAGCAACAACAGTAAACTTGCTCGCAAGAGTCGGCATAACCTTACGCCACTCATAGCAAGTCTGCGGCCAACCATGGAGAAGAATAAGTAACGGGCCTTCTCCCATCTTTACGTAATGCAGGCGAATGCCATTCACTTGGGCGAACTGACTCTCTGCGCCTTTGGGCAAATCTGCAGCCTTAGACGAAAGAGCCAGGCAGGGCAGAATTAATGAAATTAATATTATAAGCGGCTTCATTATATCTAGTGAGGTGGCGCAAATCTTGTGAGGAAGCGTTTTTTTGCCGAACGACCGGCAGCAGGGGCGCCGGCACGACGCCTGCAAAGTAGACCACGCTGATCGGCAAAGCTTCTAACTGACCATTGCCAACTGGCAACTGACTACTGCCCTTACTTTTCCTCCCGCCGTTCCACGAAGCCGTAATGGTCGAACTGCAGCGTAAAGGTGCCCCGGCCCTGGGTAAGGGAGCGGAGGTTCGTGGCGTAGCCGAACATTTCGGCCAGGGGGGCGGTGCCGGTGATCAGGCGCACCATGCCCTTGGCCATCAGTTGCTCCACCTTGCCTTTGCGGGAGGCAAAGTCGCCCATGACCTCGCCGGTGAATTCCTCCGGGGCGATGATCTCCACCTTCATGATGGGTTCCAGCAATTGGGGCTGGGCCTGGGTGAACCCCTGTTTCAGGGCGGTCATGGCGGCGATGCGAAAGGCCATCTCGGAGGAGAGGCCCTCTTTGAGGGTGGCCTCGGTCAGGGCCACGGCGACGTCCACCGCCGGGTGGCCGTAGACCACGCCGCCCTCCAGGGCCTCTTGTACGGCCTGGCCGATGATGGCCACGAAATTTTGGGCCGGGTGGTCTTCGGGCAGCATGGAAACGAAGGCATTGCCGGACCCCCGGGGCCGGGGGGAGAGGCTGAGGCGCACCTCGGCGAAATGGTGCTTGCCGGCCAGTTCTCGATCGAAGCTGCCGGCTTCTTCGACCGCGGCGGCGATGGTCTCCCGGTAAACCACCTGCGGGCGGCCGGCCCGGATGTGGGCGTGAAATTCCCGCTCCAGGCGGTGCTGAATCACTTCCAGGTGCAATTCGCCCATACCGGAGAGCAAGACCTGGCCGGTGTCTTCGTCGGTAGTGATCTGCAGGCTGGGGTCCTCTTCGGAGACCCGGGCCAGGGCCGGCCCCAACTTCTCCTGGTCGTCCCGGGTCAGGGGTTCGATGGCCAGGGAGATCACCGGCACATAGGAGGAGATGGGCTCCAGGATGATGGGCCGGTCCCGGCTGCACAGGGTGTCGCCGGTGCTGGTGATCTTCAAACCCAGGAGGGCCACGATGCTGCCGGCGTGCGCCGCCTCCAGGGGTTCCCGTTTATTGGCGTGCATCCTGAGGATGCGGGCCACTTTTTCCGAGACGCCCTTGACCGGATTGTAGACTTCCTGGCCCGATTTCAGCGTGCCGGAGTAGAGGCGCACATAGGTGAGGCGTTGGCTCTGGTCCACCATGATCTTAAAGGCCAGGGCGGCCAGGGGGCCGTCAACCCGGGACGGTCGGGACTCCTCGGCGCCGGTTTGGGGGTGCTGGCCGATGATGGCCGGCACTTCCGTGGGGTTGGGCAGGAAGTCCTTGATGCCGTCCAGCAGTGGCTGGACCCCTTTGTTACGCAGGGCGGAGCCGCAGTAGGTGGGCACGCCCCTGAGGGCCAGGGTGGCGCGGTGCAGACCGGCCTTGAGCTCCTCCGACGACAGCTCCCGCTCGGCCAGGTAGGCCTCCATCACCTCATCGTCCACTTCGGCCAGGGCCTCCACCAGGGCCTCTCGGGCCGCGCCCGCGGCGGCTTTGAGGTCCGAAGGAATCTCCATTTCGTCGAAGAATACCCCCAGGGTCTCTTCCCGCCACTTCAGGGCTTGCATGGAAAGCAGGTCGATGATCCCCTGGAAACGGTCCTCTTCACCCCAGGGGATGGTGAGCACCAATGGGTGGGTGCCCAGTTTTTCCTTCATGGAGTCCACTGCGGCCCAGAAATTGGCCCCCATGCGGTCCATTTTGTTGATGAAGGCCATTTTGGGGACGCGGTATTTGTCGGCCTGATGCCAGACAGTCTCGGATTGGGGCTCCACGCCGCTCACCGCATCAAAGACGCCGATGGCGCCGTCCAGCACCCGGAGGGAGCGTTCCACTTCGATGGTGAAGTCCACGTGGCCCGGGGTGTCGATAATATTGATGACGCAACCCTTCCATTGGCAGGTGGTTACCGCTGCGGTGATGGTGATGCCGCGCTCCTGTTCTTCGGGCATCCAGTCCATGACTGCGGCGCCGTTGTGCACCTCGCCCATCTTGTGGGTGCGGCCGGAGTAATAGAGGATGCGCTCCGTCAGGGTGGTCTTCCCCGCGTCGATGTGGGCAATGATGCCGATATTGCGGACAGCTGTGAGCCTGGGGGTGGTCAAGAAGTCGTCTCCGAAAATCTAAGGGCCAACGAATCTTTTAAACGAATTTATCGCCACTTTCAACCTTAAAGAGATGTTTTCGGTTTTCAGTGGGCGGTTTTCGGTTTAAAAGAAAAGGAGCCAGGTTGATCGCTGGTCGAAGCGCGGCATAAAAACTAAAAACTCGAAACTCGAAACTCGAAACTCGAAACTAATATGTCCTGCAATCCTCCTGCATATCGTTTCTGTCCCTGCTGCGGCGGGAAATTGGCGGTCGAGCCCCGCTGTGACCGGGACCGCCTGGTCTGTCGGGCTTGCCGCCGGGTGCTGTATGTCAACCCGGCGGTGGGGGTGGCGGTGGTGGTGCGC
>JBIOJX010000089.1:0-9868 GCA_044451265.1 Desulfobaccales bacterium
ATCTTCCTGTTCGCGTGCGTTCTCTATGTGACGTACGTCATTTCCGGCTTTCTGGTGAAGCCCGACTGGAAAGAGGCGGCCCTCTACAGCGTCAAGCCGGTGGATGAGCAGACCCTGAAAGCGGCGGCCGCGGCCACCCGGGCCATCATTACCGTAGAGGATCACTATCCCGAAGGCGGTCTCGGTGACGCGGTGCGCACCGCCCTGGCCGCGGTCCCGACCCCGGTCTATTCCCTGGCGGTGCACCTGAAGCCCAGGACCGGCAAGCCCGCCGAACTCCTGGATTTCGAGGGGATCTCCAAGGACGGCATCATCGAGAAGGTGCTGGACCTGATGCACGAGTTCAAGTTGGCGGCGAGTTGACCGTAGGGGCGAACCTTGTGTTCGCCCAAACGACTCGTGTTCGCCCAAACCGGGCGAATACAAGATTCGCCCCTACAGAACTCCGGAGGAAAAAAACATGCGCGTCGGTCTGGCTGCCGACCACGGCGGCTTTGAGCTGAAGGAGAAGATGCTGGAGGAACTCCGGGGGGCCGGCTACGAGATCGTGGATTTCGGCGCCCGGGAATACCAAGCCCAGGATGATTATCCCGATTTTGTCGTGCCCCTGGCCCGGGCCGTGGCCCAGGGTGAGGTGGACCGGGGCATCGCCATCTGCGGCAGCGGCGTGGGGGCCTCGGTGGCCGCCAACAAAATCCGGGGCGTCCGGGCCGCCCTCATCACCGACGCCTACTCCGCCCACCAGGGGGTGGAGGACGACGACATGAATATCATGTGCCTGGGCGGACGGGTCACCTGCTATGCCCTGGCCTGGGACCTGATTCAGACCTTCTTGAAGTCCCGCTATAAGGGGGCGGAGCGCTTCCAGCGCCGCCTGGACAAGGTGGCGGCCCTGGAGCGGCAGTTTTAGTTTCGAGTTTTGGTTTCGAGTTTCGAGTTGGTGGGGCGGGCGTCCCGCCCGCCAGTTTATCTGCACAGGCTGGAAAGCCGGTGCTACCAATTTTACCTATTTATCCAGGCGGAGTTAATAGCCATGCAAGAGAACCCGCTGCTTAAACTGACCAGCCTCGGCCAAAGCATCTGGCTGGACTATATCAGCCGGCAGCTGCTCGATTCCGGAGAACTCCAGCGGCTCATCGACGAAGATGGCCTGCGCGGGATGACCTCCAACCCCGCCATCTTCGAGAAGGCTATCGCCGGCAGCCGGGACTATGACGATGATATCCGCTCCCTGGCCCGGAAGGGTAAAAGCATCCAGGAGATTTATGAGGCCCTGACCGTGGCGGACGTGCAGCGGGCCGCCGACGTCTTCCGGCCGCGGTTTGAGCAGCTTCGGGGGGCTGACGGCTTCGTCAGCTTGGAGGTCAACCCCCACCTGGCCCAAGACACCCCCGGCACCATCGCCGAGGCCCGGCGCTTATGGGCCAAACTGGACCGGCCCAACGTCTTCATCAAGGTGCCGGCCACCCGGGCGGGCCTGCCAGCCATCCAGCAGCTCATCAGCGAAGGGATCAACGTCAATGTCACCCTGCTCTTCGGCCTGCCCCGCTACCGGGAGGTGGTCGAGGCCTACCGCCGCGGCCTGGAGGAGCGGGCCGCCCAGGGCCTGCACCTGAACGTCGCCTCGGTGGCCAGCTTCTTCCTGAGCCGCATCGACGTCCTGCTTGACCCGCAGTTGGAGAAGTTGGCCCAGGCCGGCGGGCCTCTGGCCGCGGCCGCGGCCTCTCTCCCGGGCGAGGCAGCCATCGCCAGCGCCAAGGTGGCCTATTCCATCTATCAGCAAATCTTTGGTAGCCAAAATTTTAAGGCCCTGGCCGCCCAAGGCGCCCGGACCCAGCGCCTGCTTTGGGCCAGCACCAGCACCAAAAACCCGGCCTATCCCGACATCAAGTACGTCGAGCCCCTCATCGGCCCGGAGACCATCAACACGCTGCCCGTGGAGACCCTGAAGGCCTACCGGGACCACGGCAACCCCGCCCCGCGTCTGGCCGAGGACCTGGAGAAGGCTACCGCGGTCCTTAAGCGTCTGCCGGAGTTGGGCCTCGACCTCAACCAGGCCACCCAGCGGCTGGAAGACGAAGGGGTGGAAAAATTTAATCAGCCCTACGATAGCCTGATGTGCACCCTGGAGGGCAAACGCCGGGAAGCCCTGTAATAGTAAGCAGTAAGCAGGTCGGTCAAGGAAAGAATATACGATAGCGCCGGCTTTCCACCGGGCTTGAAAGGGCCGGGGTGGCTGTTTCGCTTTTTTCAGTTGAGCGCTTTGCCGCCGTTGGAAATTGGGAGACTTGCTTATTTTATGAAAATAAATGTGAGCGCCAGAGAGCCAGGCACCATTGGTTTTACTGCTCGCTGCTGACCGCTCACTGCTCTCTGGAGATTTTCTTATGCCCAAACCGGGATGTGAGATCGGGGTCATCGGCCTGGGGACCATGGGTCGCAACCTGGCCCTGAATTTTGCCGACCACGGCTTTCCCGTGGCCGTATACAACCGCACCGTCGCCAAGACCCGAGAATTCATGGCCCAGGAGGTGGGACCTCGGGATATCCGCCCCGGCTCTGAGCTGAAAGAATTTGCCAGGTTCCTGCGCCGGCCTCGGGCCATTCTGATCATGGTGGCAGCCGGAGAGGCGGTGGACACCGTCATCAGGGAACTCTTCCCGCTCCTCGCCCACGGCGACCTGCTCATCGACGGCGGCAATTCACATTTCATCGACACCAGCCGCCGGGCCCGGGCCCTGGCGGCTAAAGGCATCTGGTTCATGGGCCTGGGCGTTTCCGGCGGCGAAGCCGGGGCCCGCTACGGTCCCAGCCTGATGCCCGGTTGCGCCCGGGAGGCCTACGATCGGGTCGCTCCCGTGTTGGAGGCCGCGGCGGCCCAGGTCGATGGCGACCCTTGCGTCGCCTACCTGGGACCGGGCTCCGCCGGCCACTACGTCAAGATGGTCCACAACGGCATCGAATACGGCCTCATCGAGCTCATCGCCGAAACCTACGACCTGATGCACCGGGGTTTGGGCCTGGCTCCGGAAGAACTGCACGGCGTCTTTGCCGCCTGGAACGCCACGGAGCTGAACTCCTTCCTGGTGGAGATCACCGCCCGCATCTTCTTAAAGAAGGACGATAAGACCGGCCAGCCACTCGTCGACCAGATCCGGGACGAAGCCAGGCAAAAGGGCACCGGCATGTGGACCTCCTGGGAAGCCATGGACCTGCAGGTGGGCACCCCCACCATCGACATCGCCGTGGTGCTGCGCGACCTGTCCGGCTACAAGGCCGAGCGCCAGGCCGCGGCCCAGGTCTTGAAAGGCCCGGAAATTACCTTCGGCGGCGACCGGGCCCACTTGCTGGAAAAATTGCAAAACGCCCTTTACGCCGGCATGATCGCCACCTACGCCCAGGGTCTGGCCCTGCTCAAGAAGGCCTCCGCCACTTACGGTTATGGCCTCGATCTGGAGACGGTGGCCCGAATCTGGCGCGGCGGCTGCATTATCCGGGCCGCCTTGCTGGAGGAGATCCGGGCGGCCTTTCGGGTCAGGCCCGACCTGAACAACCTGCTCCTGGACCCCAAGCTGGCCCGGGAGTTCCAGGCCAGACAGCAGGATCTCCGGGACGTGGTGATCCTCGCCGCCGAATTGGGCCTGCCTGCCCCGGGGCTGATGACGACCCTGGCCTATTTCGACGCCTACCGCAGCGCCCGCTTGCCGGCCAACCTGATTCAAGCGCAGCGGGATTACTTCGGAGCCCACACCTACGAACGCCTGGACGGCCCCGGCGCCTTCCACGCCCAATGGGACCAGGACTGAGGAGAACACCGGTCAACCAATATCCGGCCGGAGCCCTTGCCGCTCCTGAACGGGGCGGGCAGGCTGCTAGCGATCTTCATCCGGCCTAACTTCCTGCTTGATTTTTGCCGGGCACTGGGGGTAACTTCTCCATATCCCCAATCCCCGGAGCTGACCTTCATGAAAAACCTGAAAAAACTTTCTGCCTCCATTCTCTCCGCCGATTTCGGCCGTCTGGCGGAGCAGGTTCACCTGGCGGAGCAGGCCGGGGTGGACTGGATTCATATCGATGTCATGGACGGCCATTTTGTCCCCAATATTACCATCGGGCCGGCGGTGACCGAGGCCATCCGTAAGGCCACCAAACTCCCCCTGGACGTCCACCTGATGATTGAGAACCCGGAGCGCTACGTCAAAGATTTCGTGGACGCCGGCGCCGACTGGCTGGGCATTCACGTGGAGGCCACGGTACACCTGGAGCGCCTGATCCAAAATATCAAGGAGTTGGGGGCCAAGGCCACCGTGACCCTGAATCCGGCCACGCCCCTGGATTGTCTGGAATATGTGCTGTCGGACGTGGACATGGTCCTCTTGATGACGGTGAACCCCGGCTTCTCCGGCCAGAAGTTCATTCGGGGCGTTCTTCCCAAAGTGCGGCAGTTGCGGCAGATGATCGACCAGCAAAACTTGCCGGTGCTCATCGAGGTGGACGGCGGGGTGTCCACCCAAACCGTGGCCGAGATCGCGGCCGCCGGGGCCGACGTCCTGGTCTCCGGCTCCGGCATCTACGGCGGGGACGGCAATGTCGCCGCCAACGTGCAGCGCTTGCGGGAATTGATGGCGTAGGGGCGAACCTTGTGTTCGCCCTCACGGCATGTCATTGTATCAAGTTATCGCCCTTAGACGATTATCAGTAATCTGGAACAGGAGACTCAGATGGCCGCAAAGCCCCAGACTGGCGGATCAATTCAAGCGCAAGAGGATTATCTGCTGGGTAACGAAAGCCGGTTCCGGGAAGAGCGCCGGGCCTATCGACCCCAGCTTTGCCTGGCCCTGGCCGCGAGCCCGGGGCTCACCCGGCCGCTGGACGGCTTCGAACTTGACGTCCTCAAGGTAGCCCGGGAGCAACTGCCCTTCGTGAGCCAGAACCGACTGCTGGAAATCACCCCTGGGGGCAAGCCGACCCCCAAGCCCCGGCGCCTGGGCATCGTCCTCTCCGGCGGCCCGGCCCCGGGCGGCCACAACGTCATTGCCGGGCTCTTCGAGGCGGCCCAAAAGGACCATCCCGATAGCGTGGTCATCGGCTTCCAGGCCGGGCCCAAGGGCATCATCACCAATAAGCACCTGGAAGTGACCGGCGAGATGGTGGCCCATTACAAAAACTCCGGCGGTTTCCACATGCTGGGCACCGGCCGGGACAAGATCGACACCCCCCAGAAGATGGAGCAGTGCCGGCAGACCTGCGCCGCCCTGAAGCTGGACGGCCTGGTGGTGGTGGGCGGCGACGACTCCAACACCAATGCCGCCTTCCTGGCCGAAAATCTGCGCGAGCTGGGCACCCAGGTCATCGGCATCCCCAAGACCATCGACGGCGACCTCCAGGTGCCGGGGCTGTTGCAGGCGCCTTTCGGGTACCACTCCGCCTGCATGGCCTTTGCCACCGAGATCGGCAACCTCAATTCCGACTGCAAGTCGGATCTGAAATACTGGCACTTCAACCGCCTCATGGGCCGCAGCGCCTCCCACATCGCCCTGGAGGTGGCCTTCCAGACCCATCCCAACGTCATCCTCATCGGCGAGGAGATTGAAGAGAAAGAGCTGACCATCCACGAGGTGGTGCGTCTCATCGCCGACGTGGTAGTGGAACGGGCCCGGCGGGGCATGAATTACGGCACCATCCTGATCCCCGAAGGTATCCTGGAGTTCATCCACGAAATCAACGTCCTGATCATCAAGATCAGCTACATCATCGCGGCCTACGACCGGGAGGCCCATGAAGGGGAGTCCTTCCAAACGCTCTCCTACGAAGAACAGGTGCAGCTCATCGACAACAACGATATCTGGCGGGACTACGACAGCCGGGTCTTCCTGGGCTTCCCCTCCCTGCTCCAGAAGGGCCTGCTGCTGTCCCGGGACAGCCACGGCAACTTCCCATTCTCCCTGGTGAACACCGAGCGCATCCTGCTGGAGATGGTGGCCACCTACCTCCGCAAACAGCGGGCCAAAGGCCTCTATAAGGGCGTCTTCAAAACCCAGAACCATTACTATGGCTATGACGGCCGGGGCACCTTCCCCACCAAGTTCGACTGCGATTACTGTTACAACCTGGGCCACGCCGCCTACGCCCTCCTGGTCAATGGGGTCACCGGCTACATGGCGGCTATTAAGGACCTGCATAAACCGGTGGCGGACTGGCAGCCCATCGGCATACCCCTGGCCCCCCTGATGCACCTGGAGGAGCGCAAGAGCCGCCTGGAGTTGGTTATCGCCAAACAGAAGGTGGACCTGGACTCGCCATCCTTCCGCCTCCTGGCCCGGGAACGGGAGAAGTGGGCCCGGGAGGACCATTATCGCTTCCCGGGGCCCATCCAGTTCAGCGGCCCCTGCGCCGACACCAAACCCATCACCTTGCAGCTCAACGCCCTGGAGTGAGGGAAAAGGATTTACCAAGAGACACAGAGAGCACAGAGAATCACCGAAAAATGACTCCCCCTGGCGCCAAGCGCCAGGGGGAGTTTTTCATTCCTCTGTGGTCCTCTGTGTCCTTTGTGTCTCTGTGGTAAATCCTTTCCTACACCGACCTGACCTGCCCCCGCTGCTCCTTGATGAGCTTTTCCAGGCCGAACTGTTTGACCCGGTAACCGATCTGCCGCAAGGTCAAACCCAGGTCCATGGCCGCCTGAGATTGAATCCAGCGGTTGCGCTCCAGGGCCGCCAGGATCTCCCGCTTTTCCATCTCTTTCAAGCGGGACAGAAAGGCCTGGTCCGCGGCCTGTCCCATTTTCGTCACCGGGGCCAGATAGGAGGGCAGGTCTTTAACGCCGATCTCAGCCCCTTCCACCACGATGCACAGGCGTTCCACCAGATTCTCCATTTCCCGGACATTGCCGGGCCAGGCGTAATCCTGCAGAACTTCCAGGGACTTTTGGGTTAGATAAAACCGGCGGCCGTATTCCTTGGAGACCTTGTCCAGGAAGTGGTCCAGCAGCAGGGCGATGTCCTGACGCCGTGCGCGCAGGGGTGGCACCCCCACCGGCGCATGGCCCAACAGATAATAGAGGTCTTCCCGGAAGGCGCCCGACTTAACCGCCTCGGCCAGATCCTCGCTGGTGTCGGCGATGAGGCGGACGTCCACCTTCCGGGGTCGGCTGCTGCCCAGACGCCGAAATTCCATCCCTTGCAGGAAGCGCACCAGCCTGGCCTGGAGGTTGAGGGACATCTCCCCGATTTCCTCCAGGAAGATGGTGCCGCCGTCCGCTTCTTCCAGGCGGCCGGGCCGGGCCTTGACGGTCCCGGGGAGGGCGTCCTTCTCATAACCGAAAAGCTCGGCGGCCAGCAGGTTTTCCGGCAGCGAGCCGCAGTTGATCTTCAGGAACGGGTAGCGGGCCCGGGAACTCAGTTCGTGGATCACCCGGGCAATCAAGCCTTTGCCCGTGCCGGATTCTCCCGTCAGCAGGACCGGGGCGCGGCCCGGGGCCACCTTTTTGAGGAGCTGCTGCACCTCCAGGATGGCGGGGCTTTGACCCACGATGAAGAAATTCCGGGAATCCTCCGATAGTTCCGGATTCAAGGGGAGATTCCCCGGGTGCGGACCCTCTTCCCAGAGGCGGCCTTGCCGCTCCAGGCCGACAAATTGCCCCATGAGCGAGGCCACGATGCCCAGAAGCCGGAGGTCTTCCTCCAGCGAAACCTCTTCCCCGAAGAGGCGATCCACGCTCAGGACCCCCAGGGGGGAGCCGTGCAGAATAATGGGGACGCCGATAAAGGCGATTTGCTCCTTGTGGAGATGCCGGGCCCGGGCCTGATTGAGGAAGATGGGCTCCTGGCCCATGACCGGCATGATGAATGGCTGGGCGGTCCCCAGAATCAGCCCGGTAATCCCCTCCCCCGGCCGGCAATCCGTCCGCGGCTGGCCCTCGGGGACGAGGTCCCGAGAGGCCCGGCAGCGCAGTTCGCCGGTTTCTGGGTCTTTCAGGGTAACCCCGGCATATTTCAGGGCCAGGGACTTGGACAGGACCCCGAGGATAAACTCCAGGGCCTGATCCAGATTCTGAGCCTGGCCGAGAATCTGGCCAATTTCAAAGATGACTTGGATCTGGAGTTCTTTAAGGTCAGCATCCATGCTCTAAACTAAAAGCAAGAAATATGCCTGCCAGGGCTTTAGTGATTAACTTATGATTATTACTGAGTTATTAGATGCCATCTCCGTCTCCAGGTTGCGGCCCCGGTCCGCGTGACACCTAAATAATACAATGATGTAATAAAGACAACTGCCTTGCGGACAATTTTGTCAGTTCTTTTTGCGGAGGTGAGTGCCGGAGGGGTGTCACGACTATGCCCCCCGGCCGGACCGGCTGGCGAGGCGCGGTTGGGGCGGGCCATTATCTTTTAATTGAAAACTGGAAACTGGAAACTAAAAAACGGGTGGCCCGGCTACCCGGACCACCCGTCAGTTTGCTGGGCAATTAAGAGTCTGCCTCAGCCCTTCACGACCTGCTTGAAACGCTGGGTCCGCTTGGCCTCGGCCGGCGCCGCCGCCTTCTCTTTGCCGCCTTCGGCCTGAACTTTGGCCAGGCGCTCGCTGGTGGGCGGATGAGTCTTATAGATGCCGCTGGCAGCGCCCGACTTCTCCTTGGCCAGCATCTTCTTCAACATGGACGCCAGGGCCCCGGGGTCGTAGCCGGCCTTGGTCAGGGTCGCCACTCCGCCGGCATCGGCGGCTTCTTCGGCGGTGCGACTGTAGCCGTTGACCACGATGGTCTTGAAGACGTCGTCGATGGAGCCCTCAAACAGGGTGACGAGATTGCCCGCCACGCCGCCGTACTGGCGGGCGGCTTCGGTCCCCATGGCGGTAAACACCTCAGTCCAGCGGGCCTTGCTGATGGAGTTGATGCCGTCCTTGTTGGCCACGTGGGAGCATTCATGGGCCAGGACCGCGGCCAGCTCGTCTTCATTGGCGCAGGTGACCAGCAGGCCCTTGGTAATGAAGATGGTGCCCCCGGGACAGGCAAAGGCGTTAAGTTCGGTGGTGTCCAGCACCGCAAAGTGGTAGCCCTTAAAGGTGTTGGGCCGGGCCGACTTCCGGGCCACCGTCTGGCCCACTTCGTTGACGTATTCGGTGACCTTGGCGTCCTGGTAGAGCGGATACTGGCTCAGGACGCGGGCCGCCACCGCCCGACCGATGTAGTATTCCTCGGAATCGGTGATTTCATGCGAGGCCTTGGCCGCTTTGGTGGCGCCGGTGGCGGCAACACTGACGGCTCCCGGTAGGACGGAACCTACGGTGGCGGCGCAGCCCCAGACGCAGGGCAGGGTCACCAAAAGAACAATCACTATCCAGCTCCTCTGGCTCTTCATGGCTTCAGCCCTCCTTCCTGGATGAAGGTCTGGAGCGTGGCGGCATCCACCTTATAAGACTCCACTTTGTCCACTTCGGCAAATTTCATCTCCGGATGTTTGGTCTTATAGGAGGATTCCACTTCCGGGGTAAAGCCCTTGCCGGCCAGGGCCGCTTCGTCGCTGCTGGTCTCCTTCACCGGAGCCCCGAACAGCATCGCGGGAAGACCGAATTTGGAGCCCTTCGCAGGGGCGGGGAAGGCCTGGCGATTCAGCCAACCGCTCTGGCCCTGGTACTCCACTTGGTACCAGTCGCCCTTCTGCTGCAGGACATTGACTGCAGCCCCCGCCGGCACCGGGGCAATGGGCGTGCCGGCAAAATCCGGGTCCGGATAAAGGGACTGGTTGGGTTGGGTGACCTTCAGGGTTTCGCCCAGGGCGATCCCGGGCAGCAACAGCAGCGCCAGCAGGGCCAAGGCTAAAAAGCAGATGCCGGATCGCTTGGAAAAAACTGGCCTTCTCACGTC
>JBIOJX010000090.1:0-9851 GCA_044451265.1 Desulfobaccales bacterium
CCACCGACCTGACCAGATACCAGGTCCGGGTGAGAAAACATGGCCAGGAGATGTATGCCGAAGAACTGTTTCAGGCCGCCACCAAGCCCAAGGACCTCCAGTTCGGTCGTTTCTACCTGCTGAATGAAAATCCTCCCAAACTCCATTTCGCCCCGACCCTGGAGCAGGCGCTTACCTGGTTCAAGGGCAGTAACCTGCCCAAAGACGGTTATTACAATATCTTTTGGGGCGAAGAAGTAACCTTTCAATGCAGCGTCTGCGGCAAAGAAGGCAAACAGCCATTAAATATTACCAAGATGGAGAAATGTACGGTCAGCACCGAGACCCCGATGCACATGGAGATCGTGGGCTGGCGGGTGAGCGAAGTGGCCTGCGACCTGATGGGTCCCGGATCTCCCACCAAGGTCCTGGACATGTTCAAGACCAAGCCGGTCATCAAGTGGAATAATCCCAACGCTAAGTACTTGTGTGAGGGTTGCGCCGACCGCCTGGTGTCCATGGGTCGGCAGGCTGAAGTGGAAGAGTATCTAGTGTTCCGGTAAGGGAACCTGGTTATTATGTCCCAAAGGGGAGGGTCGGGGATTTATCGTCAGAGTCCCCGCCCTCCTTTGCTGTTTTGGTGGTACAGGCGTCTCGCCTGGGCTCATTTGAATTGGCTTGAAATACTCTCTTTACATCCTTAAAGTGGAAAGATTGAGCCGAATCTTTATCCCCACCCAGAGCGCAGAGGATTGGCCAAGCCAAGTTTTTGAAATTATCCGAGGTTAGAGACGATGAATTCACCAGGTTGCTTTATCAACGGCCGCTGGATTGAAACCACAGAGCGCCTCCCGGTCCGCTCCCCCTGGTCCGGGGAGGTCGTAGGCGAGGTCTCCCTGGCGGGGGCCGCGGAGTGGGAAGCGGCCATCGCCGCGGCCCAGGAGGCTGCCGGGCTCTTCCGGTCCTTCTCCAGTCAGGAGCGCCGCAGTCTGCTGGAAAAGCTGACCGCCGGGGTCCAGGCCAAGCAAGAGGAACTGGCCCAAACCATCAGGCTCGAGGGCGGCAAGCCCATCACCTTTGCCCGGGGCGAGATGGAGCGGGGCGTCACCACGCTCTCCCTGGCCGCGGAAGAAGCGGCCCGGATCGGCGGCGAGGTCCTGCCCCTGGACCTGGCCGCGGCCACCAAAGGGCGCTGGGGCCTCACCCGGCGTTTTCCCTTGGGGCCGGTGCTGGGCATCACCCCCTTCAACTTTCCCTTTAACCTGGCAGCCCACAAGGTGGGCCCGGCCCTGGCCGCGGGCAACCCCATCATCCTCAAGCCACCTTCCAAGACGCCCCTCACCGCCTTGAAGCTGGCGGAGATCTATGCGCAGGCCGGGCTGCCCGCCGGGGGCCTGCAAGTCTTGCCCAGCACCACGGCCTTGACGGAAAAGGCGGTGGCCGACGACCGCCTCAAGGCCCTGTCCTTCACCGGCAGCGCCGCGGTGGGCTGGCGCCTCAAGAGTTTAGCCGGCCGCAAACGCGTCATCCTGGAGTTGGGCGGCAACGCCGCCTGTATCGTGGATGCCGACGCCGACCTGTCGTACGCCGCCCGCCGGGCCGCCATCGGCGCCTTCGCCCACGCCGGTCAGATCTGTATCGCGGTGCAGCGCCTCCTGGTGCACCGGGAGGTCTATGCGCCCTTCAAAGCGCTCTTCCTCGAAACCATCCACCGGGAAATCGTCGCCGGCGATCCCGCCCGGGAAGAGACCGTAGTAGGGCCCTTCATCGACGCCGATGTGGCCGCCAGGGTCAGGGCCTGGGTCAAAGAGGCCCTGGATGGCGGCGCCCGGCTGCTGGCCGGAAATTTAGGCTCCGGCCACCTCATGCCGCCGGTGGTGCTCGAGAAGGTCAAGCGGGACATGAAGGTCTGGAACTGCGAGATCTTCGGGCCGGTGGCGACCCTGTCCCAGTTCGCCGACTTCGCCGAGGCCCTGGCCCTGGCCAACGACAGCGACTACGGCCTCCAGGCCGGCGTCTTCACCAATAACCTGCACCACGCCTGGCAGGCCTTCGAAACCCTGGAAGTGGGCGGCGTCATCATCAACGACGCCCCCATCTTCCGTCTGGACCACATGCCTTACGGCGGCGCCAAGGCCTCGGGCCTGGGCCGGGAAGGCCTGCGCTACGCCATCGAGGAATTGACCGAGCCGCGCCTGCTGGCCCTGAAGGCTTAGTGAGCGGGGAGGGGGCCAGGGATACTTACCAAGAAATCCCTGCCCTCTCGCGGTTGTGAATCAACACAAGGGAAAGGGCATGAAAAAGAGGAAGGCGGATCATTCTCAGGCTGAGGAACTCCGGCGGCAGGCCGAGGCAAGACTGAAAACGGACAAACCTTTACCGGAAGAAATTTCGCCGGCTGAGGCCCAAAAGTTGATTCACGAATTACGGGTGCACCAGATCGAGCTGGAGATGCAGAACGATGAACTGCGCCAAGCTCAGGAAATAATAGAAGAATCCCGCCGCCGCTACCTTGACCTCTATGACTTTGCCCCCGTCGGCTTCCTCACCCTTGATAGACTCGGATTTATCAAAGAAGCCAACCTCACCGCCGCCGGGCTCTTGCAGGTGGAGAGACCCCGGCTCATTGACGTGCATTTTGCCCATTTTATGGTTTTGGAAGATAGAGCGGCGTTTCGCCGGCATCTCAACCTGGGGCTTCAGGGGCGGGAAGCGCAGACCTTCGAGGTCAGATTGCAGCGAAAAGACGAGCCAGCGTTTTTTGCCCTCCTGGAGAGCGCCTTCTACCAGGATGCTGCCGGAAGCAGTTTAGTCAGAATTGCCTTCTCGGACATCAGCCAGCGCCGGCAGGCCGAGGCAGGCTTGCGGGAAAGCGAGGCCCGCTACCGCAGCCTTTTTCAGGACAACCATGCGGTGATACTGTTGATTGATCCGACCACCGGAGACATTGTGGATGCCAACCCGGCGGCCTGTGCTTTCTACGGTTTTTCGAGGGAGGAACTCACGGCCAGGAAAATTACGGAGATCAACACGCTTTCTCCCGAGCAAGTGTTTGCCGAGATGCAGCGGGCCAAGCAGGATAATCGGCGGCAATTTCACTTCCGCCACCGCCTGGCCGGCGGGGAAGTGCGGGACGTGGAAGTTTCCAGCGGTCCCATCCGGCTCCAGGGGCAGGATCTGCTCTACTCCATTATCCATGACATCACGGCCCGCGTGCAGGCTGAAGAGGCCTTGCAGCGGCAGCGGGAGGAACTGCAGATCATCCTGGATTCGGTGCCGGCCATGATCTTTTATAAAGATAAGGAGAACCGGTTTATCCGAACCAATAAGGCCCTGGCCGAGGCCACGGGCCTGTCCAAGGAAGAAATGGACGGAAAATCGCTCTTCGACCTCTATCCTTCCCAGGCCGACGATTACTGGAAAGACGACCAGGAAGTGATGCGCACCACCATCCCCAAAAGAAACATAGTTGAGACCCTGGGAACGCCTGAGGGAGTGAGGTGGGTGCAGACCGACAAAATCCCCTATCGCGATGATCACGGGAACATCATCGGGATAATTGGCTTTTCGGTTGACATCACCGAACGCCAACAGGCGGAAGAGGCCCTGCGACGCGCTCATGACGAGCTGGAACAGCGGGTGGAGGAACGCACCGAGGAACTGAAGCAGACCGTGGAGCAATTGCAAGAGGAAGTGATGGAACGCCATCGGGCGGAGAATATCCTGCGTGCCCGCCTCAGGCTGGTCGAGTTTGCCGAGTCCTATCCTCAGGAAGAATTTCCCCAGGCGACCCTGGACGAATTGGAGGCGCTTACCGGCAGCACCATAGGCTTTTATCACCTGGTCGATGCCGATCAAAGAACGCTTTTACTGCAAAGCTGGTCCACTAACACGCTCAAGAACATGTGTACGGCAAATGGCAAAGGCCGGCATTATGACATTGCCGAGGCCGGCGTCTGGGCCGAGTGCGTGCCCCAGCGCCGGCCGGTTATTCACAACGACTACGCCGCGCTGCCCCACCGCCGGGGATTGCCTCCCGGCCATGCCCCGGTGGTGCGGGAACTGGTGGTGCCGATCCTTAGGGGTGATAAGGTCGTGGCCATCATCGGCGTGGGGAACAAGCCAGTGGATTACGATGAGCAGGATGTCGAAATGGTGTCCCTCCTGGGTGATTTCTGGTGGGACATTGCCGAGCGCCAGCGGGCGGAAGCGGAAATCCGCAAACTTAACGAAGAACTGGAACAGCGGGTGCAGGAACGCACCGCCGAGTTAGAAACAATCAACCAGGATCTGGACGCCTTCTCTTATTCCGTGTCCCACGACCTCAAGGCCCCGCTCAGGACCCTCAAGGGCTTCTCCCGGATGCTCCTGGACGAACACTCGTCCCGGCTCGACGCGGAAGGCCTCAGGCTGCTCAACGTCGTTTGTGACCAAAGCAGGAACATGGCCCAACTCATAGACGATCTTCTCGGCCTCTCGCGTCTGGGCCGACAGCCGATACGCAAGTCCGCCATCGACCTGACTGCCATGACTAACCGGGTTTTCCAACAACTCCAGTCCCAGGAGCCGGAAAGGAAGTTTCAATTAGCTATCGGCGACCTGCCCGAGGCCCGCGGAGACCATAACTTGCTTAAGCAGGTTATGATAAATCTGCTGGCCAATGCCGTCAAATACAGCAAGGGCCGGGAGACCGCGGCCATTGAAGTGGGCGGCCGGAGTGCAGGAGACGAGAACATCTACTACGTCAAGGACAACGGGGTTGGGTTTGACGAGCGTTATGGCCACAAACTGTTCGGAGTCTTCCAACGACTGCACGGCAGCGAGGAATACGAAGGCACCGGGGTGGGACTGGCCATCGTCCAGCGCATTATCCAGCGACACGGGGGCCGGGTCTGGGCCGAGGGCAAGGTCGGCGCCGGGGCGACCTTTTATTTCAGTCTGCCGAAATGAGGGGCAGTGAGCAGTCCTTCATGGGCCTTCGGCCCACCCGCAAATTATGAAAAGTTGGTGGGGCGGGCGTCTCGCCCGCCAGGTTGGTGCACAGCCCTTCCTACACCTGCACTGGCTGGAAAGCCTGTGCCACCAATAAAACCCCTGCATTTAAAAAAGCAAACGGGACGACAGGGCTCAAGCCCGGTGGTCCCGTAATTATTTTACCTAAAAAGTCGCTGGACTTACTTGGGGAAATTTTCCCCCGGCACTTGAGAATAGATTTCCTTCAGCAGCGGCGGCTTGAATTGCAGGGTCCTAAACAGCAGGACCGGCACAGTGGCGTGGGTGGCCACCCGGTCGGCGACCCCGCCCATGTACCAGGCCACTTCGCCGGCGCCGTGGGTTCCCAGAACAATGAGGTCATAGCCCTTGTCCTGGGCGAAGGCCACGATTTCCCGGGCCGGCACGCCGTCCACACAGGCCCAATCGGTCTCCACACCCTGGTCTTGGAGTTCCTTACCGGCCTTGACCAGGAAGGTGGAACAAAATTTCTGCTCCTGCGCCTCTGCTGCCTTGATCACGCCAGGGGATGCTTCGCCCGTGAAGGCGCCGACGCCGCTGTAGCAGACGTGTAAGAGGGTAACCTTAGCCTTGCAGAGCTTGGCCGCTTCCGCCACCTTGGGGAGAATCTTCGCCGCAATTTCCGAGCCATCTAGAGGAACCAAAACCTTCTTGAACATAATGCCCTCCCGGTTAAATTCGCTGGGCCTAGTCGAATGCCGCCTCGCGCGACCCTGCCTGGATTGTGAACTAATACATAAGAACGATCTACAAAGTTGTCAATCCAGGCATTGGCAACCTTGGGCTATTTTTCTGAATTTTTCTCGGCGGTTTTCCCGCCTTTGTAGAGACCTCGCTGCAAGACCCGGTGATAACTGGTGAAATCGTTTGAACCGGTGTCACTTTCCAGGTGTTGGGACATCATCTTGAGCTTGGCGTCCAGGTCGTCCAGGACGTTGACCAGCAGCGCCTCCCGGGTCTTGGGCACCATGGGAGAGCCGAATTCCAGCGCGCCGTGATGGGCCAGGATAATGTGTTCTAGTTGAATAAGGAGATCAGGGTCTGGGAAATCCATGGCCCGGGCCTCCTCCCGCACCATCTCCCAGCCCAAGGCGATGTGGCCCAGAAGTTGGCCGGCCACGGTGAGCTCCGGGGCCGTGGGGCTGGTGATCTCCTTGACTTTGCCCAGGTCGTGGAGGATGGCGCCGGCCAGGGCGAGAGCCGGGTTGAGGTCGGGATAGACGCTGAGTGACGCCAGGGTGTGGCGGGCCACGAACCAGGTGTGCTCCAGCAGGCCGCCCAGGTAAGGGTGATGATAGAGGCGGGCCGCGGGGCAGACCAGGAGCAGGTCCTGGTAGCGGTCCAGCAACCTGAGGACCAACTCCCCCACGGGCGGCTGGATGTGGTCCTCGGCCAGTTGGCGCAGCTCCCGCCAAAGCTCTTGGCGGTCATAGGACGTGGTCTGATGCAGCAGTTCCGGGTCGAAGTCCTTCAGGTCCTTGCCCAGGGCCTCCAGGGCCTGGACGGTGTTGAGGTAATTCACCGTGAGCTGGATCTCACCCCGGTAAGCGTCCACCTGGCCCTGGACCCCGACATAGTCACCCGGGGCGAAGGGCCCGGGACATTTGGTCAGAATTTTGCTCCAGACCCGGCCCACGATGGTGCCGGACTTGTCGCCCAGTACCAGGGAGAGGTAGGGTTTGCCAGTCTTGTCGGTGCGGGACTCCACCTGGCGCAAGAGGAAGAATTGTTGCACCAGGGCGCCTTCCTGCAATTGGTCGATGAATTGATGGGGCACGGCAGGCCTCTTGGGGAGATTTGACCGGAGACGGGAGACAAAAGGCCGGAGAACTTTCCGCTCCGGTCCCCCGTCTCCGGCCCTCGGTCCATCATACCGCCTGGGGCGGGCTCGGGTCAAGGCACGCTGTATGGAAAAAATAATGTGCAGAATAATCCCCTTTGACCTCTTGACATTCTCCTGGGGGTAATTAACTTGAATCTATTGCAAAACAAGCCCCAAATATCGCTTCTTGCGCCCAAGGGAAAAATGTTTTGACTTTTTTTCTTGACTGGGCTCATGAATAATGTAAAATAAATAATTTAATCTCCAAAGGAATGGGGCGCAGCCCATAGGATTGACTACATGGAAAAAGAATACCTGAAGAAATTCCTTGATCTGGGGGGCGGCAACGAACAGTTGGTCGCCTACGATCAATATAACCTCCTGGTGCCCGCGGAAGAGGGCGATCCCCTGGATTTCCGGAGCCCTTACGCCGCTCCGGCCGACGAGGAGCTGGAAGTAACCGACCAGTTGGGCGTGGCCGGCTACGGGGCCCTGCCGGAAGAGGGCGTAGAGGAGGAATTGGAGGACGTCGAGGTCGAGGAGATCCCGGAACACGAGGGCCTGGTCGCCGCTTATTTCCGGGAGATGCTGCGCTATTCCATCCTGTCCCCGGAAGAGGAACGCCACTTGGGGCGCATCATCAAGGAAGGCCAGGAGGGCATCCTGAATCTGGTGTCCCAGGCCGCATCCGAGTTGGAAGAGATGCGCTACCTCAAGAAGAAGATCCAGGAGTGGTTCACCACCCCGGAAAAGAGCGCCCAGGGCAAGGAAAAGCTCTTTAAGGTCATCCACCAGAAGCTGGTGACCATGAAGAAACATCATCCCGAGGCCAACGAAGTGGAGCAACTGGCCGAGCGCATCAAGGTTACGGAAAGCGAGGTCAACGACGCCCGGGACCAGATGATCAAGGCCAACCTGCGCCTGGTGGTGAGCATCGCCAAGAAGTACCTGCACCGGGGCCTGACCTTTTCCGACCTGATTCAGGAAGGCAACCTGGGGCTGATGAAAGCGGTCACCCGGTACGACTACACCACCGGCTACCGCCTGAGCACCTTTGCCTCCTGGTGGATCCGGCAGACCATCACCCGCGCCATCTACGACAAGACTCGGACCATCCGGATCCCGGTGCATCTTCAGGAGATCCGCAACCGTTGCTACCGGGCCTTTTACGATCTACTGAAGGAGTTGGGCCGGGAGCCCATCCTCCGGGAGATCGCCGAGCGCTCCGGGGTGCCCGAGGACAAGATTCTGCTGGTCACCAATCTGGCCGATGAGCTTATTTCCCTGGAGACCCCGGTGGGCGACGAAGGCGACCGGCTGGGCGACTTCATTCGCAACGACAAGGCAGTGTCGCCCTACGAGGCCATCCTGGAGTCCCAACTGGGCGAGAAGACCGGGTCCATCCTCACCACCCTGACCGCCCGGGAAGAGAAGATCATGAAGATGCGCTTCGGCATCGGCGACGAAGTGGAGCACACCCTGGAAGAGATCGGCCGGGCCTTCAAGGTCTCCCGGGAGCGCATCCGCCAGATCGAGAAGAAGGCCCTGAAGCGTCTGAAGCACCCCACCCGCAAGGCGGCGCTGGAGGATTTCCTTGAATAATAAACCCCTGGGGCCAGCCCCGTCCGGCGGCCCCGCCTACCGACCCTGGGGAGGGAGATAGGATGGCAGGACTGAACCCTGAGAGACTGGCGGAAGTCAAAGAGCGCCTGCTGGATCGCAAAAAGCGCCTCTGGCTCGAGGTCAAGGATCAGCTCAAGAGCAGCATCGGCGACGGCTACCAGGAGATGCTCTCCACCGCCCGGGACGAAGAGGACCAGGCCACGGTCAGCCTGATGGCCGAGACCAGCCTCACCCTTCTGGGGCCCAAGCGCCAGGAGCTGGAGGCCATCGAAGAGGCCCTGCTGCGTCTGGAGAACGGCGCCTACGGCCTCTGCGATATCTGCGGCCTGCCCATTCAGCCCAAGCGCCTGGAGATCATGCCGGAGGCGTCCCTGTGCCGCGACTGCGCCTCCCAACGGGAGAAACTGGCCAAGGCCACCTCGCGCTGAACCGCTAACCATTAGCAAATATCCAAGGCGGCAGGAGCAATCCTGCCGCCTTTTTTTATTTCTCGGCGGTTCATAGGGGAGTTAACCACAAACAGTCGATATATAGCAGTAACAGAACTTTTGCAGGATTCTGACTTGACAACAAAGGAACCTACTCTCGGAAAAAACTGGCCTGCTTGGCAGGATATGGGGATAGTCCCATAAGTTGATCAGAATTCTCCTGAAACTCTCAGGCAAAAAGAGAGCGTGGGAGGCAAGTAATCAATGACTCATCTTCTCCTAACCAGGCGGTTTTTTATTCCAATGACACGATTTTTACCTAATCAATTGCCTGCGGTGATCTGCCCACCAACCGATGGGAAGCCAAACTTCGCCGAAAACCGGCGTTCCCAGTTGAGCTTGGGAAGAGACCAATTACTTTACCGCTTACCACTCAGTCTCAGTCAATGAAAAGTTTGGTGCTCAGATACCGTTCCCCGGTGCTGGGGAGGATGGCCACGATCTGTTTGCCGCGATTCTCCAGACGGCGGGCCATAGTGACCGCCGCGCAGACCGCGGCCCCGGAGGAGATGCCGCAGAGGATGCCCTCCCGTTTGGCCACCTCCCGCGCCGTTTCCAAGGCTTCTTCGTCGGCTACGGTAATGACTTCGTCGATGAGCTCCAGGTTCAACACCTGGGGAATGAACCCCGCCCCAATGCCCTGAATCAGATGGGGCCCCGGGGGGCCGCCGGAAAGCACAGGTGAGGCCGCAGGTTCCACGGCCACGGCTCGAAAAGACGGCTTGCGGGCCTTGATCACTTCCGCCACCCCGGTGATGGTGCCCCCCGTGCCCACTCCGGCCACCAGGATGTCCACCTGCCCGTCCGTGTCCCGCCAGATTTCCTCTGCCGTGGTGCGGCGATGGATCTCAGGATTAGCCGGGTTGCTGAATTGATCAGGCATATAAGCTCCCGGAGTCTCGGCCACGATTTCCCTGGCTCTGTTC